>SVKE01000044.1 GCA_015068615.1 Oscillospiraceae bacterium | reverse complement strand
ACAACACTCAGACCTGCCCCGTAACATAAACAAAAAACTCCACAGCGCCCTTCGGGCACCATGGAGTTTTGGAGCGAGTGTTCATAACGTGTCAAAAACTCACAAAAAGTTGGTAGCGACAGCGAACCGTTGCGAGGGCGTTTACAACCGAGCAGGAGAGCCAAGCGTGACTTTTTGTGAAAGAGGAGAAGCAAGGAAGCGGGCGGATGACTTTTTTATATAAAAAAGTCGAAGCAAAGCGAACTTTGCTTCGACGTGGTCGGAGTGACAGGACTCGAACCTGCGGCATCCTGCTCCCAAAGCAGGCGCGCTACCAACTGCGCTACACCCCGTTATTCATTTTTAAAGCTTATACTGTCGGTTGTGTGGGATAGATAAGGAGCGTTGCAAGGTTCGAACCTGCGGCATCCTGCTCCCAAAGCATGCGCGCTACATCCTAATATATCCGTATAATCATGCTTTTATATCTTATCCTTTTCGGGAATTTTTTTCAACCGGAGAGCCCACAGGGTTTTTGCGAATTTTTTGATTTATCAGGAGGATCCTCATTTATTCTTCAATTTTCTTACTTATTCTTTATTTTTATACCATTTCCATAAAATTGCAAACATAAGAAGCATTCCGAAAATGCCGAAAAATACGTAAAAGCGCTCAATTAAAACGGAGAATTCTACCAGGGATAGGGGTAGTGCGATCAAACAGACAAACGCTGCGGACTTTCGTGGGGCGAGTCCCAGGCTTACAAGCCGTTGACGGACGGAAAAGCCCGTGGAAACCGCTGTGGTCAGCATGGCCATATATAAAACGGCAGAGTAGCAGACATAGGCGAGCTCTCCGGCCTGCTCAGAAAGAAGCAGCATGGGCAGAGCTGCGCCGTGTACCTGCGGCGTGACATACAGAGCCAGGCAGCATAAAATTGCCATGAGGGAAAGTGCCAGGCCTCCCAGCACACCTCCGAATGCTGCTGTTTTTTTGTCCGGCGCCAAAGCCGATGCCGGCACCAGGACGGCTGTTGCGGTCAGCAGATTGTAGCCAACATAAAAAAGGGCGTAGGGCAGAAATTGCCCGTGTGGGTGTATCTGTGGTGCCCAGGCGGCGGTTGTGCCGGTAAAAAGCGCATGCAGGCACACATACATCGTCCCCAAAAGCATGAAGGGGGTTAGCAGGAGGTTGACAGCGGAAAGTCCTTGCAAATCATATAAAAATACAGCGAGGCAGATGGCATCGGTAAGCAGAATTCCGTAAATCGGCGGCAGGGAGAGCCGTTCTTTAAAAAAAGCACCTGTACCTGAGAGCATGATGCAAAAGCTGATGCATAAAAAAAGCTCTGTAATAAAGGCGAAGGCTGAGGCAAAGCGCTTTCCGAACAGGCTTGCCAGGTAGCAGCGATGTGTTTTTTTCAAAAGCCCATGACTCTCCTTTAGAATCAGTGCGCCCAGCAGACAAAACAGGATGCCCGCCAGAAGACAACCGAGCATTCCGCGCCTGAGAAAGCGCACAAAAAAAAGGATGTGCTCCTGTCCCGAGGCAAAACCTGCGCCCAAAACGGTACCTAAATAAATGGCCGCAATTTTTAACAAACTTCCTGCTTTTTTTTGCAAAAAGATCCCCACTTTCCTATAATCCTGTTTTATGTAAACTAATTCATTTTGACTGTATTAAAGCCGTTTTACAGTTCTGTTACAAACATTTGTTTTGTTAATAAAAACTGTTGATAACCTGTTAATAATGTGAATAACTCATTAAAAAATACGTAATTTCGCCGAAAATCTTGTTAATAAGCCTGTTGATTGTGTGAATAACTTTTTAGCTGGCAATCTGCACAAGTTTACATAATGTTTATAAAAAACTTAACAGCTTTCACACATTTTTAGCCGAGAGCATAAAAATGATTAAATTATATTTAATTTTTATGTCGGATGCCTTGCAATTATTCCGTGACTGTGTTACTATAATAAAAATGAAATGATTTACCAAAAGTTATGTGGCTTTCATGAGAATACAGCTAAACAGAGGAAAGGAAATCACCGGAATGAAAATTCGTGTTTGGAAGGATTTGACCGAAAAGGAAAAAGAGTTTGTAATGAAGCGGGCTGAGCAGGATATCAGCCGACAGATGGAGCTTGCCAAGGAGGTTGCTGAGGACATCCGAACAGGCGGCGACAGTGCGGTGCTCAAATACACCGAGAAGTTTGACGGTGTATCTCTTGCGCCGGATGCCATCAAGGTGCGCCCGGAGGAGATTGAAGCCGGCTACAACCGGCTGGATAAAGAGACGCGTGATGCCATTAGCTATGCGGCGAAAAACATTAGAGATTTCCATGAAAAGCAGATGCCGGAGGAGCTGTGGTTTACCAATGTGGATGAGGGCCTGATGGTGGGCGAAAAAACAACGCCGATTGTGGATGTCTGCCTGTATGTACCCCGCGGCAAGGGGAGCTTTCCCTCTGTGCTTTTAATGCTGGGGGTGCCGGCTCTGGTTGCCGGGGTGCCGCAGATTACTGTGGTAACACCGCCCAATGAGGAAGGCAACTGTGATGACGCGCTGTTGGCCGCAGCCAAAATCATCGGCATTAAGGATATTTATAAGGTTGGCGGAATTCAGGCGGTGGCTGCGGTTGCCTTTGGCACGGAAACCATTCCCAAATGTCACAAAATTATTGGCCCGGGAAATTCGTATGCAACGGCTGCCAAGCGCGTGTTGTCCAGCTATATTGATAGCGGTCTGCCGGCCGGACCGAGCGAGGTGATCATCTTAGCGGATGAGCATGCAGACCCGGAAAAGGTGGCACTTGACGTGATGATTGAGGCAGAGCATGGTCCGGATTCTGCGGCGCTTTTGGTCACCCATTCCCGCGAGCTGGTAGACAAGGTGCTGCCTATTATTGAACGACAGCTGCCCAAGCTGTCGGAGAAGCGCCAGAGCTTTATTAAAACGAATTTTGAAACCTATGGCGGCGTGATTTTGACAGAGAGTCTTGCCGAATCCATCGACTTTGTCAATGAGTATGCGCCGGAGCATATGGAGGTTATGACAAAAACACCCTTTGCCGTTTTGGAAAAAATTAAAAACGCCGGCGAAATTCTTTTGGGTGAATACACGCCCGTTACCCTGTGTAATTTTGTATTGGGACCCAATGCCATTTTACCCACCGGGGGCTTTGCCAAGACCTATTCTTCGGTATCTGTCATGGACTTTTTAAAACGGTCATCCGTGGGATATGCCTCCCGCGAGGGCTTCCAAAGGGTACGCGGCCATGCCGGTAGAATAGCTAGAGTGGAGGGCTTTGATGCGCACGCTCTGGCGGTTGAAGAGAGGAGTACAGATAATGAAGGATAACATCTGTGTGACAAGAAAAACGACGGAATCAGTTATGACCGTAAGGCTTTCTGCCACAGGACTTCCGGCGGATTATCGCAAACTGATTAAAACCCATGCACCTTTTTTCTCCCACATGCTTGAGCACATCGCTTGGCGCAGCGGCATTACAGTGGAGACGGATTTTTCTCTGGATGAATACAATCTGAATCATGTGATTTATGAGGATTTGGGCATCACGCTTGGTAAGGCCTTACGTGCCTTTGTCTGGGAGAATCGGGAGGCCGGCGCCGCCGGTTATGGTGACGGCATCGGCATCATTGATGAGGCACGGGCCCTGTGCGCGGTCAGCTTTGAGGAACGGGCATATTTTACGCTGGATACCAAGGTCAGCATCCCGGAGACCACGGAGAATGTTTTGAGTGAAGATCTTGAAACCTTTTTAGAGGGCATTTGTCAGGGCGCGCAATGCACCCTGCACATCAGCCTGGAGAGCGGCAGAAACGGCCATCACATCTGGGAGGCGGTTTTCCGTGCGCTGGGTATCGCGCTGGGACGTGCGTTATACCGCGATCCGGCTCGTAAAAACCGTTCAGCCGGCGTTGCCGGAGCGGTGAGCTTTACCGTAGAATAGGAGTCGTTATCTTGCATCAATTAAAATCGTTTATCAAGGATTATGACACGGTCCTTTTGGATTTAGATGGTGTCGTTACCAGCGAAGAGGTATATTGGAACACGGCCGCACTCACGGTTTGGGAGCTGCTTTGCAGCGAGCGTTACTGCGGCACAAAGCCTCTGGATGTAGCGGCGGTTTCGACGCGCATCGGCGATATACGCAAAAAGGTGTTCTGCCATGATGCTGTGATTAAAACCGTGAAGAAACGCGGCATCAATAATAACTGGGATCTGGCGTGGTTTGTCGTCAGCGGCGCGCTGGTACTGGACACGCGGGACTTTGAGGAGGTCTTTTGCTGGCTCTGCGCCCTGCCGGAAACCCCAACGGAGCTGTGCGGTGCCGTCGGTACGGCACTCCGCGAAAAAGCCGGGCTGCCGGAGGACGAGGCGGTGCATCAGGGCGGTCTTTGGCGCAAGGTGCAGGACGCTTTTCAGGAATGGTTTTTAGGCAGCGCACTTTTCCCTGAGTATTGGGGCAAGCCGACGATACAGGAAGGAAAACCCGGCCTGACCTTTGGCGAAGAACCATTGGTGGATAAGGAGAAGCTGCTTGTTCTTTTTTCTCTCCTGGCAGAAAACGTAAAATTGGGCATCGGCACAGGCCGGCCTCGCATTGAAATGCAAAATCCTCTGGTGCGCTGGGGCGCGTATGGGTATTTCTCTCCGGAGGCTGTTGTGACGCATAATGAGGTACAAAGGGCACAAAACAAGCTGCGGGAAACCATGCCGGAGCTGGTGCTCACCAAGCCGCATCCCTACATCTTTTTAAAAGGTATTTTTGGCGACACGGTGACCGATACGGATTTGGTTGCGGGTCGCTTTGATAGGGAGCGTTGCAAAAAAACGCTGGTGATTGGTGATGCGGGCTGCGATTTGCTTGCAGCCAAGGCGGCCGGCTGTGATTTTGCGGCGGTTTTAACCGGCATTGACGGTTTGAACGCGCGGGATTATTTTGAAAAAGAAGGGGCAGACTATGTTCTGCATGATATTTTAGAGCTTTTGGATGTCTAATAAAAAATTTATATATTTTGGAAGGAGAATGTCAGATGGCAAATCAAGTGACAAAGGAAACCATTATTATGGATGTGCTGAGAATGCATGAGGGAACTGCAAAGTTCTTCTTTGAAATCGGAATGCACTGCCTGGGCTGCCCGTCGGCCAGCGGTGAATCCATTGCAGAAGCCTGCGCCGTACATGGTGAGGATGCGGATGCGCTGGTTGAGAGAATCAACGCATTTTTGGCAGAAAATGCATAAAAAAAGATCAGAAAAGGGGCTGCAGCAAAGTGCTGTAGCCCCTTTTCGTTACACAAAAAAAGTCAGAGCAAAGCGCACTTTGCTCTGACGTGGTGGAGCAGATGCTTTGATATCCAAATTTTCTCCATTGGAACTTCCGGGGCCCCCGAAAAGCCGTTGGCTTTTTGGGGAGAAGGAAGAGCAAGGAAGTGGACGGATGTTTTCGCCATACGGCGGAAACGGAGTCAAACGCACTTTGCTCTGACGTGGTGGAGATGAGGAGAATCGAACTCCTAATACATAAACTTGATAATGCGGTCATAGAGCGGTTTGTGGGCGATAAGGGTCGAGAAATAACCCACCCAATAACCCACTTTTAATTATTTTAAAAACAAATCAAAGAATTGGCTTATTTTATCTGCGGTGTCTTCCAGCTCGCCGGCAACTTCATGTCCGTACACGCCAAAGGTATCCATGTTTTGTGAATGACCGATAATGGGTTTAATTTTTCCTTCCGGAAGGTTCTTGGAAATTGATACAAACGTGTGACGCAGTTCGTATAGCGTGGTATCCCCTAAGCCGTTATATTTACGATAGCGGTCCCAATATTTTTCGTATCTAGATAAGGTCATTTCACCAAAAAGATATTCGCTGTCTGGATTTTTCTCTGTTTGCTCCTTGACGATTTGCATCCCTCTATCTGTAAGGGCAAATCTTCGCCTTGCATTTCCGTTTTTCCCCTCTGTAATTTCGTTTAGAGAGTTTTTTGAATTTCTCAATGTGACAATACGATTTATGATTTGCGTCTTTTTCAGCGCCATAATCTCACCAGGTCGCATACCGGTGATTACCTCAAAACGGTAAGCGTTAATATAAGGGTCGGTAATTACTTTTTTATACAGTGTTGTTTTGTCGCTGGTGAACAATATCCTTAATCCGTCGGGCTGCAGAATATTTTTCGGTTTTGTGGGTGCTCCCTTAGGGATAATTACATTTTCCGGGAAAAGTCTAGTGGCCTGTCGTTTGCGGCAGTATTTAATAAAGGTGTTCGTAAAACCGCGGATATTTTCAAGAGATTTTTTTGCAAGACCTTTTTTGAAGGCTTTATTAATCATATCCTGCAGGTGTTGTTCGTTCAGCTGCGCAATTTTTAATTTTCCGAGATTGGGCAGGATCCAATTATCCCCAATGGATTTTGTTTTGACATAATTTGTCCTAGATGATGTTATTTTCAGTTCGTTTAAATAATCAGCAAACAAGGCGGATATCCTTCGGTTTCCATCTACAATATCGTCATTTAACCAAGCATCAGCTTTGGCGTTGCAAGCCCGCTGACCTTTTCGTCCCGGCGTTGGATCGGTAAATGTCTTTCGTACGCCATTCTTCATTACTTTGATTTGCCAACGATTGTAATCGTCAAGCCAGGTTGCTGTATTGGTTCGGGATGTTGTAGGCATAAAAATACACTCCTTTTGTATTTGGGTTTGACAAATAAGGGGTGTATATGATATACTTACCTTGAACTGTGGGTGTATATATCATATGCACTCCTTGGCCTCTGTCGTGTTGGTAGCGCGGCAGGGGCTTTTTATTTTGTGCACGTTTTTAAGAAATTGACATCCATTCTTAAGTGAGCATCTCTGTACTCTTCATACTTTACTATGTTTTGGTTGGGGAGCGAGGCGAGAACAACAATTTTGCCTATGTGGTGCAGTTCTCTAATTACCGGTATGTAATCTGTGTCTCCTGAAACCAAAATGGCCACATCGTAAGCGTTTTGATATGCCTTAGATAACATCTGCACGGCCAGATTTATATCTGTTCCTTTTTCTTTTGTTTTATATGTGCTGATATCGTTTATATCTATATCCACATCCTTGGAAGCGGGCCTGATTTCCTGCGTTCCTTCTATTACTTCGAAGTAGGCCTTGTTCTTGAGACTAGATACCCAATTATAATAATTCTTTTGTGCGGGCAGTTTTAGAAGGTCATCACACGGTTTATATGCAAACAGGTAAGTTTTCATCAGCGTGGGCTTAATGTCAATTCTGTCGTTTAGGTTCTTTGCCAGAACAGAGAAGTTTACATTGAACCTTTCTTCACGGATTGATTTTAAATACTCTGCCTTGCTTATTTCAAAGTTTTGATAATCAATAAAAGCCATGGATTTCATTTTATCACCTCATAAAAAGAGTAAAAGGGCTACGCACTTAAGCACGCAACCCTTACTGATGCGGCCCGTCTATACAAGCACGGACCACAATATTATTATATGCACATAGCATATTTTGTACTCTAATAATATCATACAAATTTTTGTGTGTCAATAAGAATTGCTAATTTTTTTGTGTGATTTTTAAACTTTTTAAGTTATTTTCGGTACGAATTTTCCATTTTTAGTATCATTTGGCTGGAAATAATGACGATTTGAGTGGGAGTTGGGCGGCTTTATCTTTGTTAAACTCTTTGCTCAATGTCATTCTCCTTCGTTGTTTAAAATTTTGCTCTTAATTTACTTCTCTGATAACTAATTTAGGGATTCCGAGGACGCGGCAATGCTCTAAGGCCTCGTTTTCAATCGTTACAGGCGGGCAATTTGGGTTAATAGGTACAAGTTTTAGCCAATCCTCACCTGTTGCGTATTCTATCTTTTTGAGCGTGGCGCATTCGTCTTCACTATATATGATAGCACCGATTTGTCCGCTGTAGTTTAAGGTTGTTTGTTTCAAAATCAGCACTTTGTCGCCCTCTTGGTACATTGGGTACATACTATCTCCTTTAACGAGCAAAACAAAGAATTCTGCCGGTTTTCGGCCGCCTAAATAAGAATTGGGGATGTCTATCTTTTCGCCGTCCCAATTCTCTGTGGCAATACGGTCATAACCTGCGGCGATTTCGCCAATGACTGGGAATGTAGTATAGTCCTCTGTGACGCCAGGAGAGGGGAAGCGGTCCGTGTTCCCGGTTAAATAATCTATGGTAACCCCAAAAAAATCCGCAAAGTTGACTACCACTGTATAGATAGGGTCTTGCAAGTCGTTTTCATATCGGCTTAATGTGCTTTTGTTCATTTTGGCATTATATTTTTCGTTATATAATTCTATCAGTTTGTCCATACTGTAATTACGCTCGTCGCGCAATTCCTTCAGTCTTTTTCCAAACATCGTTGTCACCTCCGATAACACGATGTTATCATAAAAAATAACAAAATGCAAGTATTTTTTAATGAAAATAAAAAATTTTTAAATTTGTTATTGACAAAGCAACAAAAAGGTGTTATCATAAAAGCAACAACTTAAAAAGGAGGGATAAGGGTGAAAAAAATACACGAGCCGTATTCTAAATTTAAAGGATGGCTACGAGGCAATAATTTAACATATAAGGATATAGCAAATTTTTTGGGATTAAGTGTTGCTACTGTTTCTGCTAAAATCAATGGCCATTCTGATTTTCTTTTATCTGAGATCCAAGCAATTAAGAAGCATTTTCATTTGGAAAACGAAATTTTTTTTAACGATAATGTTGCTTAAACGATAACAAAAGAAGGAGAGGGAGAAATATTATGTCAAAATATTGTGACAAATGCACTTTGGCTCAGTGTATGGGGTCTCAATGTCCGCACGAAAAAATTTTTCACAGACGGATGCGGTGGGCACAAACTATTTTAAGCACAACAGCACTTATCTTTGCAGTAATTGCATTACTGATAATATCAAAGCTGGGATAGCGGTCAGAAATGCCAATATAGCAATTATTGTGTTAGCCCAAGTGTGGAATCGAGCGAAGCGACGTTCTTCGGAACGGTATGACAGATTTTCGAGATATAACTGCCCTGCATATGTGATGGAAACCTCTAAATCATCAAGCGTTATGCGACCATAAAATAAACGGTCTGAATTGGGAAGGTTGACAAATTTCTTTTTTTCAAGAATATCTATAATTCCCTTTAAGTCTTTTTCGCTTAGCCGTGGAAAACGTTGATGAAGCGCCTTAAAAGTTGTAGGGTTATGGGAGCCAATGTATTTTAGAATAGTTTCACTGCGAGAATCAAGTTGTTTCACGAAAATCACCTCGCTAACATTATAGCATAGCGGGGCGTCGAAGACAAGATAAGAAGGGAGGATGAATCAGCATGAAAAAAATCGCAGAGTACGCAAAGCGGCTCGAAGGCATTACAAAGGCGGATTGGAATTCATTAAAAATCGTTATTGACGAAATGTTTGCCAGGAAGCAAAGAGAGCTTGATGCACACATTGAGCTCCCTATGGCAGAAGCGGAAAAAGTTATCATTTCAATAATGTGATAATTGCCCGATGCGTACAGGCTCCATCGGCAAACCATAAGAGAAACAAAAGAGAGGAGAGGTTTTATGCCGAGAGAGAAAGAATTTTTTCGCGATGCGGTAGCGGATATTGTAGAAAGTACAGGGAAACGCGTTCTTGGCGTTAACGATATTAAGAAGTATTTACGCGTTGGACACAACAAGGCCGTTATTATCGTTCCGCCGTTTTATTATATGACCGGTGAAATTGACCCTCTTTATTCATACGACCGGATTAAGGGGGACGGAGAAACGGTCATGAAGCACTATGTTGCTGAGCATTTGGTAGAGGCGACCGATGAGGAACGGCGAATAGACGGTTTTGTGATAGCGGACAACAAAAGCCGAGGTCTTGGTGATGTAGCATGGCAGGCGAAATTCACGAAGCTGTCAGAAGAACTCAAAAACATTGGTCAATACGCAGGCTTAGGCTGGCGTGTCGAATTTGAACCGTCAACACAGAAATTCTATTTTGATGTGGTTGAGGGAATTGACAGAACGGCAGAGCAAGCTTTGGTGCCGCCGGTGATTTTCTGCAGAGAATTTAAAAATATTTCTTCAACAGCATATACCGATGATCAGCTGACAAGCATTAACACATTGTACACTGCCAGTGGCGGTGAGGAAGAAGAGCAGTATGTTGATAAAGTTGGCGGCGGAATCGGGATATTACGCAGGGAAGGGACAACCAGCATATCCAGTGATGATGTAACAGAGGTGCGGTCTCATGGAGAGGCATATTTGCAAGAGAACGGACCAAAAGAAAGCGTAGAAGCCGTGGACGGCGGAAGACTATCTTACCGCTCTGATTGGGATTTAGGCGATTATGTAACGGTTCGCACGGAGATCGCCGGAGAGATCATAGCATTTGACAAGCAGGTTACAGAAGTCCAAGAATCTTATGATATAGAGGGCGTAAAGATAGAGCCGACATTTGGCGAGAAGAAAGAAAGTATTATCAAAAAAATAAGGAGGAGTCAGTGAGATGAGTAATGGAAAAGGGTTATTTTTTGACGGCATAGCCTATTCTGCAGCTGATATGGTGTCCTATCTGGGGAATATCTGTTCTGACGGAGTCATGATGAATACTGACAGTTTAAAACCGGTCTACACGGAAGGTTTGACGGTTCGTATCTTGGGGGGAAGCGCCTATTTGCGGGGCTACTGCTATGTTCTAGGAAGTGAAGGGTGTGATTTTACCACATTAGAAGGAACTCGGACAGATCTAGTCGTATTGAGACTGGATGAAACAGACAAAACGCTTGAACTGGTTTTGAAACAGGGACAAACAGAACCGCAAGACGGCGAGATTGGAATTGCACGGCTTGATGTTGGTGGCACATCGATGACGGTTACGGATATCAGACGAGCCTCTGTTTTCAAAATCCCTTTGGCCTCCGGCGGTGCAAAGATTGCGTATGGAAGCTATATTGGAACCGGATTGTACGGTGCAAGCAACCCCAATATTTTGACACCTGGCATTAAGCCGCTTTTGCTGGCTGTTGGCGGTATTTGTGTCCCGTACGGGCAAACAAGCGCCACGAAATGGACGTCGACATATACAGATGTGTCCATTATTCTTACATGGAAGGACGACTCCGTTTCTTGGTACGGGAATTCGTCGGTAGATGTCGCAAAAAACCAGTTAAATCTTAAAGGCGTCACATATAATTGGGTAATTCTTGGCGTGTAGTTAGGGGGTAAAAGATGATTACATATAGATATAAACTATCTTTGCAGGGGCCGCGTACGACCTATACAGATGCTGTATTTACCCCGGGGGATGTATCGGCTTACCGGCTGGGAATTGTGTTCGTCTCGGAGGGGAAGCCCTATGACGCATCGGGCTGCACGCTGGCGGTAAAGGCGAGGCGGGCAGATGGTGTTGTGGTGACGGACGCCGGCACGATGGCAGGAAACGGCACAGTATATTATGAGGTAAAATCCGATGTGTATGCCGTACCGGG
>SVKE01000043.1 GCA_015068615.1 Oscillospiraceae bacterium | reverse complement strand
TTTCTATATAGCAAGGATACTCTTGCACGGGCTGCCCAGAAGCTTCTTTATGCTCTTTGCAGCAAGGAGCGAGCCGAAGGCATCATAAGCACCGGCCGGAAAATTAACAACATTTTTTTGAACTTTATTGTCAGCAAGCTGCTGCAATCGCTCATTATGTTTATTATAGGCATTATGGTTTTGGTGCCCATTGGCATTCCGCTTGCGCCTCTCATTGCGCTTTTTATAGCCATCACCAATATGATTCCGTATTTCGGGCCTTATATCGGTGCCATTCCCTGCGTTGTGCTGGTGTTCTTCTATAAGCCGATTATGGCACTGTGGGTCATTTTGTACGCGGTGGGCATACAGATTTTGGATAATCTGATTATCAGCCCGAAAATCATGTCCGACCAAATGGGTATCAGCCCGCTGCTGGTCATTGCGGGCGTCACCGTTGGCGGCACCTTTGGCGGTATTTTAGGCATGTTTTTAGGGGTGCCGGTGATAGCAGTTATCAAGCTTGTGTTCTATGATGTCTTTATTGAAAAACGCTTAAAAAATAAAGGAATTGACCCCTAAATACATCTAAACGATTGTATATTTAATTTTGGATAAAAAAAACTTGCAAACAAAGAGTAAATATGATATAATCTTTGCGATATGTTAATGGCTGAAAGAGGTGAAACAAATGAAGGAAGGAATTCATCCTAATTATTCTGATACAACGATTAAGTGTGCCTGTGGCAACGTAATCGAGACCGGCTCTACCAAGGAGAACATCACGGTTGAAATTTGTTCCAAATGCCACCCGTTCTTTACCGGTAAGCAGAAGCTGGTTGATACCGGCGGACGTGTTGAAAAGTTCAGAAAACGTTTCGGTATCAAAGAGCAGTAAGCTTTTTTGGCTTGCGAAGAGAATTGATGGAGGTAAATGCAAATGTTGCTGGCTGTGCAGATTCTGCATATCATCATCACCATTTTGTTAATTGTTGTTGTCCTGTTTCAATCGAGCAAACAGGCGGGGCTTTCCGGCACCATTGCCGGCGGTTCTGAGACGTTCTTCGGCAAAAACAAGGGCAGAACAATTGATGCCATTTTAGAAAAATGGACTTCGGTTATTGCGATTGCTTTTTTGGTAACTTCAATTGCATTATTCTTTTTAGGTAAAGGCGCATAAGGGGCTCTGTGGCGGCGTTTTGGCCGTTTTGAGAGGGCTGTGATGTGCCCGTGAAACAAGCAATACGCCATTGCCCTGTTATATAAGCAGCACGGGAGCTTTACTTGATTGTAGCAGCCGGACATGCTCCGGGAGCATATGGCCGAAGCGCGTAAGGTGATTTGGTTGTTTTTGATGAGAGAAAACCGTGCGTTTTAAAGACGTACGGTTTTTTTGCTTTTTGCCCGGCATTGCGTTTTATACTGTACCGGGTCGTGAGCGATTTTCACATGTCTTGTCCGCCCACGGCAAGATGCTTTACTAAAATTTTGTGGGCAGAAAGGCTAAGAAAAAATATGATTTCAGCAGGTGAATTCAGAAACGGTGTAACCTTTGAGTTTGAGGGAAATGTATATCAGGTTGTTGAATTTCAGCATGTAAAACCCGGCAAGGGCGCGGCCTTTGTCAGAACAAAGCTGAAGAATGTTATTAGCGGTGCGGTGGTGGAAAAAACCTTCCGTCCCACTGAAAAAATGCCCAAGGCGCATATTGAGAGAAAAAATATGGCATACTCTTATAACGACGGTGATTTGTTCTATTTTATGGACAATGAAACCTTTGATATGATGCCGCTCTCTCAGGATCAGCTGGGCGATGCGCTTAAATTCGTGACCGAGAACATGAACGTGGTTGTTCTTTCCTACAAGGGTTCGGTATTCGGTGTTGAGCCGCCGACCTTTGTGGAGCTGAAGGTTACGGAAACGGAGCCCGGCTTTAAGGGCGACACCAGCACAGGTGCTACCAAGCCGGCTACGCTGGAAACCGGTGCGACCATTAACGTGCCTTTGTTCGTTGATCAGGATGATGTGATTCGTGTGGATACCAGAACCGGCGAATACATGGAGCGCGTATAAACGAAGGTGACCTTTTAATCTATTGGAGGTGCTGTAAAATGGGTTATTTATCAGAAAAAGCAGCGTATTTAAAAGGGCTTGCAGAAGGCCTTAATGTGGATGAAAAAAGCAATGAGGGTAAGCTGCTTGTTAAAATCATTGATGTGTTAGAGGAAATGGCTGCTACGATTGAGGACAACAGCGAGGCGCTTGCTGAATGTGAAGAGCGTGTGGATGACTTGGACGATTTTGCACAGGAAATCACAGAGGCTTGCAGCTGTGGTGATCATGACGACTGTGATTGCTGCGATTGTGATGAGGACGACGACTTTGAAGATGAGGAATTTTACGAAATTGAATGTCCGCATTGCAAGGAACTGGTTTATTTCGACGAGGATATGCTGGATAATGACCTTGTCTGCCCGAACTGTAGCGGCAAAATTGAAATAGAAATTGATGAGTAAATCAAATGGTAAAAAAGTGCGTCGGTCCGGGCTATGTTCTGACCGACGCTTTTTTTTGTAAAAGTCTGTCGAGGCGGGCTTATATACGAAAAGCAAGATAAATTAGTTTAAAACGGCAATTCGGGGCATATTTTGCGAGTTTGGCTTTTGGTATACCAGGGAGTGCAATACAAGGAATATCAGGTGAATCACAGCCCTATAAACAAATTGGACGGCATTAACGAGGGACGCTCCATATGGAGCTGACTTAAGGATATCCCTCTTTGGGAAACGACACTTTAGGTGTGTGCGGTTTAGCTCTTGTAATGTTATTTTTTTCTCTACAGATTGCACAAAAATAATCTAAAATATATAAAATAATTAATAAATTGTGAAATATATAAAAATTTGTGTTGACATTTTGTTTTTAAAAAGGTATAATGTAATTTGTAGTTTTATGTATCTGCAAAGACCAACCTGACTCAAGGCAGCGGAGGGAGGGAATAACATGTCTGAAATCAGACTGAAAGATCACGAATCTTTAGATAGTGCCCTTCGTCGTTTTAAGCGCTCCTGCGCGAAGGACGGCGTACTTTCTGAAATTAGAAAGAGAGAGCATTACGAAAAGCCCAGTGTAAAAAGAAAAAAGAAATCTGAAGCGGCCAGAAAGAGAAAGTTTAAATAATTTTGGCTTCCCACCCGCTTAATATGTAGGATCAAATGCAGCAAGGCATTATTGGCTTGCTGCATTTTGTCTTTGTGATGAACGAAGTCCTTTCGAGCAAATAAAAGGGGCTGTAGCATTTTGCTACAGCCCTTTCTGTTTTAGTTAAATATTAATTAATATCCAACCTTCTCCCAGCACTCAAAGGGTGCTGCCAGCTCCTCGCTGATATAAACCTGGGTTTTCTTTGTTTGGAGCATAGAGCTCGGGAGATAAGGTGTAATAGGACCATGTGTGCAAAGACGGCTTGTCATTCTCTGCCAGGAAGAGAATGTGCCGCAGGTTGCAAGTGCATGAACCTCAATTCTTTCCTTTGCGCGCATTACATCGAGAGGACCGATGGTTGCTGCACACGGCGGAACATTAGCGATGTCACCTGACTGGCCGAATGTGCCGTTCAAGGAGTTCTGCATAATGGTCATCGGGTGAAGCTTAACAATCTGTGCGGGTTGGTTGAGCCATTCTTCAATATCACCACTGCCGATGAACTCAGGAATGGGATCAACAAATGCCATATGGCCAGCCCATCCGGGAGAGGTAGATGCAATATCAGCACCTGTTCCCTCGGTGATGTCATCAATGATTTTGGAATAATCTTTAATGTTTGCGTTCGTGGGGAAGTGAACGTTTTCCATAGGCATACGTAGCTTTTCATCAATTTGATAGTAGAGATACTTAATCATAGAATGTGCAAAGCCTGCTTCATATGTAATAGGAGCGATATTGCCGGCTTCGTCTGCCCACTCATCCTCAGCCACAAGGTGAACCTTGCTGCAATCGATGCCAAAATAGTTAATGAGCTGTGCAAGCGGAATATATGTATCCGGTTCGGGGTTGCCGAGGATCATTGTAAAGCTCTTGCCTGCTTCAGAAGCTGCTCTTAAGCGCTCGAAAAGCGTTGCGATGAGAACGGGGTGGGGGTTCATCATAACCTTTACATTGAACTCGGGATGCCACCAATCCTCTCTCTTTTCGAGGTCCTTGCCGCTGAGGCTGCGAACATAATCGCAAACCTTCTTGTCCTTGAAGGGAACAAATTCATGCGGCTGAAAATCAAACTTTGTTGCCGGGTCAGTAATAAAATTACTCATTTTAAAATTTCTCCTTTTAATATAGTATTTTTTACGTTAAACCATTGATCCACAATGGTTAAATTGGCTGTGTTTCCCTTTTTAATTTGGCCTAAATCAGAAAAGCCCAGTGCCTTTGCGGGATTGTAGGATGCATAACGGAACGCATCGCAAACGGAGCAGCCTGTATGCATCATCATGTTACGGCAAGAAATATCCAATGTCATTTTAGAACCGGCAATTTCGCCGTTAAAATCAAAGCAAATGTCAAAGGCTTCTTCACATCCCGGAATGGGCGGGCCATAGAACACGCAGGAGTCGGAAATTAAAATAATCTTTTCCTTACCCTTAATTTTTGTTAGCAGGCGCAAATTATACGGATGCACATGAATACCCAAGGAATCGCAAATGAGCTCTGCATAGATATCTGTATTATAATTGACAGCTTCATCTACGCACACGCCCCTGCATTCGGGGAAGCTTTCAAGCGTTCCGGTTGCGTTGGTGTGATGTGTGCCGATTTTAAGCCCCAGCGGCATCAGCTCTTCAATCTGGTCGGGCGTTGCTTCTGAGTGTGCCACAGTAAAGACAATATCTGGAATGGCTTCCTTTACGTCCTTTACAAACTGCATATTTCCCTCGCGCTCGGGGGAAAGCGCCCAAACCTTTGCCGTGTGCTTAACCTTGCTTAAAATTTCCTCATAATCCTCTTTTTTAATTTCGCCTCTCCAGGGATTATTTTCCCTGTCACAACCGAAGTTGGGATTCAGATACGGACCCTCCATGTAATAGCCTGCGAAGTTAGGCATTTTACCAGCAGCCGCGGCAGCATCTATTGTATCAATAGCATCTAAAAATTGCTGGCGGTTTAAGCTGTAATACAAGGTGGGCAAAACGGTTGTTACGCCATGATCAATCAGCGTTTTGGAACACTTTTCGGGATCATCGTAAAACCATGTTTCGCCATCGGCATGGGTGTGTATGTCAACCAGGCCGGGACCTACATACAGGCCATTTACATCCAGAATCTCGGCTCCCTCCGGAATGGCAAGCTTTTTGCCGAAATCTACAATCTTTCCATCGTCAATCAGGAGGGAAGCATTTGGAATAAAATGATCCGGCATAACTAGTGTTGCATTGATTATCGCTAACATGTTATCGCCTCCTTACCAATAATTATATCTGTCACGGGATGGTTTGTCAACAGACTTTTTACGAATTTTGGATTTTTGTATATTTTTTGGAGGGCTTCAGTAGCACAGAATAAAGATAAAGCATGAGCCTGTGGATGGATGCATCCGCAGGGCTCATGCTGTGTAGGTAATAAAAGTGTTAGGGTGGCTTGCAATCAGGCCAATATCTGACCTAAATCGGAGACGGATTCTGCCAGGGCGTCCGGGCCAGCAACAGCCATTTCCTCCCTGCTGCCATAGCCGTAGAGAACACCGATGGAGGAAATGCCGCAGGCTTTCGCGCCCTCTATATCGAAGCGACGGTCGCCAATCATCACGGCGGCCTCTGTTTCTATCTTATTTTCTCCAAGTACATAGCGGAGGACATCCACCTTTTCCACCCGTTCGCCGGAAAGCAGGCTACCGCCAACAAAGGTAAAATATGTATCCAGCTTGAAATGTCTGAGGATCTGCTCGGCATACACGGTGGGCTTTGAGGTGGCCACATAGAGTCGGCATCCACGGTCGGAGAGAGCCTTAAGCAGCTCGGGTATGCCGGGGTATACCTCATTTTCAAACAGACCCGTCACGCTGAAATATTCGCGGTATTTTTCCACGGCCTCCGTGGCCTGCTCCTCGCTGAAGCCGTAATAATGCTGAAAGGAGGCCTTAAGCGGTGGGCCAATAAAGCCTGTAAGCTCTGTCAATGCGTTTACCTTAATGCCATAGCTTTCTAAGGCATAGCGCACAGACTTGGTGATGCCCGTCATCGGGTCTGTCAGCGTTCCGTCCAAATCAAATAGAATATCCGTCTTCCTCATTTGTAAAATCCTGCTCCTCCCTTTTCGGGCGTATGTCGTCGCCTAACTCCAGCCGGTTGACCGAAATTTCATAGGCGGTTTTGGTCACGGTCTCTGTGTCGCTGATTTTCTTTTGATACTCGCGGGACTGCATTCTGCCCCAGATTTTTACGTTTTGCCCCACGGAAAGACGTCGTGCATAGCGGGCATTCCTACCCCAAGCGATGCAGGGCAGGTAGTCGGATTTGTTATAGGCCCGGTTCACCGCCAGAAGTATATCGGCAATCTCTCTGCCAAAGGGCGTTACCCGGTAAATAATAGGCTTGCAGATATAGCCGTTCAAATAAATTTCATTTACGGACTCGGCATCATCCGGAGCTAAAGCGGCATCCTTTGCAAACAGTGTCAGAATCAGCCTGTTGCCCTCGCCGGAATAATTGTTGTAGGAACGGAACTGGCCGGACACTTCAAGCCGTCTGCCCTCATCAATGCTGATTTCTGTCAGCATTTTTTCTGAAATTGTCACGCAAATGAGGTCGGCATTTTCACTCAGGCGGTCTGAGCGCAGCATAAAACGGAAAAACTGCTCACCGTGCACCTCGTGGCTGTATGTAAGATAGCCGCAGACGGTGCCGATGACACGGGCCTCATTATCCTCTACACAGTGTAGCATACTGTATATCTCCCTTCTTGTGTGTTCTACAGGTGTTATGCTGATGCAGTACGACCTGCTATCAGATATACAGTATAGTGTATTAAGGAATTGAGTGATTTATTCCGAATCTTTTAAGATTAATGCATCGCCAATGGCATATACATCTCCTGCGCCCATGGTGATGATACAATCCCCGGCTGTGACCCGCTTGCTTATGATGGCCGTTGCCGCCTCAAAGCTTTCGGCATATACGGCGTTATGGGAGTGGCGGTTGATGTCCTCTGCGATTTCCCGGGAGGAAATCAGGCCAGTGTCCTTTTCGCGCGCTGCGTAAATATCCACTACAATCACGCTGTCGCATTCTAAAAAGCTTTCGGCAAATTCCTGTCTCAGCTTGAGTGCGCGGGTATAGGTATGGGGCTGGAACACGCAAAGAACGCGGTGATTTCCGGCGGCCTTTTTTGCAGTGGCAAGGGTGGCCCGTATCTCTGTGGGGTGGTGGGCATAGTCGTCAATCACCTGTGCGCCGCGGTATTCGCCCTTCTTCTCAAAGCGGCGTCGCGTGCCACAGAAGGCATTAAAGCCCATTTGAATCTGCTCGGGCGCGATGTTCATATATACGGCGGCTGCAGTGACAGCCAGTGCGTTTTTCACATTGTGCTCGCCCGGCACACAAAGGCTTGCGTGCATGAGCAGGGAGCCCTTTTGCAAAATGTCAAAATCAGCGCAGCCGTTTTCGTTATAGCGGATGTTTGCTGCAAAAAAATCCGCGCCCTCGTCCTCTGTGGAAAAGGTGCAGACGGGGCAAGTCACACCTTGGATGGCGGCCAGCGTATTCCGATCGTCCCCGTTGACAATCAAAAGGCCGTCTTGCGGTGTTTTTTTGGCAAACTCATGAAAACAGTTGATGATATCGTGAATGTCCTTAAAATAATCCAGATGATCCTCATCCACATTTAAAATAATGCTGATTTTCGGGAAAAACTTCAAAAAGCTACCGCAATATTCACAGGCCTCTGTGATGAGATAATCTTCACTGCCGGCCCGCATGTTACTGCCAATGGAAGGCAGAATGCCGCCGACCAAAATGGTGGGGTCAAGCTCTGCTGCAAGCAGAATTTGTGAAAGCATGGAGGTGGAGGTGGTTTTTCCGTGTGTGCCGCTGACAGCGACGGGGCAGCGATACCATTTCATAATTTCGCCCAGGAGCACAGCTCGCTCTGCTACGGGCACGTCGAGCGTTCTTGCATGTGCCAGCTCCGGATTGTCCTCACGGATGGCAGCGGTATAGACCACAGCGGCGACATCGCCGATGTTTTCGGGCTTATGGCCGATGTTGACATGAATGCCCTTTTGCTCTAAGTTTTGGGTCATGTCACTTTGTTTAAAATCTGAACCTTCCACGCTGTAGCCGGCATTTTTTAGCAAAATGGCCAGAGCGCTCATGCTGATGCCTCCGATGCCGATCATGTAAATCGGCTTATCCTTTGTGATGGCTTGTAAATTAAATTGCTCCATGAATCAACGCCTCGTTTCAAAATGGGGTTATTATTTTATATTATAGTATATTTGAAAAGAAAATAAAAGCACTTTTTTTGAATTTATGTATATTTTTTCTGGTTTCACAGAAAATAAAAGCAAATCACATACCAAAAGCAGCATAAAGGAGTACAGCTATGCAAATAACAGATATCAGAATCAGAAAAATTAATCTGGAATCTAAAATGAAGGCGGTCGTTTCGGTGACCTTCGACAACTCGCTGGTGATTCACGATATTAAGGTGATTGAAGGCGCCGATAAGCTGTTTGTTGCCATGCCGAGCCGGAAAACGCCGGAGGGCGAGTTTAAGGACATTGCGCATCCGATTAATATGGATATGCGTGACAAGCTGGAAAGCAGCATTCTGGATAAATATCAGTCGGCGCTGATTGTGGATGCGGAGGAGATGGAATAAAAACCGTCCCGGCACTCAGTTGTGCTTGCGGTACATGAAAGGGCTGCAGTGTATGCTGCAGCCCTTTCGTGTTTCTACGTAAAAAAACAGGCAGCTGCTAAAGCAGCTGCCTGCAACGGCTTTAAAGCCGTTGTCTGACTTGCTTGACTTATAAAAGTACGCTCAGCTTATGAGCGTTTCTGAAAGGATTTGCAATCCGTGCACTGATCCTCTGTCGGGTTCATTTCATGCGTGCCGACAGTGATGGAATTTAAGGTGCAATAATCCTTATCGCAATCGTTATACTGGCATTGCTGCACGGTGCATTTAATGGTTTGATTTCCGGCGTTCATTTCATAAAACTCCTTTTATTTATCGTCAGATTGTCAGTGTGTCGTTACGGCACCTTCTTAGCATGTGTATTTTTAGATTTTTTATACGTCAGCTTTTTGAAATTTTGTATAAGGCGTAAAGCGCTTTGTCCACCTCTTGCTTTTTTGTAAAATAGCCAAAGCTAAAGCGGATGCAGCCGGATTCTTTTGTGCCCAGCGTTTCGTGTGCTAAAGCGGCGCAGTGCAGACCGCTGCGCACGGCGATGCCATACTCTGTGCTTAAACGGTCAGCGACCTCAATGCAATCATGCCCTGATAGATTCAGAGCGCTCACACCCACGCGAGGTGCGGCACCGTAGCAGGAAATGCCTTTTATATTTTTGACATTATTTTCAAAATACTCTGTCAGCATTGCTTCGTAACTGCGGATGGTCTCCAATCCCTCCTGCAGGACAAAATCCACTCCGGCGCCGAGAGCGGCAATACCGGCAACATTCTGCGTGCCGCTTTCCAGACGGTCGGGCATTTCTGCCGGCTGATAAAAAAGCTCCGACTGGCTACCGGTGCCGCCCTCTATCAGAGTGATAAGGGGTACGCCCTCTCTTACATAGAGTCCGCCGGTTCCCTGTGGGCCGTATAGCCCCTTATGGCCGGGGAAGGCCAGCAAGTCAAGCTCTCGTCCGTCAATGTCTAAAATGCCGGCGCTTTGGGCGGCATCTACCATAAAAAGGCGTTTTGGCGTGCGGACAGCGCGGCTGATAGCAGCAATGTTATAGCTTGTACCGCAAACATTTGAGGCATGCAGACAAACGACAAGCCGAGTGTTGGGACGGCAGGCACGCGCAAAATCAGCAGGCTGAAGACGTCCGTTGCGGTCGGCACGCACCACGGTGTAATCAATGATGCCGCGGCGCTTAAGCTCAGCTAAAGGGCGGATGACGGAATTGTGCTCCATAGAGCTTGTCACCACATGGTCGCCGGGCCTAAGCACACCTTTGATGCCGGCGTTTAAGGCGGTTGTCGCATTAGAAAAAAAGGCAATTTGCTCCGGCATATCAAGGTGAAAAAGTCGGCATAGCTTTTCGCGCGTTTCATAGATCAGCTCGCCGGCTTTAACTGAGAGGGTATGACCGCCGCGTCCGGCATTGGCTCCGTATTTAAGCATTACCTGTGCAGCTGTTTTATATACGCTGGGCGGCTTAACGAAGGAGGTGGCCGCATAGTCCAGATAAATCATTATGATAAGCCTCCGAATTCAATATTGAAGAAAGTCCTTACCTACAATATATGTGCTTTTTTTAAAAAGGTTATTGTCATTATTTCGCCTGCTGCGTCATATACTGTAGCGGAGACTGTAAAAGTTTTTCTAAAGAAAGGTAAGTGTTTTGTTATGTTTGATAAACAGGTGATGAAAAAATTGGAGGCCATGCTGAATCAGATGAGTCCCACACAAAAGGAAAAGCTGTCACAGATTATGAAGGATGAGGAGAGTATAAAAAACGCCATTTCAAGCATTGATCCCAAAAAGGCACAAAAGGTTATGGAAGCGCTGGAGAAGGATGATACAACCGCAAAATAAAGGCGGAGAAAGGCCGGATAAAAGATGAGTGAGGACACAAACAAGCTTTTGGAGAATCTGATGGGCGTTTTTGGGGATAATCCCTCAGAAACGCTGGGGCAGATGCTTTCTGCCTTTTCCGGGGAGCAAACGGAAAAAAAAGAGGATGATGGGGGCGAAACAAAGGTAGGTGGCGGGGGAGGCTTTGACCCTTCGCTTTTACTAAAGTTGCAAGGACTTATGGGAAACCAGCAGCAGGCGGATGAAAGAAGCACACTGCTGCTTGCCATTCGCCCTTTTTTATCAGAGGAGAGAAGGCCGCAGGTAGATCAGGCGGTCAAGCTGTTAAAGCTTTCCCAGCTGGCAAAAACAGCACAGGAGCTTGAATTGTTCAAAAACTTACTGTGATATTCTAATGCGGCCGGTGTCTGACATCGTGAGAAAGGAGGGGAGAGGGTATGGAAATGAAATATTACAATCCCAGCAACAACTTCAGCGCGCCGATTCCCCGCGAACCGAAGCCCTACACGCCGCCCCGGCAAAAGGTACCGGAGGTGGTTATCCCCAAGGTGCCGGAAAGAAGGGAAGAGGCGCCCAAGGAAGAAATTTCGGAAAGGCACAGTGAATTTGAGCAGGGTCTTTCTTTAAATATGGATGACATCATTATTTTAGGGCTTATTCTGGTGTTGCTTGCCAATGGCTGCGAGGATTATCTCTTGCTTGCTGTTTTGGGATATTTGCTTCTTTCCGGAAAAAAGTCAGCGGAAATAATGTGAGCATAACTGTAGAAGAGATACAAAAAAGGGGCTGTAGCAAAATGCCCAGACCGTGCAAAGCATAAAAAGCCTATAATAATAGCATATTGTAATTGGAAAAAGATTGTAAGAATACAATTTTAAGTGGTAAAAATCGTTAAAAACGATTTTTTAGATTAAAACGCTTTGCACTTTGAACAAACTTCACCTCTCGGCGTACCCACGTACGCCTTCGGGACTCAGTTTGTCCAATCTGCGCTATTTTTCGTCCATCCCCTAAGGGGCTGTAGCAAAATGTCCAGACCGTGCAAAGCATAAAAAGCCTATAATAATAGCATATTGTAATTGGAAAAAGATTGTAAGAATACAATTTTAAGTGGTAAAAATCGTTAAAAACGTTTTTTTAGATTAAAATGCTTTGCACTTTGAACAAACTTCACCTCTCGGCGT
>SVKE01000042.1 GCA_015068615.1 Oscillospiraceae bacterium | reverse complement strand
AACCCCCGACTGGGCGTCGAAAGCAAGCACCAGAAACTTCATTGATGTGCCCTTCAACGGATTTTTAGGCCCGTCCTGGGAATGAGCAGATCTGACTAGGATACTGCACCACCCTATATTTCACATGTTTCGGTTTTCTGATTCATTATTGTAACATATTTTTTTAAACTCGTAAAGTCTTAAATTAAGGTGTAAGCCTCATGGTTTTCGTCAAAATCGCAGAAAAAGGCAATCGCTCTTTTTAAAGCGTAACCTTTCTCGCGTTTTCACTATAGCGCGTACATAAAAAGGCCAATCAAAATGCCCAAAGTCGCACCGGCAAAAACCTCCACGGGAGAATGACCGATAAGCTCTTTTAGCTGCTTGCCTGTCTGCTCCGGCGTGCTGGCACCGAAATTTTCGATAATATCGTTCAAAATCTCCGCCTGCCTGCCGGTTTCCCGCCGAACGCCAGAGGCATCATACATAACCACGAAGGAAAGAACCACGCAAACGGCAAACAAGGAGGAACCCAAGCCGGACTGAAAGGCCACCGCCGTGGTCGTGGCGGTCACAAAGGCCGAATGCGAGCTGGGCATACCACCCGAGCCGATCATTCTGCGTATGTCAAAGCGCTTTTCCCTGATGCATACAAAAACCACCTTGAGAATTTGCGCAATCAGCCAACCTAAAATGGCTGTGATCAATACCTTATTTGCAAATATTTCCCCCAAAATATTCAAGTTTATCACCATTTTCCACATCCGGCAGGAGCCGGTTATTTTATTCCTTTATCTGTCGCGACGCAATAAGAACAACGAAAGCTCGCGCAGAAAATCTGCCTTTTCTCCATAGCAGTCTAAAAGCTCTATGGCCTTTTGTGTATAGTCCTCCAGCATCTTTTTAGACTGCGCAAGACCATATAAGGACACAAAGGTTGTTTTTTCGTTGGCGCTGTCACTGCCGATGGGCTTACCCAGAACGTCCGTTGTACTCTCCACATCCAAAATGTCGTCCTTAATCTGAAAAGCCACACCCACATACCGAGCGAAATTCTCCATATTGAGCACGTCCTCGCGGCCGGCTCCGCCCACTAAAGCGCCTGCCTTGGCTGCCGCAATCATCAACGCTCCTGTTTTGTGTACGTGCATGGCCATCAGCGTCACCGCATCAATGGGCTTGCCTTCTGACTCTAAATCAATCACCTGACCGCCGATCATGCCCTCTGTGCCTGAGGAGACAAAAATTGCCTTCATGGCCTCCAGCGTCAGCGCCGGCGGCAACTGTGCATGGCTCAGCACGGTTTCTGCCGCAAGATTTAAAAGTGCATCACCGGCCAAAACAGCCATGCCCTCACCGTATACAATGTGGTTGGTCGGCTTGCCGCGCCGGAGATCATCATCATCCATACAGGGAAGGTCGTCGTGAATCAGCGAATAGGTATGTACCATTTCCAATGCACAGGCAAAGGGCATGGCCTCCTCGCCGTTGCCAAACAGCTCAGCACACGAAAGACACAACACCGGACGAATTCTCTTTCCGCCGGAAAACAGGCTATACTCCATTGCATTGTAAATGGACGCTTGATAATTTTCCTGCTTGACAAAGTACTTTTGCAGGGCTCCGTTGACCAGATTTATTTTTGCTTCAAGCTCGGTTAAAAAATCCATAGTTGCCTCCTGACTGCTTTTTTATTTCACTTAAAAGGTTTCCTCAGCCACCTCACCGTCTTCGGTTTTAAGCAGCTTGGTTACCTTCTGTTCTGCCTGATCAAGAATTTTTTGACAATCGCGGGACAGCTTCACGCCCTTTTCAAACAGGCTAAGCGCCCGGTCCAGCTCCAGCTGACCGTTTTCCAGCTCTGTCACCACGTTCTCCAGCTCTGTCATCGTTTTTTCAAAGGTTTTCTTCTCTGCCATAGCAGTCTCTCCCTAATCTTCATATTGGGTCAAATGTCCGTTTGACTCCAGTTCCCCATAATCCTGCTGGCGCAACGCTTCATACAGCACAATAGCCGCAGAATTGGAAAGGTTTAGCGAACGAATGCCGGATAGCATGGGAATCCTCACCGCCGCGTCATAATGGGCATGCAAAAGTGATTCGGGCAAGCCCTTGGTTTCCTTGCCGAAAATCAGATAATCTCCGTCCCGATACCGCACATCGGAGTGCCGTTTTTTTGCCTTCGTAGAGCAAAAATAATAGGTACCGGGGCATTTTGTAAAAAACTCTTCCAGATTTTCATAATATCGGATATCCAGCTCATGCCAGTAATCCAGTCCGGCACGCTTCAGCTTTTTATCATCAATCGAAAAGCCCATAGGCTTTATGATATGCAGTGCAGTGCCGGTGGCTCTGCAGGTACGTGCAATGTTGCCCGTGTTCTGCGGAATCTCCGGTTCAACCAGCACAATGTTCATTGACACGATGTTTCTGCCCCTTTCCCGTTCACAAAGCGATCAATCCGCTCCAGCGCCTCATTGATGCTGGCTATGCTATAGGCATAAGAGCAACGGATAAAGCCCTCGCCGCTTTCACCAAAGGCTGTGCCGGGCACCACGGCGATTTTTTCCTTGCGCAAAAGCTTTTCTGCAAATTCATCCGAAGAAAGTCCGGTGCTTTGAATGGAGGGAAAGGCATAAAAAGCGCCTTCCGGCATAAAGCAGGAGAGTCCGATTTTTCGAAACCCGTCTACAATGACCTTTCTTCTGTAATTATATTCCTCACGCATCCGCGCAATGTCCTCATCACCGTTTTTAATGGCCTCAATCGCCGCATACTGGCTGGCCGTCGGCGAACACATAATGGCATACTGATGGATTTTGAGCATCTGCTGCATAATTTCCTTGGGAGCTGCCGCCCAGCCCAGACGCCAGCCGGTCATGGCATAGCTTTTGGAAAAGCCGTTAACCACAATCGTCCGTTCCCGCATCCCGGGTAGCGAAGCAATGGAGGTATGGTTCAGGCCATATGTAAGCTCACCATAAATTTCATCTGAGAGCACAAACACGTTGGTCTCCCGAAGCACCTTGGCAATGGCCTCCAATTCGTCATGGGTCATAATGCCGCCGGTGGGGTTATTGGGATAGGGCAATACCAAAAGCTTGGTTTTGGGCGTAATAGCCGCTCGTAGTGCCTCCGGTGTCAGTTTAAAGCGATCCTCGTTTTTTGTTACAATCGGCACCGGCACTGCACCTGAGAGAACGGCACAGGGCTTATAGCACACAAAGCTGGGCTCAGGCACCAGCACCTCATCACCGGGATTGACCAGCGCGCGAATGCATAAATCAATGGCCTCACTTCCGCCCACGGAAATCAAAATCTCCTTGGCCGGGTCATAGGAAACCGAAAGCTTCCTCTCCATGTATAGCGCAATTTCGCGACGCAGCTCCATCAAGCCGGCATTTGAGGTGTAATAGGTTCTGCCCTTTTCCAGGGAGTAAATGGCCTCATTACGTATGTGCCAGGGTGTAACAAAGTCAGGCTCCCCCACACCCAAGGAGATGGCATCCTCCATCTCGCTGACAATATCAAAAAATTTACGAATACCGGAGGGCGGTATGTTTTTTGCCTTCTCCGACAGCAAACTATCATAATTCACAGGGAAATCACCTCACGTGTATCCTTGGACTTATCATTAATGATCACGCCGTCTACTTTATATTTTTTCAGCACAAAGTGTGTGGCCGTGCTAATGACCTGATCCATAGGCGCCAGCTTTTCTGCCACAAAGAGAGCAACCTCCTTCATGCTTTTGCCTTCGATGATAACCGCCAGATCAAAGCCGCCGGACATCAGGTACACAGAAGAAACCTCCTCATACTGATACACGCGCTTCGCCATTTCATCAAAGCCTTCGCCCCGCTGCGGCGTCACCCGTAGCTCAATGATTGCAGATACCGGCTCATTCTCTGTCTTTTCCCAGTTGATAATGGTCTTATATCCAACAATAATGTTCTTTTTTTCATATTCTTTAATATCTGCCGCCACCGCCTGCGGATCGCGGTCCAGCATAACGGCAATCTGCTGCGCCGTCAGCGTTGCATCCTTCTCCAAAAGTTGTAACAGTTTTTTCATGTCATCTCCTCCTCTTTTCTTAACAAAGCTTATTGTAACGCTCTATGTCTCTTCCTCCAACACACAGCCCTCTATATATTCCCAAAAATGCGCTGCGCTTTCATTGCTTTTAACGGAGAAGGGAATTAAAATATCTCCCTCACGAAGAGCCAGAGCGTCTGTAATCATCTCCAGATTTTCCTCCAGCTGTTTCTTGCTCAGCTTATCACTTTTCGTAGCAAACACCACAGAATACGCACAGCACTCCTGAATCCACTCCTGCATGGCGATATCCTCAGCGCTGGGCTTATGCCGCGAATCTACCAGCTGCACCACCTGGCAAAGCTGGGGACGGCTTTCCAAATAACCGTTAATCATCTCGCCCCAGGAGGCAATTTCCTTTTTGGAGCGAGACGCATAGCCATAGCCCGGCAAATCCACCAGCATCAGCTGATTGTCCACATTATAAAAATTAATGGTCACGGTTTTGCCCGGCGTACCGCTGACCCGTGCCAGACTTTTCCGGTTTAAAACCTTATTAATTAAAGAGGATTTACCCACGTTACTCCGTCCCGCCAGGGCAATTTCCGGCATTCCGGTGTTGGGATACTGGCTCTTTTTTACAGCCGAAATCACAAGCTTAACGTTATGAATATTCACTCTTGCCGACATAGAAAAATGCCCCCCTCCCGGTTTCGTTACATGCTGTCTGTTCTCTCTTATACATCTAAAAGAGCAAGCCGCAACACCTCGTCCATCGTGCGGACGGGAATGATTGTAAGATGCTCCTTCACAACGCCCTCCAGCTCATCAATGTCCTTTTGGTTTTCTGCCGGAATGAGAACGGTTTTAATCCCGGCACGAAAAGCCGCAAGCGTTTTTTCCTTCAAGCCACCGATGGCAAGCACTCTCCCACGCAACGTGACCTCACCCGTCATGGCAACCTCCCGATTGACGGGCCGGCCGGAAAGAGCCGAAACCAATGCCGTTGCAATGGTAATGCCGGCAGAAGGCCCGTCCTTGGGCGTGGCACCCTCCGGCACATGAATGTGTACATCCAGCGTTTTGTAAAATTCTGTGTCAATCTTCAGTTCCTCTGCATGAGAGCGAACATAGCTGACAGCAGCCTTTGCCGATTCCTTCATGACATCGCCCAATTGGCCTGTCAACTCCAGCTTGCCCGTACCGGGCATGGTGTTCACCTCAACAGAAAGGGTGTCTCCTCCTACCTGTGTCCAGGCAAGACCGGTCACAACACCAATTTCGTTTTTCTTGCCCACCGTTTCAAAAAGAAAGCGTTTTTTACCCAAAAATGCTTCCAGATTTTTATCCGTTACCTGTACTGCCACTGCGCCGTCCTTTGCCATGGCAAGGTCTGCCTTACGGCATACATCTGCCAGCTTACGCTCCAGCGCGCGGACGCCGGATTCCCGGGTGTAAAAAGAAATGATCTCCCGAATGGCAGCCGCACTCACCTTGAAATTCTGTGCTGTAAGGCCATGTTTTTCCCTCTGCTTCGGCAGAAGATGGCGCCGGGCAATCTGCAGCTTTTCCTCGGCTGTGTAGCCCGTCAATTCAATAATCTCCATGCGGTCTAAAAGCGGACGAGGCACGGTATCCAAGGTGTTGGCCGTGGCGATGAACAGCACCTGTGACAGGTCATATTCCAATTCTAAAAAGTGGTCGCGGAAGCGGTTGTTCTGCTCACTGTCTAAAACCTCAAGCAAGGCCGCCGAAGGGTCGCCCCGATGGTCGACACCCATTTTGTCAATTTCATCGAACAGCATCAGCGGATTGATACTGCCGGCCTGCTTCATCGCCTGAATGATGCGGCCCGGCATCGCGCCGATGTAGGTTTTTCTGTGACCGCGGATGTCGGCCTCATCGCGAATGCCGCCTAAGGATATACGCACATATTTTCGTCCAAGGCTTTCTGCCACGCTGCGGGCAATCGAGGTTTTACCCACGCCCGGCGGGCCTACCAAGCAAAGAATCGGTCCGGCCATGGTGCCTGTCATCTTTTTCACCGCCAGATATTCCAAAATGCGTTCCTTTACCTTTTTCAGGCCAAAATGGTCGCGCTCTAAAATCTTAGCCGCCCGATCCAGATTCAGGTTTTCCTCTGTGCTCTCCGTCCATGGCAGGTCACAAACCCAACTTAAATAGGTGCGGATAACGCCGGCCTCCGGATTGCCAAATTGCATTTTTTGCAGGCGTTCCATTTCCTTTTCGCATTTTTGCATCACTTCAGAAGGAACGCCCAAACTTTCCAGACGCTCGCGGTATTCCTTGATTTCAAGACCCACACCATCCTTGTCGCCCAGCTCCTCGGCAATGGCCTTCATCTGCTCGCGAAGAAAATATTCCTTCTGATTCTCATCCATCTGCTTTTTAACCTTTAGGCTGATTTCGTTGTCAATCTCCAAAATTTCGGTTTCGCGGTTTAAAATTGCAATCAGTCTTTCCAACCGTTCCGCCACGCAAGCCGTGGATAAAAGCGCCTGTTTGTCCGTAAGCTTCAGCTGCAGATTCGCCGCAACGGCATCAGCAAGCTCTGAGGGAGCTTCAATGTTCTCCAGGGGCACCAGCATATTGTGGTTGACCCTGTTATTACTGGCAGAATGACGTTCAAATTCTGCAATCAAACGCCTTTTCAGCGCTTCATATCGCACTTCGCTAACGGGCTCTTCCTCCGTGCAGACGAATTCCTCCACCGCCGCTGAAAAATAGGGCTTTGTGCTGATATATTCCAAAATCTCTGCCCGATACAGCCCCTCCACCAGAACGCGCACCATGGAATTCGGCATTTTGACCACCTGCTTCACACGGCAGACCGTGCCGATTCGCTCTATCTCGTCCGGGGTGGGATCCTCCGTCAGCATATCTCTCTGTACGGCAAGAAAGGCCAGCTGATTATCCAGCATGGCCTGCTCCAGTGCCAGAACAGACTGCTCGCGCACCATGTCAAAATGCATCAGTGTTTTGGGGAAAACAACCAGACCGCGCGTGGCAATCATCGGCAGTACGGCTGTTTTCTTTATTGTTAATTGGTTCATAATTACCTCATTACCTCCGGGTTCGTTCCGTTCGCAGAACACTTCCATATAACTATAATTATTATATTGTATCAAATATTTGCAAAAAATTCAATTCTTTTTCGCATTCTGCGCTTACATTCTCCCGCAAACAGAAGAAGAGACTGCATCAGGCCTTGTCTAAGGCCTGTGTAATATCCTCTAAAATATCCTGTACATTTTCAATGCCAACACTCATGCGGATTAAGTCAGAGCCGATGCCCGCGTCAGCCAGCTGCTGCTCTGTGAGCTGACGATGCGTAGTGCTGGCAGGGTGCAGTACGCAAGTTCTGGCATCAGCCACATGCACCACAATCGCCGCCAGCTTTAAGCTATCCATAAAGCGCACCGCCGCCTCGCGCCCTCCGGCCACACCAAAGGAAATAACACCGCAGCTACCCTCCGGCAGATATTTCTGAGCCATGGCATACTGGCTGTTGCTTGTAAGACCCGGGAAATTCACCCAGGACACCTTTTCATGCTTTTCTAAAAATTCGGCAACAATCTGCGCATTTTCGCAGTGGCGCTCCATCCGCAGATGCAGGGTTTCCAGACCCAGATTTAAAAGGTAGGCAGACATCGGGCTGGGCGCCGCACCAATATCACGCAGAAGCTGCACGCGCAGCTTGGTGATGTACGCCGCCTCGCCGAAATCGCGGGTATAAACCACGCCATGATACGATTCATCCGGCTCGGTCAGCTCTTTAAACTTGTCGCCCTTTGTCCAGTCAAAGCGACCGCTGTCAACCACCACGCCGCCAACCACCTGTGCATGACCGTCCATATATTTTGTGGTGGAATGGGTCACGATGTCAGCGCCAAACTCAAAGGGACGGCACAGCACCGGCGTGGGAAAGGTATTGTCAATAATAAGCGGCACATCATGCTTATGCGCCAGCGCAGCAAAGCGCTCAATATCCAGCACATCCAGCGCGGGGTTGGCCACAGTTTCGCCAAAGACTGCACGGGTTCTGTCATCAAACAGCTCCTCAATTTCAGCATCTGTAGCGCCCGGCGTTGCAAAGCGCACCTCAATGCCCATTTTTTGCATGGTAACGGCAAACAAATTTACCGTACCTCCGTAAATGGAGGAGGTGCTGATGAAGTTATCTCCGCTTTGCGCAATATTTAAAAGAGAAAACAGGTTAGCCGCCTGACCCGAGGAGAGAAGAACTGCACCAACGCCGCCTTCTAAGGCAGCAATTTTATTTTCCACCGCCTCCACCGTAGGATTGGAAATGCGGGTGTACATATGTCCGGGCGCCTGCAGGTCAAAAAGCTTACCCAGATGCTCCGCAGAATCATATTTATATGTAGTGCTCTGGTAAATGGGTAATACCCGTGGTTCTCCGTTTTTAGGCTGGTAACCGCCTTGAATGCATAAGGTTTCCTTTCTATACTGACTCATTCTAATCCTTTCCTTTCTTTGTAGGTTTTTAGATATGTTATTTTTCCGCAGGCGCACGCAGCAGGCGGCTCATGGCAGGAAAAATATAAAATCTGTGCCTCGGTCTCCTCAGACAAAACCGAAAACGCAGCCTTTTGACGGGCATCGTCAAGCTGGATGAAGGCGTCATCCAAAATCAAAAGCGAAACAGCGGGAAACAGGGTCTTAAGCACCGCCAAACGCAACGCAAAATAAATTAAATCATAGGTGCCGGCGCTGACGAAATCAGAATCCACAATTTCATAATCATCTGCTGTTTTCATCATCATTTTATAGTTATCTGTCACCCTGGCCTCTGTGTAGCGACCGTTGGTAAGCCTTTCAATGATGGCTCCCGTCTTTTCACTCAGTGCCGGCGTAAAGCCGCTTTTTAATTCCTCGCTGCATAATAGGAGTAGCTCCCGCGCCAGGCTGACTGCCTCATAGGAAAAGCTCATTTCCTTATGCCGTTCCCGGGCATCTGAAAGGGCTTCCTGCAGCATCGCCATGCTTTTTGTACCGGCAAAGCCAGTTTCATATAAGGCCTGCTTTTGGGCCAAAAGCCTCTCCTTCTCTATTTGCTTTTTCTGCAGCTCCTCCAAAAGGCCCGTCAGGGCTTCTGTGCCGGGGCCTTCATACAAAACCGGCTCCTCCTTAGGAAGCTCCGGCAGCTGTTGCAGCTTCTTAGAAAGCTGACTGATGCTGCCTTCTAACCGTTTCAGTTCCTTTTGCATAACCTCCGTCTTGGCAGCAAGCCTGCCGGCAGCCTCTATTTTCTGCGATAGCTCCGCTATGGTTTCTGCACCGGCAGAGGCTAAAACGGCATTCATTTCTTCTCGCAGAGCCCGGCGCCGAGCCTCGGGATTCTCTGCCTCAAATCGGGCAAGCGCCGCCCGTTTTTCCTCAAGCTTTTCCGTACGCTGTTCCTTCTCCTGCCGGGCTTTTCTTCGATTCTTCGTCCCAAACACAGAAATCGAAATTAAAAAAGCGGCCACCGGAATTAAAATAAGGAAAAGCATCGACAGCAAAAAGCCGAAAGTCAGGCCAATGCCGGCAAGCAGCACCCCCATCACCAGCAGAAAGACGTTCGCACGAGGACGGCGTGCTTCTGCCACCTGCTGTGCCTCTGTCTCAAGCTGTCCGACTTCCTTCTGCAAGGCTCTGCAGGTTTCGGCATCTAAGGCGGCTGCCTTTTCCGCAGCCTCCTTCTGAGCTAAATCCACTAGGGCCTTTGTCCCCAGCAGCGCCGCCGGTGCAAGAGCCTTTGCCTCTGCCTCCGCAGCAGCAAGCTCCACCTGTGCCTTTGTCAAAGCAGCCTCTTCTGCCGCCAGCTGCTTTTCTGTCTCGCTCCGCAGCATGCGTTCCTTCTGTCTTGCCAAAAACTGCTCATGCCGCTTCGCCGTTTCCCGCTGTTCTGTCAATCGTTTTTGCTCCTGACCGCCTGCTTCGAGCTCCGCGGTCAAAGCCTTAATCTGCTCTAAAAGCTCACGAAAGGAAAGGTGCTTTTGTTGGACAGATAAAAGCTCCTCCTCCAGCGCGGCAATCTCTGCCGCAAGCTGGCTAAGTGCACCACCCCGCCCTGTCTTAGATACCAGCTCAAGCTGCGCCTTTTCCAGCTCTGCCAATGCCTTTTGCAAGGAGACATCCTCATCACCGGCATGCTCTAAATTGGAAAGCCGCGTCATAATTTCATCCTCGCGACCCTTTTCAAAGGCCGCACCCAACTGACTTATGTACAATGTTTTGCGAAAGGCCTCTGCCCCCACGCCCAAAAAACGCTCACCGATTTCCTCGGGCGCTATGGGAAGCGCCTGCCAGTCCTCTGCAGAAAGCAGCGTGCAGCTGTCTCCCTTGGCGGTTTTCCCAAATTTCCGCGTTAGGATATATTGCTTTCCCTCAGCACTAAAATGCAGGCTGCCACTCATTTTAGACTCACCCCAGGGCATATACAGCCTCCGCTCATCACGGCCTGATGTTTTGCCCTTGGGAAAGCCATAGAGCATGGCAGATAAAAAGGCACAGAGCGTACTTTTTCCGGCTTCGTTCTCGCCGTAAAGATAATGAAACCCCGGTCCCAGCGTCAGCGTATAGTCCTTTAGGCCGCCAAAGGCTTCAATTTCAAGCTTTTCTATCATCATCGCAGCTTCACCTTCTCCCCGGCCATAGCTGAGAGCCCATAGGAAAGCGCCTTGTTATACAGAGCATCGGCTTCCTCGCTCCGTCTTTCTGCAATTTTCCGAGCGAAGAGTCCACGCAAACCGGGCTCTCCGGAAAGCGCCTCAAGGTCTATGGGTCGCTTAGTCCTGTCGTAAATTTTCACGAAAAAGAAGTCGGCAAAGGCCTCCTTAATAACCTCTGTCCGAGGTACCAACTCCGCTTCTCCGGTGATTACAATTTTATATAAATCCTGTTTTTCCAAAAGCTGTGCCTTGATGGCACCAATCAGCTCCTCCTGCGTCACAAGACCGGTGATGTCTGTTGTTATTTCATAATACCGCCGTCGGCAAACCGGCACAAAAGCCGTTTTAACACCCGCCTCCGTAACCTCTGCCGAGACCACGCCCTTAGCACCCAGCTCGTCAAACCCGCGTCCCTCCGGACAGCCGGGATACACGCAGAGAGTCTGCCCCAGCTTAACCTCGCTGTGGCTATGAACATGTCCCAAGGCAAGATAGGAAAGGCCGGAGGTCTCCACAGCCTCCCGCATGAGGGGGTTATAATCCTGCCCGCCCAGATTGCCGTGCATCACCATAACAGAAGGCCGCCCTGCATCAGCACAAAAGCCTGCCAAGAGCGACTCCGTCTGATTCATCTGCCGGAAGGAAATGCCGTATATGTCACAATCTGCCACGGTCACCCTTTCAAGCTCCGGGCCGAAAATATGTACATTGGGCGAAAAGGCTGCCAAGCGATAATAGGATTTTTCCACCAGCGGGTCATGATTTCCCGCCGCAATCAGCACCCTCGTTTCTCCCAGCGAGGCAAAACCGCGGGTGAGAGTCCGTATGGTCTCCGGCTCCACGGCATCCTGATCAAACAAGTCCCCGCTGATAATCAGGGCGTCCGTGCCTCGTGCCAGCTCCACAATGGAAAGAAAGGTCTGCCGGAGCTCCGCCTGCCTGATTTCGGCGCTGCTACCGCCGGAAAGACCGGAAAAAGGCGTATCCAAATGTAAATCCGCACAGTGTATAAAGCGCACAGCCACCCCTCCTTTTTTCTCTGCTTATAACAAAAATACAACACTTTTCCATTTTATATATAATATTGTACCATATTTTTTTGCTAATCTCAATTGTTTTCTTATATAAATTAACGATTATTTAAAAAATTGGCATAAAAAAAGCCGCAACAGCTTTGCGGAAGTCTCGTATATCCTCCCTGCCGACAACCACTGCAAAACCTTGCAAAAATGTTGCGCCCGCCTTTGTAGAAGACAGCCTCCTTGCGTCCCGCCTCTGCCAACAAAAACAGCCTTTGAAAATTAATTTTTTCCAAATTCTATAAATTTACTATGGTAATTTCAAAAAAAGTATGGTATACTATGAGGTACGATGGAAGAATAATGACTCGATTTTGACCAATAAGGAGGTTATCATATGGCAATAAAAACCGAAAACGAACGCGGCGCAATCGTCATGAGCAACACCGTTATCGCACACATCGCCGGCACTGTTGCCACAGGCTGCTACGGCGTTGTGGGTATGGCCTACAAAAGCGCGGGTGACGGCTTTGCAAGCCTTTTAAAATGGGATACCATCACAAAGGGTATCAAGGTTTCCACGGAAGAAGATAAAATCAGCATTGATTTGCATATCATC
>SVKE01000041.1 GCA_015068615.1 Oscillospiraceae bacterium | reverse complement strand
CAAGCTGGCGCGCGCGGTGCTTTCCACCTATTCCTTTGACCCCGATCCGGACAACAACGGCCTTTTAAATGTGATTCGTCAGTCTATGCTGCTGGTAGCGCGTGTACCGACCATGGTTGCCTATGCTTATCAGGCTAAACTGCATTATTATGATGCAAAGAGTCTTTATATCCATCATCCGCAGGAGCATTTAAGTACGGCAGAGAACTTTTTATATATGATTCGTCCGGATAATCAGTATACCCGTTTGGAGGCAGAAGTATTAGACCTGGCCTTGATTCTGCATGCTGAGCACGGCGGCGGTAACAACTCCGCCTTTACAACCCGCGTGGTATCCTCCTCGGGTAGCGACACCTATTCAGCTATTGCAGCGGCCATTGGCTCGTTGAAGGGACCCCGTCACGGTGGCGCCAATAAAAAGGTTATGGGCATGATTGATGACTTTAAGGCGCATATTGAGGATATCAATGATCCCGACCAAGTGGCGGCCTATATTGAAAAAACCCTGAAAAAAGAGACCTATGACGGTTCCGGTCTGATTTATGGTATGGGTCACGCGATCTACACAAAGTCCGACCCCAGAGCGGTGATGCTGAAAAAGAAGGCTCGTGAGCTGGCTGAGCTGACGGGAAATGATGAAGAGTTTAAGCTTTATAGCCTGATTGAAGAGCTGACACCGGACATTTTTCACAGAATACGTGGGCCTAAGGATATGTGTGCCAATGTAGATTTGTATTCCGGCTTTGTATACAAAATGCTTCATATTCCGCCGGAACTGTACACACCGATGTTTGCCATTGCTCGTATGGTAGGCTGGTGTGCACATCGCATCGAAGAGGTAACGTATGGCAGCAGAATCATCCGTCCGGCTTATAAGAGCCTTTGTAAAAAACGGATGTATGCGCCTCTTTCAGAAAGATAATAAGTGTTAGGTATAATAGCCCCACGGCTTTCCCTTGAGAGGAAGCCGTGGGTTTTGTTCAACGGCAGATTTTTTTGGAACCAACAGCTTAGCTAGTGGTTTTCGTTACATAAAAATCCGGCAAGCCAAAAGGCTCGCCGGATTTCCGAGAGAGGGGTCCCCGAAGGCTTTGCCTTTGGGGAGAAGGAGCGGCAGCCGTAGAAGCGACGCCGTGTTTTTATTCATAAAAATACGGCAAGCCAAAAGGCTCGCCGGATTTTCGAGAGAGGGGTCCCCGAAGGCTTTGCCTTTGGGGAGAAGGAGCGGCAGCCGTAGAAGCGACGCCGTGTTTTTATTCATAAAAATACGGCAAGCCAAAAGGCTCGCCGCGACGTGGTGAGGATAAATGGACTTGAACCATCGACCTCTTGCATGTCAAGCAAGCGCTCTAACCAACTGAGCTATACCCTCGTACGAACGAGCTTTATTGTACCACAAGTTGCTGTATAATGCAAGTAAAATATTTAAAATAATTACAAAAAGTTTCACCGCAACGTCTTTTCTTACATCTTCTTTTCTGTTGCTATCATATACGTTTGACAATTACAGAGGAAAACCAAATGATATTTCTTATATAAATCTTGACAAACAGAGCCGTAAAATGGTATACTTATAGCAATGATTTGTCGGAGATTTTGTTATGTCGAAATTTTTCATCGAAAAAAGTCAGTTGAAGAATCATTGTGCGCATCTTACCGGTCAGGATGTGACACACATCACAAGGGTTTTACGGTTAAAGCCGGGAGATGAGCTGTTGCTTTGTGACGGAGAGGGCATGGATTATCAGGCCCGTATCCTTTCCTTTGACAAGGCCACACTTACAGCCGAAATTTTGGCAGAGCATCCTTCTGAAACAGAGCCTAACGTTAAGGTCACTCTGTATCAGGGCTTGCCAAAGCAGGGAAAAATGGAGTGGATTATTGAAAAATGCACAGAGATGGGCGTTACCACCATTGTTCCTGTGCAGATGACCCGTAGCGTTGTTAAGCTAGACAGCGCCCAGGCCGCCAAAAAGCTCGAGCGCTGGCAAAAAACGGCGCGGGAGGCCGCAAAGCAATGCGGCAGAGGACAAATTCCGCAGATTATGCCGCCGGTTGATTTGGAGACGCTAACAAAAGAAGAGCTCCCTGAATTTTTGCTGCTGCCGTATGAGGAGGAGCGCACCACGCCTGTCAAGGAGGCGTTGCGCGGCGCAAAAGCTGAAACCGCTGGAATTTTTATTGGTCCGGAGGGCGGCTTTACGCCGGAGGAGGCGGCATACCTTGTCAGTCTGGGCGCAAGGAGCGTCAGTCTGGGTCGCCGGATTTTGCGAACGGAGACAGCAGGCCTTGCGGCTCTTGCTTTGCTTTTATATGAATTTGACGAAATGCATGGTTAATGAACCTTAGACGAGCTTTTAATATCAAGTAGGAGAGTGATGTTTATGACAAGAAAGGAAAAAGAAAGGCTTTCAAACAGGCTGGTGCTTAATTTTGGTGTTTTACTGGCAGCGGGGCTTATTCTTTTATATGTGAATTCTGCACTGCGCAGCGGTGGGAGAAGCATCGCTTATTGGGTGATTCTCATTGCCGGCATCCTCGGTGCTGTTGGTGCGGCCGTCCTCTTTTTCTGGGGCAGACTGAAAAAGCCGGCCATCAAGAACTACAGCGCTGTTGGCCTTGGCCTTTTTATCGGCTGTGCCATGCTTTACGTTTCTAAGCTTGGATGGATTCCCGGTTATACCCATGTACGTGCTGTTATCGCCGTGTATATTGCTATGGCGGCGTATTTTATCGTAATGGCCATCATTACCGGTATTATGCTTAGAAAGCCGCTGATTAAAACAGAGTCAGAAAAAATAACTCACACAGCGAAATCCAAAAAGAAGAAAAGAAAGTAAATGCCGTTTAGGCGTGATTTTGTAGTATATTTTAATATGATGATATAAAGGAGCTAACCATATGTATTCATTTGATGATGTGAAAAAAACTGACCCACAGGTTGCCGAGATGATTGAAAAGGAAATCGGCCGTCAAAACCAAAACATTGAGCTGATTGCTTCGGAAAACTTTGTTTCAACGGCTGTTATGGCTGCCATGGGTTCTCCGCTGACCAATAAATATGCAGAGGGCTACCCGGGCAAGCGCTATTACGGCGGCTGCCAGAATGTGGATGTGGTTGAAAATCTGGCGATTGAGCGTGCAAAAAAGCTGTTCGGTGCTGACCATGCCAATGTGCAGGCTCATTCCGGCGCACAGGCAAATCTGGCGGTTTTCTTTGCTGCGTTAAACCCCGGCGACACCGTTCTTGGTATGAATCTGTCCCATGGCGGACATCTTTCGCACGGTAGCCCGGTGAACATTTCCGGAAAATACTTTAACATTGTGCCTTATGGTGTTACTGAAGATACCAATACCATCGACTATGACGAGGTGAGACGCCTTGCCCTTGAGCACAAGCCGAAGCTGATTTTAGCCGGTGCCAGCGCGTATCCCCGCACGATTGACTTTGAAAAGTTTGCGGATATCGCAAAAGAAGTCGGTGCTTATTTTATGGTGGATATGGCCCATATTGCAGGTCTTGTGGCTGCTGGCCTTCATCCAAACCCGGTGCCTTATGCTGATTTTGTGACTACCACCACGCATAAAACCCTGCGCGGTCCTCGTGGAGGCTTGATCCTGTGCAAGGAAGAGCACGCCAAGCTGATTAACAAGGCTATTTTCCCGGGTATTCAGGGAGGTCCGCTGATGCACGTTATCGCAGCTAAGGCAGTGTGCCTGCAGGAAGCACTGCAGGATGATTTTAAAAAGTATCAGCAACAGGTTGTAAAAAATGCCAAAACGCTGGCAGACAGCCTGATGGCAGAGGGCCTGCAGCTGGTTTCCGGCGGTACGGATAACCATTTGATGCTGGTTGACCTGACCAATATTGGTGTAACCGGTAAGGATGCAGAAACCATGCTGGATGAAGTACACATCACTGTGAATAAAAACACCATTCCCTTTGAAACACAGAGCCCCTTCATCACCAGCGGCATTCGAATCGGTACGCCTGCTACCACAAGCCGCGGCATGGTGGAGGAGGATATGCAGGAGATTGCAAAGCTTATCTACTTGACACTGACCGGCTTTGACAAAAATAAGGACGAGGTTGCAAAAAGAGTGGCCGCACTTTGCGCTAAATATCCGCTCTATGCATAAATAAGGGGTGAGAGGCATGGAAAAAGTCCGCAGTTTAACGGAGATTCTCTATCAGAAAATATCTATGCATCAAAAAGAGGCTGTAAAATGGCTGTGCTTTTCGCTGGGTATTTGTTTTGCCTTTCTCTTTCCTAAAACGGCTAAAAAGCTTCGCTCTTTTCTGCTGCTGTTCAGCCTGCTGGCGATGATTCCTTCTTTCTGCAGGCTCTTAGCAGAGCTAGGTCGTGATATAAAACGGCTGACAACAGCCTGATGTAACTAAAACGAAAAAGACCTCCCATGGTGTTTTCTCTACCATGGGAGGTCTTTTGCATGACACCTCTGTGAGGCTTCCATCGGTCTGTGCTGTGTAAAACGCAGAATGGTCATCGTCTTTTTTATAATGATATTTTTTACGCAAGATGACTTAAAGCGTTTACAAATGGCGGTTCATGTGATACAATAAAGCGAGGAAAACAATTTGGCAGAAAGGGAAGTAATATGAAAAGCAGAGCCAAGAAGGGCCTTTTGCGGCGTTTTTTACCGTATTTTAAAAAATATAAATGGATTTTGGCGGCAGACCTTTTATGTGCGTCCTTAACGACCATTTGCGAGCTGGTGCTGCCTATGCTGGTGCGGTTCATCACCGACCGCGCGACAAATGCCCTGCACACGCTGTCGGTCAGGCTCGTTTTATCCGTCGGCCTGTTTTATTTGGTGTTGCGCATCATTGACACCTTTGCCAATTATTATATGGCAGATGTGGGTCATGTCATGGGTGCACGGATTGAAACAGATATGCGCCGGGATTTGTTCACTCACCTGTCTCATCTTTCCTTTTCCTATTATGATGAGGCGAAGGTCGGCAGCATTATGTCTCGCATCACCAGCGATTTGTTTGATATTACGGAATTTGCCCACCATGGTCCGGAGGAATTTTTTATTTCCTTTATTAAAATCGTGGCGGCCTTCTGCATTCTCGGCTCTGTGAACATCTGGCTGACGCTGATTATCTTTTCTGTTCTGCCGCTCCTTTTTATTGTGGCCTTTTTCCTAAATCGTAAAATGAGAGCCACCTTCAGGGCCTCACGGGTACAGGTGGGCGAGCTCAATGCACAGGTGGAGGACAGCCTTTTGGGCATTCGTGTGGTGAAATCCTTTGCCAATGAGCCTGTTGAAATTCAAAAGTTTAAACAGGGAAATCATAAATTTTTAGATATAAAAAAGCTTTCCTATAGATATATGGCGTTGTTTCAAAGCAGTACCCGCGCCTTTGACGGCATTATGTACATCACGGTGGTTGTCTCCGGCTCACTCTTTATGATTTATGGAAAAATCACGCCACCGGATTTAATTGCTTATCTGCTATATGTCAACACCTTGCTGACCTCCATCCGCCGCATTGTGGAGTTTACCGAGCAGTTTCAGCGTGGTATGACAGGCATTGAACGGTTTTGCGAAATCCTGGACGAGCCGATTGTGATTCAGGATAAAAAGAATGCATACGAGCTGCCGCCCATCCGTGGAGAAATTGTTTTTCATGATGTGAACTTTCGGTATTCAGATGCCCTGGGCGATGTACTGCATAATATCAGCCTGCATGTTCGTCCGGGAGAAAGCATTGCCTTGGTTGGCCCCTCCGGCGGTGGCAAAACAACTCTTTGCAGCCTGCTGCCAAGATTTTATGAGGTGACAGAGGGGAGCATCACCATTGATGGGCATAACATTCAGGATGTGACCTTAAAATCGCTGCGCTCGCAAATCGGCGTTGTGCAGCAGGATATTTATATGTTCTCGGGAACTGTGTTTGAAAACATAGAATACGGCAAACCGGGTGCCACGATGAAGGAAGTGGAGGAGGCTGCCAAACAAGCCGGAGCTCACGAGTTTATCATGCAGCTAAAAGACGGATATCACACATACGTGGGAGAGCGTGGTGTGAAGCTTTCCGGCGGACAAAAGCAACGTATTGGTATTGCCCGCGTCTTCTTGAAGAACCCGCCCGTGCTGATATTAGACGAGGCCACCTCGGCGCTGGATAATGAAAGTGAACGTTTGGTGCAAAAATCACTGGAGGGTTTGGCAAAGGGCCGGACCACTTTTACCATTGCGCACAGGCTTTCCACCATCCGCAATGCTGATATGATTCTGGTGTTGACAGAAGAGGGCATCGTGGAGCAGGGCAGTCATAAGGCCTTAATGGAAAAAGAAGGCGTGTATTATCAACTCTATCAAACCGCCTTTGATACGGCTGAAAACTAGCTGTAGCAAAGGACACATATAAAGAGGCTGTCTCAATACACATTTCATTTGCATAAACATTCGATTATGCATTGATTTGTTTAAGGAGACAGCCTCTTTAATTATGCGCTAAGCTGTATTTTCAGCTTTTGTAAAATCTTTTTTTCAAGGCGGGAAACCTGTACCTGAGAGATGCCGAGCATTGACGCCACCTGCGTCTGGGTCAGTTCCTTTATGTACCGCAGGAGGATTATTTTTTGTTCTCGTTCGGGCAAAGAGTCAATCAATTCACGGATGGCAATCTGGTCCAGAATGTGCATTTCCTCTCCGGTGGCCACGGTGTCCAATAACGAAATATCAGAGCCTGCGCGAAGCTCCTCTAAGGATTCTGGTGGCCGTGTTGCACAAAGCGCAGCAGCCAGCTCCTCCGGCTCAACGTTAAGAGCCGTAGCCAATTCCTTTAAAGTGGGCTCCTGACCGCTTTTTTGCATCAGTTGTTCGCGCAAAAGTGCGGCTTTTCCGGAAAGCTCCTTATAGCTGCGGCTGACTTTTATAGGAGCGTTATCACGCAGATATCGCTTGACTTCTCCCATCATCACCGGAATGGCATAAGTAGAAAACTGCAATCCCAGACTTACATCAAAGCGCTCTAAGGCCTTTAAAAAGCCGATGGATGCCACCTGAAACAGGTCATCCGGCTCAGCACCCCGATGGCGAAAGCGGTTTACTACCAGATAAATCATACCGCTATTTTCTTTTACAAGCTGTTCCTTTGCCTCTTTGTCGCCGGCTGCGGCGCGTTTTAGTAGTTCGTAGGCAGTCATGCTTTCACCTGCCTAACAGGCGTCGCTGCCGCCGGTAATTTGCTTTGTCAGAATGATGGTGGTGCCGGCTCCGGGATGAGAGCGCACCTCCATGCTGTCCATAAAGGTTTCCATCACAGTAAAGCCCATTCCGGAGCGCTCGGAATCGTCTGATTTAGTATAAAGCGGCTGCACGGCTGACGATATGTCCTCAATGCCGCGACCTGCATCCTCCACCGTGATGACGGCTTTTTTCTCTTCGGTGAGTGTACAAGAAAGGGTAATCTTGCCGGCGCTGTGTCCGTAGCCGTGAACAATGGCGTTGGTAACGGCCTCCGAAACGGCGGTTTTTATATCGGCCAGCTCTTCTAAGGTGGGGTCCAATTGACTGATGAAAGCAGCAACCGCAGCACGGGCAAAGCCTTCATTGGCAGATTTACTTAAAAATTCCAGCTTCATTGTATTATCCATCTTTATCCCTCCTTCACAGCCTGACAGGCGTCATCCAGGCTTTCGCAAACGGCGACCAGACGTGCAAGTCCGGACATTTCAACCAGACGGCGCATTCTGCCGTTGCAAATCAGCGCCACGCGCCCACCTAAGGACTGTATCAGCTTGTATCGCCCGATAACCATACCGATGCCGGAGCTATCCATGAAGGAAAGCCCGGAGAAATCAAAAATCAGATGCTTCATATGCCCGTTGGTCACGGCGTATTCAATTCCGTCTCTGATTTTTTCCGCTTCGTGATGGTCCAGCTCACCCTGCAGGGTGACAATCAGGATGTTTTGATTTTTCTTTAGTTTAACCTGCAAAACAGTTCCTCCCTCTTGATGCAGTACGCATCTATAATTGTAAAATTTTACCTTTTCTTATTCGACGGAGGATGGCTTGTTTCCTTCATAGAAAAAAATAAGCTTTTGTCGAATTATGAGAAGTTTTCGACAAAAGCTTATGTGTATTGCAGTGAGGCTGCTTATAAAGTGCAACCCGGAAAGATAATATAAAGCAGAAGATGCAGAGAATATGCGCATATTTTAAGAAAAATTGAAGAAAGATATATAAGGTAAAACGATTCTGAGAGGGTGATTTTATGAACCTGACCGAAAAAGAACTGATGGCTCTTGAGGAGCAGCTGGAGCAGGAACAGCTATTAATCCATAAGTTCAGGCAGTATGCACAGCATTGTCTGGATGCACAGCTAAAGGCCTCCTGCAACCAGATTGCAGATAAGCATCAGCAGCACTTTAACACATTAATGGGATATTTACAATAAGGGGGAGAGAGGAAATGAACCAGCAAAAAAAACAATTATCCGAGCGAGAAATGCTGACAGACGGCCTTTCCTCGCAAAGGCATATTGCCTCCGGCTATAACACCTATGCCGGCGAGTGTACAAACAAACAGCTTCGCAGCGCATTTATTAATATTTTGGCAGAGGAGCAGGATTTGGGTGCGCAGGTTTATGAAAACATGAGTGCCCGGGGCTGGTATCAGGAAAAGGAAGCAGACGAGAGCAATGTGGCAAAGGTTAAGCAGAGGTTTTTAAGTACAACGCATTAGAGGAGATTGTAAAAAATCGGAAACCTCCAATCCTGTACAATTTTGTATCCGCTAAAAAGGGGCTGTAGCAAAATGCTGCAGCCCCTTATAGACAAGGAAAAATTATCTGTTTAATATTAGCTTGGTCAGCTCAACCGGCTCAACAATTTTGCTGTCCTTATACACACGCATATTGCCGGAGGCAATCTCATCAATCAAAATAACCTGACCGTTATTATAGCCGAATTCAAATTTAATGTCCCACAAATCAAGCCCGATTGTTTTTAAATCATCAGCCACAATCTTTGTGATGGCAAGGGTCTGAGCCTTCATGCTTTCAAAAAGATCGGGAGTCATAACACCCAGAGCCGCAAGCCCCTCACCGGTTACCAGCGGGTCGCCCTTGGCATCGTTTTTAAAGGTGCACTCAACATAGCCGCCGTCAAGCGGTGTTCCATCTTCTATATATTCTCCGTATCTGCGGATAAAGCTACCGGTTGCAACAAGGCGGCAGATGACCTCAAGGCCGTGACCGAATACGGTTGCGGGCAGAACCTCCATAGTTGCTTCCGCTACATCTGCGCTGACATAATGCGTTTTGATGCCTGCTTTTTTGAGTAAATCAAAGTAATAAACGGAGGTTCTCAAATTCTCCCTGCCGATTCCTTCAATCGTTAAACCCACAGTATTTTCACCGGGATCAAACACACCGTCCTTACCCGTGCAGTCATCCTTAAATTTCAGCAACACATTGCCGTTTTCCAGACTGTACACATCCTTGGTTTTGCCTTCATAAATCTTCTTCATACGTGATACCCCTTTCCGGCTGCTATTATTTCAATACTAAATAAATATAGCATATTTAGAAAAAAATTTCAATATTTTTCTTTAAGAAAAATGAAATAAATGGTAAAAATCTCGTCCCTGATAAAAATAAAACCGCATACCTTTTGGTACACGGTTTTATTTGGTACACCTTCAGGGACTCGAACCCTGGACACCCTGATTAAGAGTCAGGTGCTCTACCAGCTGAGCTAAAGGTGCATATTTGTCTCAACGAGATAGTATTATACCATAACCGGAATCTTTTGTAAACACTTTTTTTCAGGTTATTAAAAATTACAACCGTTTGGTTGTTTGTGGATGCTTGTAAGGAAAAAACTTGAAAACTATACGTCATTATGATACAATGTAGGGCAGGGGATTGCCCTGCCGAAAAAGACGGAACGAGAAAGCCCGTTCCCTACAAGTCGTGGCACATTGAACGAAACGTGCACAAATTCTGCAATTAAATCAAAAAAATATTAAGGGGGATTTATCATGCATTCTGCGACGGCAGGCAGAGGAAAAAACCGGGGAATAAAAGACGGCTTTTACGGATACCGTACACAGATGCGTGCGGTATCCGTTTTAACGAAAAAGGCGGTATGCATTTAACATATACAGGTAAAACTAAGAAAAACAAGTAAGGATGGACATGATGAAGATACTTTCAAACCTTGAACCAGCGCGTGTTTTTCACTACTTTGAGGAAATCAGCGCCATTCCACGCGGCTCCGGCCACATGGAGGCCATCAGCCGTTATTGCATGGCCTTTGCAGAAGCGCACGGCCTGCGGGCGATTCGGGACGAGGCAAATAACGTCATTATCTATAAGGAGGCCTCCTGTGGCTATGAGAAAAGCAAGCCCGTCATTCTGCAGGGACACCTTGACATTGTTTGTCAAAAAGATGCAGATAGCACCATTGATTTTGAAAACGAGGGCTTGACGCTTTACACAGAGGGAGATTACATCCGGGCCCGCGGCACAACACTGGGAGCAGATAACGGCATTGCCGTGGCCATGATTCTTTCTGTACTGGAAAGTGACAGCCTTGCACATCCGCCGCTCGAAGCCGTTTTTACCACCGATGAGGAAATCGGCATGATTGGTGCCGGAAAGCTTTCGATGAATGTCCTAAAAGGCAAAAAAATGATCAATCTTGATGCGGAGGATCCGGAAACCATAACGGTTTCCTGCGCCGGCGGCATATGCCTTAAAATGACCTTGCCTTATGTGCGTAAAGCTGCAACAGGCAGGAGAATCAAACTCGTTCTGCAGGGGCTCATTGGCGGCCATTCCGGCGTGGAAATAGATAAGGGCAGAGTGAATGCTAATGTTTTGATGGGACGCATTTTGAACCATTGCATACAGGTGGCGAACTTTTCCATTATTTCCGTAGATGGCGGCGACAGGGATAATGTCATTACCAATCGCTGTGTTGCTGACCTTGTGGCATCGAACGCAGATGCGCTTTTTAAAGAGCTGGAGGCCTATCTTGCCGTTGTGAAGGCAGAGCTTGCTGATCGTGAGCCAAATTTTGCGCCACAGATTCAGCTGCTGGAGCAGGGAGAGTTTGAGGTCTTAGCAGATAATGCACAAAAGGCGCTGATTTTTGCTTTGGGCTCTGCTCCCTCCGGTGTGATAGATATGAGCATGACCATTGCCGGACTTGTGGAGACCTCGTTAAATCTGGGAGTGTTGAAAACGGAGAAGGACAATGTTGCAATGACCTTCTCTATACGTAGCAATAAAAGCACGGCAATGACGGCACTTCTGGAAAAAATGCAGGCCTTTGCAGGGGGAATGGGCTTTTCCTTTGAGTCATACGGCTACTATCCTCCCTGGGAATTTAAAGATCATTCTGAGCTCCAGGCACTGTATAAACAGATATATAAGAAGCATTACGGAAGGGAGCCGATTGTCACGGCTATCCATGCAGGGCTGGAATGCGGTATTTTTGCAGCCGGCATTCAGGAGCTTGACTGCATTGCCATCGGCCCGCGACTGGAGGCTGTGCATACCACCGGCGAGCAGCTTTCCATTTCGTCAACAAAAGAAACATATGAGTTGCTTACAGAGCTTTTGGAACGCTGCAAATAACAACTCGGCGGACTTGCATTTTTATGACTGATATGTTACAATAAAATACAATAGAAAAAAGTCGTTTTGTACGACGGAATGGAGCACATATGAATAATCAAAATGAGTTCAAGCCATACGTACCTGCTGAGAAAATTACTCCCGAAATCACAATCACCTCTATCCTTATGGGTGTTATTTTAGCTGTGGTATTCGGCGCAGCTAATGCCTATCTGGGACTTCGGGTAGGCATGACGGTTTCGGCCTCAATTCCGGCGGCTGTTATTGCCATGGGCGTCATCCGTGTTGTGATGCGCAAAAATTCGATTTTGGAGAGTAATATTGTGCAGACAACTGGCTCCGCCGGTGAATCCTTGGCCGCAGGAGCAATTTTTACATTACCGGCTCTGTTTTTGTGGGCTGCTGAGGGAAAAATGGACAAGCCCGGCATTTTGGAGATTACTCTGATTGCCCTCTTAGGTGGACTTTTAGGTGTATTTTTCATGGTGCCGCTGCGTAACGCTCTCATTGTCAAGGAACATGGTGTACTGCCGTACCCGGAGGGAACGGCCTGTGCAGAGGTGCTTTTGGCAGGCGAGGAGGGCGGCGCGAACGCATCTACTGTGTTTGCTGGCATGGGCTTTGCCGCGCTGTTTAAATTTATCATAGACGGACTTAGAGTGGTGGCTGGTGAGGTTTCCTTCCATGTAAAAGGCTTTGCCGGCGAAATCGGTACACAGATTTATCCGGCGGTGATGAGCGTTGGCTACATCTGCGGCGCGCGGATTTCT
>SVKE01000040.1 GCA_015068615.1 Oscillospiraceae bacterium | reverse complement strand
CAAAAGTAAACAAACCTATTTTAGCAAATATTAAGAATAACTCTATTAATATTCCCATCTGCTAATACTCTCCTTTTTCGATTTTTTGATCCTAACTTTTTTCGCCAATTTTCGACACTCTTACTATGCTCTCGTTAAGTCAGGGACAAAAAATTTTGCAGGGAAAGGTGCCCATATCTGTCCGCTTTCGGATCAATGTAGGCATCGACCCCTACATTGTATCCCTTGTATATCAAACTTATATAATGGGCTTTGTAACAGCCACCAGCTGTTTGCCAAAAATTCCCTGCAGCCTCCTTGCATCCGGCTCAGTGGTAAAAATGCCAAAACAGGTGGCACCGCTGCCGCTCATCATGGCATGGTCGGCGCCGGCAGCATAAAGCTTCTCAATTAAATCTGCAATCTCCGGACAGTGGCGTTGTGCAGCCGCCTGCATGTTGTTTGTCATTTCGGGGAAGGCCGCCGACAAATCTCCGGCAGAAAGAGCTGCAAGAAGTGGTTGCACATCTGCAGAAATAGGTCTTTTTTCGCAATCCAGCTCACGATAAATCGTTGCCGTACTAACATAAACTCCGGGATTCACCAGTACAATCCGGCAATTTTTAAGGCCGCTGACAGGGGTTAGACGTTCGCCGATACCCTCGGCCAAAGCCGGCTTTTTATACAGGCAAAAGGGCACATCCGCGCCCAGCTTCACACCAAGGGCCGCGAGCTCCGATACAGAGAGAGAAAGACCGCAAAGCTCATTGATGAGCTGCATCACAGCCGCCGCATTTGTGCTGCCGCCGGCAAGCCCCGCCGCCACAGGGATCTTTTTCTTCAGCCGTATAAAAAACCCGCCGGAAAGCTGATAGGTCTCCTGCATGAGCGCTGCGGCACGATAGGCGATATTGGCGCTGTCTGTGGGCAGGTCGGCATTGCTTGTTTCAATCTGTATGCCTGCTTCTTTTGTATGGCGTACCGTCACCTCATCCCCAAAGTCCACCATCTGCATCAGACTGATAATGTTGTGATACCCGTCGCTGCGTTTATCTAAAACATGCAAGCATAAATTAATTTTGGCGTGTGCCGTCATGGTGCGCTGATTCTCAAAAGGCTGCATCGTTTGCCTCCTACTTCATATATTCAAATTCCAAATCGCACATGCGTACCGTTTCACCCTCATTGATGCCGGCCTCCTCCAGGGCATCAATGATGCCGGAATCGCGTAGCGAGCGTTGGAAAAACTGCAGGGATTCATAGTCTGAAAAATTCGTGCTGGCAACTATCCGCTCCGCGCGAGGACCTGTTACGCAATACACCTCTTCTTCTCTTTCAATAGAGAAACTGTCCTCATCTCCCACCTCCATGGGAACATCCTCAAAAATCTCCTGCTCCGGCATGGGCAATTCCTTTAAGCAGCCACTGGCAAAGGCCATCAGCTCGCGAGTGCCCTTTTGGGTTGCCGCAGATATCTCAAAAAACAGAAGATCTCTGGCCTCCATTTCCTTTTTAAAGGCCTCATACAAATCAGGATCTGTAATGATATCCGTCTTATTTGCCACTACAACCTGCGGCTTTTCTGCCAACTGCGGGTTGTAAAGCTCCATTTCCTTACAAATGGTGTCAAAATCCTCAATTGGATTCCGCCCCTCTATGCCAGACACATCCACCAAATGCAGCAACAGACGCGTTCTTTCCACATGCTTCAAAAAGGCATGACCGAGCCCGATGCCCTCACTAGCACCTTCAATCAGCCCGGGGATATCTGCCAGCACAAAGCTATCTCCCTCGCCTACGGAAACAACACCTAAATTGGGCTCTAAGGTCGTAAAATGATAATCGGCAATTTTAGGCCTTGCGCCGCTTACCACCGATAAAAGCGTGGATTTTCCCACGTTTGGAAAACCCACAAGGCCAACATCTGCCAGCAGCTTAAGCTCCAGCTTAATGCGGCGGGAAACACCGCGTTCGCCGGGCTTGGCAAATTTAGGCACCTGACGGGTGGGTGTTGCAAAATGCACATTTCCCCAGCCGCCGTTTCCGCCCCGAGCGGCCACAAACCGGGCGCCGTCACGGTTTAAATCCGCAATGGCTCTGTCTGTTTCCGCATCCTTAATGATGGTACCCACAGGCACACGAATCACCAGAGCCTCTCCGCTACTACCGGTGCATTTGCTTCCTTTTCCGTCACCGCCATTTTGAGCCTTATACTCCTTTTTATAACGAAAGTCCATGAGGGTTAGCAGGCGCGCATCCGCCATAAATACCACATCACCGCCGCGTCCGCCGTCACCGCCGTCCGGACCGCCCGCTGCCACATACTTTTCACGTCTGAAGGAAACAAGGCCGTTTCCGCCGTTTCCGGACTGAATCTGTATTTCTGCTACATCAACCAGCATAATAACATATCCTTTCTATCTCTACTGAATCTGCACGCCGGTGCGTGCATCAAAATAAAATCGCTCGCCTTTTTTCTCTGTGAGAATATACACCGGCACAGCGGCTATCTCGCGGCTACTCAAAAAGTCATCGTGCACCAAAAACCCGCTTTCTAAGCGTTCCACCCGAATGCCCTGTAACTCCGGCCGGTACATCAAATTCACCAACACCGTTGTCACATCTAAAAGCCTTTCGTTCTCCTGCTGCTCCGTCGCAACGGGAGTGAACCAATTGCCTGATATTGTAAGAATACCCTCATTGTCCGCTGTAATATGCATAACAACGCCGTACACTCTTGCCTTTTTATACACAGGAACAACCTCAAGACTATAGCCTTTTTCCGTCTTAGAAAAAGATATCGGAGCCAAAGTTTCCTTCGCAAAGCCCATGGATTCGAGCAAATGCAAAATGCGCTCAGTCTCCTTTTCGATAGTCCCTTCCCGCACCAATGAAGAGGGCTGTCGCTTGACTTCATAAGTGAAGGTCGTTCCGTTGATGCAGAGTGTTGCTTCCTGATTTTCGTAACGATAAGCATGAGCCTCTGAATCAAAAAGCAACGTATCAAAGTGTCGACCTAAAAGCTGCTCGGCAGCCTGTGATGGTGTTTCAAAATAATTCTTTAGAATCACATTCCGATTAGCTTTTCGTTGCACGGGAAATTGTTCCGGTGTAATGTGAATCCCGTGCTCCTGCAGAATGTGCGCTGTTTTTATTACGGTGTCTTCCGAAATCTGCAAGGACGAGAGCCTTGTCCGCATCAAAATCACCAGCAAAAAGACATCCAGGGCCAAAAACAGCACGATTAAAATGGTTTTCGCTCGTCCCCAGTTCATATTTCACCTTCTCACCTAATCAGTCTTTCCTCATCATCTACATGTACGCTCCAGCATGGCTCTACGCCCTCTTTCATCATGTCCAAATAAGATTGTGTAATCTTCTTGACCTGAAGGGGGCTCTGCCCTGTATACAGCGTATCCACCAGTGTATCTGCTGCTGCAATAATCGGCTGAAGGTTTTTTTCTCCCTCAACCTTCTCATAAGCCCGGGTAAACTGCCTGTAGGATTTTAAATAGCCATTATCAATTTCCATTTCAACAGAATGAGCCGGACCGGCTTCGGTTTGGTGTAGAACCGGAATACCGTCTAAACAATAATCAAAGCAAACAGTGTATACGCCTTGCTGCGTTGTGTCGTCAATCAGATCACTGCTCAACTGCAGATGCTCAAAAAATTCCGGTGGGAAACCGGCAGATAAGTCTGTAACAAAGTCAACGGCATTGGCGGTCGCCTTGTATATATCATAATCGCTTTTATCTGTCTTACCGGCAATATCAATGCCGCGACCGCCCTGAACTACCTGATATTCAAGGTATCCACCGGGATGTAGCGTGAGTGTGGCGTTGTTTGCCACAAACACCTTGGCATTGTTTAAATCCGTGTACTTTCCAATGCTGCGGGTGTTGATTGCAAACAGATTCAGCACACTGTCCTCTTGATAAAAATTCAGATTCTGGTCAAAATCTGCCAACGTATAGCCACGCACCGTCTCTACCTGTGCAGGCATTAATTCCATTAAAATCATCGGGTCAAACATAAGCTTGGTCTCCTGTCCCTCCTGCTGCTTATGAAAGTTCAGCTCAAAGGAATAGGAAAGCGTAACCTCCGAGGGCTTTAGCGCAAGCAGGCGGCCAAGCTGAGTTTCCAAATCGCTCTGATCGGATTCAACCACATATTTATAAATATTACCGCTCTTTTCATCCTTAATATAAATGGAAATATGGTTTAGGATGCTGTCGTGCATGCTGATGATATAGCCTTGAAAGGAATGCAACTCTGTCGTGTAAGGATTTGTATCCTGCCCGCTGACAGCAAAGGACAAAAGCCGGGAGTCACAGGTTTTGCCGTAATCCACATAGATTGATTTTCCCTTTAAGACCGAGGTATATGCATCGAGATTCACTGTCTCTTTGCTAATTAGCTTATACTCCTCTAGCAGAAAGCTGCTTAAAATATCAGCGGAAAATTCCAGACTTTCGTCAAAGCCCGTTGTGCCGTTTGTGAAAACCCTCCGCTCCCCGGAAAGATTTACCACTATTTTTTCGGGCTTTAACAGCGCGTTCAAATTCTGCGAAAAATCAGCATCAGCATCTCTTTTGAAAAGACCGGTAACAGGATTAATAATGTAAGTCTTTAAACCGGAGGTGACATAATCGTAGCCGTCCGGCAGGAAATAACCACTGAACCAAACCTGATACAGCAAAATAAAAGCCGTCAGCACCGAAAAAGCTAACAAGACGTTTTTTATCATGTTTTTCAGCATCTGTTGCCTCCTTCCCCGGTTATAAACAAACTGCCGCCACAACCGAAAAGAAAAAAGGGCATCTGCCTTTTTTTCATCCGACCGGAGAAAAAACCGCCAGAACACCCCGAAAAATCATCTGCCCGATACTAGTTAAAAATAACATTAATAATTCCTTTAATTCTATCCATAAACCCTTCATTCAAAAGGTTCACATCAAACTTGACAACGGTGTATGTGTTGTCATCCCAGCCACCGCGGATTAAAAATTTATTCATTCCGGAGTTTAAATCAACCTGCCCAGCAAAGAGCATTGTCGATCCGATAACAGCCTCTAAAGGTGCATCGCCTACCCATATGCGCTGGTAGGTGCCGGTGGCATAATTATAGCGATATACCGTCACCGTAGCGCCCTGCGGAGCTGTGGCTGATATGGGCAGCTTTTTATTGGTGGTGGATACGGAGAGCTGATCAGGCGCCTTTAGAGTAACAATACCGACAGCCGTCGATTCCACCTCTGCGGGTAGCTCCTCCGGTGCAGCATGCACGCCGATTGCTGCCATAAGCATGAAGGCCATCAAAAAAAAGACCAGCGATACTTTGATTGCGCGCTTTATATATGTACATGTAGCTGTCAATCGAATCTCCTCCATTCAAGATTTACACGCCCCCAAAAAAACAGGGACGGACACATGCAAATATCTGTTCCAAATAGCAGATACTATCCATAAATTTTATTGTCTCAGCTATATTTTACCACACGTTTTTTACAGAAATGTTACAGAAAGATTATGTTACATTTACAATTTCATGCTTTTAAAAATCCAAGCTACCTTTTTAGACCTCCTGAACCAGTAAAACAGGCAGGTTAATCGTAACCTCCGTGCCCTTACCAAGCACGCTTGAAATGGAAATGCTTCCTTCGTGGGCCTCCACAATGCTTTTTGAAATAGCGAGACCCAGACCGGTACCTCCCTGTTCGCGACTTCTGGCTTTATCCACCCGGTAAAAGCGTTCAAAAAGTCGGCCTAAATCCTTTTCTGGAATGCCGATGCCGGTGTCCTTTACTTTTAAATACACGTTGCCGTATGTCCTGCCAAGGAGGACATCAATCTTACCACCATTCGGCGTATATTTAATGGAATTTGAAATAATATTATATAAAAGCTGCTCCAGCTTATCCCTGTCACCGTAAAACATGCCGGGAGCCGTCTCGGTTTTAAGAGAGAGGCGATGCCCCTGTTCCCTTGCAACCAGCGTCATGGTATCCACCACGTCAGATACCAGAGTCAGCATATCAAATTCCGTCTTTTTAAGCTGGTCGGATTGTTCAAGGCTGGAGAGCACAAGTAAATCCTTCACAAGCCTTGTCATACGATCCGTTTCATTAATAATGGTATTGGTAAAGGTGGTTTGCGGAGCAGCACCCTCCTGCAAATCTAAAAGAGTTTCCGCATAAGACTTAATGGTGGTCAGCGGCGTGCGCAGCTCATGAGATACATTTGCCACAAATTCCCGCCGGGAGTTTTCCAGCTTCTGCTGCCGTGTCACGTCGTGGAGCACCACCAGCACACCGGCAGTGTTATCAAACTCATCCTCAAACAAGACAAAGCTTGCCTTAATGATAAGCTCCGAGAGCACGATGTCTCGCTCCAAAAAGCGGTTATCCTCTAAGTACAACATATCTCCCAAATGCACGTCTGCATGATAACGAGCAAAAAAGCTGTCAAACTCTATGGGTTCGCCGTCGTCCATTGCAAACATTTTTTTAGCCGTGGGATTAATATGGATTACGCTGCCATCTGCCGCAAAGGCCATAACGCCGTCTGTCATGTTGAGCAAAATGGCCTCTACCTTGTTTTTTTCTGTAGACATTTGCTGCACGACCTCCTGCAGCCTGATGGACATATCATTAAAGGTTTCTGTTAGAGTGCCGATTTCGTCATCGGATTTAACATCAATGCGATATTCAAACTCACCCTCTGCCAAATGCTTTGCCGATTTGGTTAAATTAGAGATAGGCGTCGTGATGGTACGGGACAGGAAATAACCCATAACCAGAGAAATCGCCACACCTAAAAAAAGCGCCTGCACAATAATAGAAAAAATACGCTGAATAATAACCGTCAGCTCTTCCTTCGTATCCATGATGTAAATGATATAGGAAAATCCGTCACCCCGGATCGGAACTGCATAATCCATGATAGCAGACCGGGCACTAACCTCCTTTCCCACACTGCCGGAAAGCGCTGTAATCAGGTTTTCCGTCTGCACGGGTGGCACCTCAGCATTGTCCACAGAGCTGTCAATCACGGTGCCGTCCTCTGCAGAAAGAAGGTAATAATTCCGATATGAATCAATCCCCATCCGCGCGGTGGTATGGGCGTTTAAAACTTCCTTTATATAGCTTTCATCACCTGTAGAGCCCTCGGCAAGCTGGCTGATAAAGGACTCGGTAAACACAGAATCCATCTCGCCGGCAAACATGTTGTGATAGAAGTTGGTAACAGACAGGATTAAAAACGTGCCAACCACTGACATAATCGCCAGGACCAACAGCACAAAAACAGCCACCATTTTCCACTGCAGGCTTTTAAACATGGTTCATCCCTCCGGTTTTGGAAAACAGTTATTGCCCCTTTTTATCAAAATAATAGCCAACTCCCCGCTTTGTCATAATGTATGTGGGGTTGCTCGAATCGTCTTCAATTTTTTCCCGAAGACGCCGCACGGTAACATCAACCGTTCGTACATCCCCGTAAAACTCATAGCCCCATACACTGGACAATAGCGCCTCGCGGGAGAAAATGCGGTTCGGCTGTATCACCAAAAATTTCAGCAGTTCATATTCGCGCAGGGTCAAATCCAGAGTGATGCCGTTTTTAATAGCCTCATATTTCGTTGTGTTAATCACGAGACCATCTCTGGCGACAATAATGTCGCCGTTATCCTCCTTGGCATCGCCGGAAAAGCGACGCATATTGGCACGGACTCTTGCCATAAGCTCCCGAACGCTGAAGGGCTTGGTGATATAATCGTCTGCACCCAGCTCAAGGCCCAGAACCTTATCTACCTCTTCCTCGCGGGCCGTAATCATGATGATCGGCACATTGGATTTTTCACGGATGCGCTTGCACACGTCAAAGCCATCTATTTTGGGAAGCATAATGTCAAGCAGAATCAGATCAGGATTTTTTGTCAGCGCAAGCAAAAGTCCTTCCTCTCCGTCTGCCGCCCCCAGCACACTGAAGCCCTCTTTTTCAAGATTAAACTTTAAAATATCAAGAATCGGTCTTTCGTCATCGACAACCAGAACTGTTCGTTCCATTTTGCCACCCCTTTTTTATCTTATGTTAATTCGATCACGGCGCACATGCGACCCGTGTTCCCGCCGCTTCTGCGGTGAGAAAAAAACAAATCCTCTTCACAATAGCTGCAAAGGCTGCAAACGCTGATATTTTCACGCGGGATACCCGCCTCCTGCAGAAGTCCCAGATTCAGCGCATCTGTATCAACATAATATTTACCGTCTTTAAAACGGGTCACACGCTCTGCCCGGGTGCCAAAAGCAGCTGCAAAATCTAAGTAAACCTCCTCATCCACCTCAAAGTGGCAGGCTTTAATAGAGGGGCCGATTGCCACCAGAATATCCTCCCGCTTGGCGCCATATTCCTTTTGCATAAAGAAGGCTGCTTTGCGTGCAAATTTTTGCACGGTACCACGCCAGCCGGAATGGACAGAGGCAATCACCCGCCGCTTGGGATCGAGCAAGAGAATCGGTGTACAATCGGCATAGAACGTAGCAAGTGCTACGCCCGGCTCATCTGTGATGAGACCGTCCACGCCGTTTAAATCTGTTTCCTTGTAAAGGCCCTTGCCGCAGTCACTGCGTCCGGCCTTGTAAAGAACTGTTTCATGCACCTGCTCCGAGAGCACAAGATGCGCAGGATCAATGGCAAGATCACGGCAAAAAAGGCTAAAGTTATGCTGCACCCCTTCTGCATCATCTGCCGTGTGCATCCCCAGATTTAAAGAAAAGAACGCACCGGTGCTTACCCCGCCGATGCGTGTTGAAAATCCGTGGCGCACAACGCCGGTTGCAGAAAAGGCAGAACAGGAAAGCACACGTCCGCCATCAAAGGAAAATTCTTGTTTATGCATACGTATAGCCCAGTTCGATTGCCTTTACATTCTTATCATATAATGCGGCTTTAGAAGCCGGAATGCTCTTTTCCAGGCCCGCCTTAATTTCCTCCAGAGTAAATAACCCTGTTTCCTTGAGCAGGCATCCAATAATAACCATGTTTGCAAGATTGCCAAGGTCTGCCTCAAGAGCCAGCTCACGAGCCGGAATTTTGATAACCTTCACATCACTACGGGTAACCTCTCTGTCTACCAGTGAGCTGTCGACAAGAATCAAGCCACCGGCAGGCAACGAATCTTCAAATTTATCCAGAGAAGGACGGTTCATGGCAATCAGCACATCAGGCTTGGAAATGACCGGCGAACCTACCGGCTTATCGGAAATAACCACGCTGCAATTGGCGGTACCGCCACGCATTTCGGGGCCATAAGACGGGAGCCAAGAAACCTCTTGCCCTGCCTTAAGCCCGGCATATGCCAAAACCTTTCCGGCAAACAGAATGCCCTGTCCGCCGAAGCCGGCTAAAACGATCTGACTGTTTTTCATACTGCAAAACTCCTTTAAGCTAGATTAAAATACAAATTAGTAAGACACACGGACAATATCTGCACCCAAGGCCTGAAATTTTTCCTCCATTTTCTCATAGCCACGGTCAATATGATCAAGGTCCGTAATTTCTGTCTGTCCATGGGCCATCAAACCGGCAATAACCATGCCGGCACCGCCGCGCAAATCTGTTGCACACACCGGCGCTCCCTCTAAATGATCCACACCGGTAATAAAGGCCGTCTTTCCATCCACGCGGATTCTGGCACCCAGCCGGAGCAACTCTCCGATATACTGAAAGCGGTTATCCCAAACTCCCTCTGTCACCAGGCTGTTGCCGCTTGCGACGGATAAAAGGGCTACAAACTGCGGTTGCATATCCGTGGGAAAGCCGGGGTACGGCAGGGTTTTTATGTTCACACTGGCAATTTTTTCACTGCCGACAACACGAATGCTGTCATCATATTCTGTCACCATAGCACCAATCTCACTGAGCTTAGCGCTGACGGATTCCATATGCTTGGGAATGATGTTTTTTACCAAAACATCACCGCCGGTAGCAGCCGCGGCCACCATGAAGGTTCCGGCCTCAATCTGGTCCGGAATAATGGAATACGAGCCACCGGCCAGTTTTTTTACACCACGGATACGTATAACATCCGTACCGGCGCCCTTAACGTTCGCTCCCATGGCATTTAAAAAATTGGCAAGGTCTACAATATGAGGCTCCTTTGCCACGTTCTCAATCACCGTTGTTCCCTCGGCCAAAACAGCGGCCAGCATAATGTTCATCGTGGCACCAACGCTGACGGCATCCAGATAAATACTGCTCCCGCGAAGCGTCTCTGCCCGGGCCACAATCATATCTCCATCTTGCCGGACGGTAGCGCCCATGGCCTCAAAGCCCTTGATATGCTGGTCAATCGGTCTGGGACCAAAATAGCAACCGCCGGGCATGGTAACGTTTGCCGCATGGTACCTGCCTAACAGCGCACCCAAAAGATAGTAGGATGCACGCATTTTCCGTACCATTTCGCCCGGTGCTGTCTGCGTGTGCAGCGTGCGGCAATCGAGCTCTAATGTATACCTATCTAAAAACCGGGCTGTTGCACCCATTTCTTCCAATATTTGAACAATGACATGAACATCCTTAATGTCGGGTACATTTTCAATGGTGCAGACGCCGTCTACCAAAATAGCGGCGGGTATAATTGCAACGGCGGCGTTTTTCGCTCCACTAATGTTAACTTCGCCGCAGAGCTTTTTGCCTCCCTTGACCACCAGTTTTTCCAAATTGCACATCCCCCTAAAATTCAAATCAAAAAAGTAAACACACATTCTAATTATATCATTTTATAAAAAAAAATCAATAGTTTTTGTATTGATTACAGATAAATTGTAAATTTTTTAAAAATACCTTTTACAAAATTTGTATTTTGTAGTATAATGTAAAGGTCATATGTCTGCCGAATTGGTATACGGCAGATGATATTGACCAAAGACAATAACCGGGAGGCTTTATTATGGAACAAAATCAGAACCAAAGCGTGGAGACAGATTTACATGAAATTTTAAGAATCAGGCGGGATAAACTGAAGGAATTACAGGAAAACGGCGCCGACCCGTTCCTGCAGGTTAAATTTGACCGCACGCATACTGCCACGCAAATCATTGCTGATTACGACGCCTTAGAGGGCAAAAGCGTAACGGTCGCCGGACGCTTAATGTCCAAGCGTGGCATGGGCAAGGTCATGTTCTGTGATTTACATGACATCAGCGGCCGAATTCAGCTTTTTGTCAAGAAAGACATTTTAGAAGACGCCTACGACGCTTTTAAAAAGCTGGACATCGGTGACATCGTCGGTGCCACCGGTGAAGTGTTCACCACAAAAACAGGAGAAATTTCCATTAAAATAAACAGCTATACCCTACTCGCTAAATCTCTTCAGCCGTTGCCCGAGAAATTTCACGGCCTGACGGATACGGATTTGAGATATCGTCAGCGGTATGTGGATTTAATTATGAACGCTGAGGTTAAGGATACCTTTATCAAGCGTTCCAAAATCATTGCCAGCATCCGCAGTTACTTAAATGAGCAAGGCTTTTTAGAGGTAGAAACGCCCATGCTGGTAGCCAATGCCGGCGGTGCTGCCGCTCGCCCCTTTGAAACTCACTTTAACGCCTTAAACGAGGATTTTAAGCTGCGTATTTCTCTGGAGCTCTATTTAAAGCGCCTGATTGTGGGCGGTCTGGAGCGCGTGTATGAAATCGGCCGTGTATTCCGTAATGAAGGACTTGACACGCGGCACAATCCGGAGTTTACGCTGATGGAGCTCTATCAGGCTTATACGGATTATTACGGCATGATGGATTTGACCGAAAATCTTTACCGCCACGTGGCACAGGAAGTTTTAGGCACCACAAAAATCGTTTACAACGGCATTGAAATGGATTTGGGTAAGCCCTTTGAGAGAATCACCATGGTAGAAGCCGTGAAAAAATATGCCGGTGTAGATTTTAACGAAATTCACACCTTAGAGGAAGCTCGTGCCGTTGCTAAGGAGCACCATGTGCAGTATGAGGAGCGTCATAAAAAAGGTGATATTTTAAGCCTGTTCTTTGAGGAATACGCAGAAGAGCATTTAATTCAACCCACCTTTGTGATGGACCACCCCATCGAAATTTCACCGCTGACCAAGAAAAAGCCGGATAATCCTGAGTATGTGGAGCGCTTCGAGTTCTTCATGAACGGCTGGGAAATGGCCAATGCCTACTCCGAGCTCAACGACCCCATTGACCAAAGAGAGCGCTTCCGCGCACAGGAAGAATTGCTGGCGCAGGGTGACGAGGAGGCAAACACCACGGATGAGGACTTTATGAACGCGCTGGAAATCGGCATGCCGCCCACCGGCGGTATCGGCTTCGGCATCGACCGCATGTGCATGCTGCTCACAGATTCTGCCGCCATCCGGGATGTGCTGCTTTTCCCGACAATGAAGCCACTTGATAAGTAATTTGGCTTAACAGTGCGGTTTTCAAAGCGTTAAGGCTACAAAAAAATAAGATTTACGAAAAAGTTTACGAAAAATGACCTCTTGCTGATTTGCAAGAGGTCAT
>SVKE01000039.1 GCA_015068615.1 Oscillospiraceae bacterium | reverse complement strand
GGAAATCTTCAAGGAGCATTACTTTATACATAACTCTCCAATTACCGTTTCCGATATGCATTTTTACCGCAAGGGCGACATGGTTGAAGCTGAGCTTGCCTTCCTGCAAAACGGCAGGGAGACAAGACTCCGTGCCACCGGCAACGGTTCCTTAGATGCTGCAAGCAATGCACTGAAGGCCTATACCGGCGCATCCTATACCCTGCAGGATTACACCGAGCACAGCATGCAGGAAAAGGGCTCCGGCAGCGTGGCTGCTGCCTATATCGGCATTACCAATGATCGGGGCGACATAAGCTGGGGCGCCGGAACAAACACGGATATTATCCGTGCCAGTGTAGATGCTCTGCTCAGCGCATTTAACAACATTCAATAAAGGAGAGATGAATGATGGGAATGACAATGACGCAAAAAATTCTGGCTGCCCATGCGGGGCTCTGCAGGGTTGTGCCCGGCCAGCTGATTAACGCAAGGCTAGATATTGTTCTCGGCAACGACATCACCACGCCGGTTGCCATTAACGAATTTAACAAAGCCGGCTTTACCAAGGTATTTGATAAGGAAAAAATCGCCATCGTTTTAGACCACTTTGTCCCCAATAAGGATATAAAAGCTGCCGAGCAGTCCAAGCAATGCAGAGAGTTCGCCTGCTCTTACGATATAAGTCATTTTTATGATGTTGGCAAAATGGGCATTGAGCACGCGCTTCTGCCCGAGCAGGGCGTTGTCTGCGCCGGCGACTGCATCATCGGTGCAGATAGTCACACCTGCACCTACGGCGCGCTGGGCGCTTTTTCCACCGGTGTGGGCAGCACAGACATGGCCGCCGCCATGGTAACGGGCACGGCCTGGTTCAAGGTGCCCGCTGCCATTCGCTTTAACCTGACGGGCAGTCTGAGACCCAACTGCAGCGGCAAGGATGTAATTCTTACCATCATTGGTAAAATTGGTGTTGACGGCGCCTTATATAAAAGTATGGAATTCACCGGTGAAGGCGTTCGCTCCCTTTCCATGGACGACCGCCTCTGTATTTGTAACATGGCCATTGAGGCCGGTGCCAAAAACGGCATCTTCCCGGTAGACGATTGCACCATAGCCTATATGAAGGGGCGTACGGAGCGCACTCCCGCTGTGTATGCAGCAGATGAGGACGCAGAGTATGAACAGACGATTGACATAAATCTATCCGAAATCGTGCCCACAGTCAGCTGTCCCCATTTGCCGGAGAATACAAAATGCGCCGATGCGCTTTCGCATATTAAAATTGACCAGGTGGTCATCGGCAGCTGCACCAACGGACGCATGGAGGATATGGAAACGGCATACCGCATCTTAAAGGGCAAAAGGGTTAAAGAGGGAGTGCGGTGCATCATCATCCCCGCCACGATGGAAATTATGCGCGAATGTACAGAAAGAGGCTATGTCACGGCGTTTATTGATGCCGGCGCTGTTGTCTCTACACCCACCTGCGGCCCCTGCTTGGGTGGATATATGGGTATTTTAGCTGCCGGCGAACGCTGCATCGCCACCACAAACCGGAATTTTGTGGGTCGCATGGGCCATGTAGATAGCGAGGTTTATCTCGCCGGCCCGGCAACCGCTGCTGCCAGCGCCCTTGCCGGCTACATTACATCGTATAAGGAGGAATAAGGAATGAACACCAAGGGAAAAGCCTTTAAATATCCGGATAATGTGGATACAGATGTCATTATCCCGGCTCGCTACTTAAACACTTCAAACGCTGCAGAGCTCTCTCTGCATTGCATGGAGGACATTGACTCGGATTTTGTAAAAAACGTGCAGCCGGGTGATGTGATGGTGGCCGGCTGGAACTTTGGTTGCGGCTCCTCGCGCGAGCATGCACCTCTTGTCATTAAAACCTGCGGAACAGGCTGCGTGATTGCAAAAAGCTTTGCAAGAATTTTCTATAGAAACGCCATCAATATCGGTCTGCCGATTTTAGAATGCCCCGAGGCTGCCGATGAAATTTCCGCTCAGGATGAAATCAGTGTTGATTTTAACACAGGAGAGATATATAATATAACCACAGGCAAAAAATATTTTGCACAGCCCTTCCCCTCTTTTATTCAAAGCATTATTCAAAAGGGCGGTCTGCTTGCCTCATTAAAAGACGGAGGTGCTCTTTAGTGAATAAACACATTGCTGTCATTCCCGGTGACGGCATCGGCCCCGAAATCATCAAACAGGCTCTAGCAGTGCTAGATGCGGTTGCAGCCATATACGGGCATTCCTTTTGCTGCACCGAGGTGGACATGGGCGGCTGCGCCATTGATGCCTGGGGTGATCCGCTCCCGCAGGAAATGCTTGATAAATGCCTGGCCGCAGATAGCGTGCTGCTGGGCGCCGTCGGTGGTGAAAAGTGGAACCATATGCCGAGCGATAAACGGCCCGAAAAGGGCCTTTTGCGTTTGCGGGCCGGTATGGGGGTATACAGCAACAATCGTCCTGCCAAAATCTGGCCGCAGCTGGCCAGCGCCTCCCCGCTCAAAAAATCCATCGTGGATAAAGGCATCGATTTTATCATTGTCAGAGAGTTGATTGGCGGCATCTATTTTGGCGACCACAAAACAGAGGTTGCAGATGGACAGAAGAAGGCCACCGACATACTGAGCTATACAGAGGCAGAAATCGAGCGCATCGGCAGAATCGGCTTTGAAACCGCCAGAAAACGCAGAGGACTGCTCTGCTCCGTGGAAAAAAGCAACGTGCTGGATTCCAGCCGTTTGTGGAAGTCTGTCATGCATCGCCTTGCAGCGGAATATCCGGATGTCACCTTAGTGGATATGCTGGTAGATAACTGTGCCATGCAGATTGTAAAAAATCCGGCACAGTTCGATGTGATTGTAACGGAAAACATGTTCGGTGATATCCTTTCAGATGAGGCCTCTATGATTACAGGCTCCATCGGTATGATCCCCTCCTCCAGTCTGGGGGCCACCGATTGCGGCCTGTATGAGCCCATTCACGGCTCCGCGCCGGACATTGCCGGAACCGACACCGCAAATCCCATCGGCACCATTTTATCTGCCGCCATGATGCTGCGCTATAGCTTTAACATGGCCGAAGAGGCCGAAGCCATTGAAAATGCCGTTTCAGCAGCTTTAGATGAGGGCTACCGCACCGCAGACATTATGCCCTCTGATGAACAGGAGGCAGCCACCTGCAAAAAAGTGGGCTGCTCCGAGATGGGCAGACAAATTATCAATAAACTGAAGCGATAAAAAGATATAAACAAAAAAGACAAGGAGGAATCATCATATGCTATTATCCGGCGCAGATATCATCGTTAAAACCTTAATTGAGCAAAACTGTGACGTGGTTTTTGGTTATCCCGGCGGACAAATTCTACATGTGTACGATTCACTTTATAAATACAAGGACAAAATCCGGCATGTGCTCTCTGCGCATGAGCAGGGTGCGGCCCATGCGGCAGACGGCTATGCGCGGGCAACCGGAAGGCCCGGCGTGGTCATTGCCACCTCCGGCCCCGGCGCTACAAACCTTGTCACAGGCATTGCCACGGCTCACCTGGATTCCGTCCCCATGGTTGCCATCACGGGAAACGTCTCCACCGCACAAATCGGCAATGACAGCTTTCAAGAAATTGATATCACGGGTATTACCCTTCCGATTACCAAGCACAACTACTTTGTGGGCTCTGTCGATGAGCTGCAGGAAACTCTCCGCGAGGCCTTTCGGCTGGCTATGTCCGGCAGACCCGGCCCGGTTTTGGTTGATGTCCCCAAGGATGTCCAGATGGCCGTCTGCGAATACACGCCGCAGGCTGCAGTCCTACCTGAAGAACCAAGCGCCGCAAAGGACATACGCATTGAAGAGGCCGCCAGCTGTATCAATTCCTGCGAAAAACCCTATATCTATTTCGGCGGCGGCTTGGTCTCCGGCGAGGCTCAGGAGGAGCTTTTGGCGCTGGCAGAAAAAATTGATGCACCCATCGGTTGCTCCATGATGGGACTGTCTGCCATCCCCACGGCACACCCTCGTTTCCTCGGCATGCAAGGTATGCATGGTCATTATGCCTCCTCCATGGCGATGCATCAGGCGGACTGCATCATCGCTCTCGGTGTACGGTTTAATGACCGCGTCATCGGTGACAAGACAAGATTTGCGACACACAGCCGCATCATTCATATTGATATTGACGGCTCAGAGCTTACAAAAACCATTCACTCTCAATATAACCTGAGAGGCGATGTAAAAATAACACTGCAAAAGCTCATCCCCCTTTTAGAAAAAAAGGAGCGGGTCGACTGGCAGAGCACCATCAACAGCCTGCGCGTTGAGGAAAAAAGCTACGCCGATGTACGCGAGGGTATGACACCCAAAAACGTTTTGGAAGCATTAAACGGCTGCCTTAGCGAAAATACACCGGTGGCCACAGATGTCGGCCAGCACCAAATGTGGTCTGCGCAGTATCTCACCTTTAAAAAACGCCGCAAATTTATCTCCAGCGGCGGCTTGGGAACCATGGGGTTTGGCCTAGGTGCCGCCATCGGTGCTCACTTTGCCACAGGTGAGCGCGCAGTCCTGGTCACAGGGGACGGCAGCTTTGGCATGAGTCTGCAGGAGCTGGCAACAGCCGTTTCAAATAATGTACCACTGGTCATTCTAATTTTTAATAATGGTGTGCTGGGTATGGTTCGTCAATGGCAGACACTGTTTTTTGAAAAGCATTATTCCGGCACAGTGCTGGAGAGAAAGACCGATTTTGTCGGTCTTGCCCGTGCCTTTGGCGCCGACGGCCGTAAGGCAGATAGCCTTGATGAGCTCAGGGCAGCGCTTGATGAAGCTTTCTCGGCAAATGGTCCTTATGTGATTGATTGTGCTATCAATAAGGATGAATTTGTTCTGCCTATGCTGCCGCCCGGCGGCTCCATGGATGAAATCATCGTCAAAAAGGAGGGTGAAATCGTATGAATAAATATACCGTAGCAGTGCTGGTGCGCAATCAGTTTGGTGTGCTCAACCGAGTGACCAGCATGTTTCGGCGCAGACAGTTTAATATCATTGCCCTGACGGTGAGCGAAACAGAATCCAATGATTACTCCAGAATTACGGTCGTTTTTGCCGGCGACGAGGTGAACAAGGATCAGCTGATTAACCAGCTGTATAAGCTACCGGACGTCTGCTCCATTCGGGAGCTCAACCAAGCAGAATCCGTCAGCTGTGAGCTGATGCTGATTAAAATGGCAAACAAGCCGGAGAGCCGTGAGGAAATTTTGACTGCCGCCAAGGCCTTTGATGCCAAAACCGTTGATTACAGCCGCGAGGCCATGATTTTCAGCCTGACGGCAGATAGTACACGAATTGACGAATTTATTAATTTGATGCGCGACTTTACCATATTGGAAATATGCCGTACCGGCAGCGTTTCTCTGGAAAAAGGCGGTATCACCATCCGGCAGGTAACCAACCTGTAGCCATGCCCTCCGGCAAGGCTTTCCTTGGTGGCAAAATACTTTCTTTAGATAGGCTTGACTAATGGACCTAAATGCAGTATAATAATCGTATATACTGATTGAGTCGCAAAAGGCCGCAAGCCTGATAAAACAGGAGTTATAAGCATGAAGCAAAGAGAAGAAAACCAATCCTTTAAGCAAAAGCTGGAGAACTTTTGGTACTATTATAAAACGCCTGTCATTTTGGGGATTCTCGTTTTACTGATTATCGCCTTTCTTATCAGCGGAACGACCGAAAAGGTTGCCACGGATTTAAACATTTCGATTGTCACGGCCGATATCTTGACAGAGGGAAGCATCAATTTTGACGAGGCGCTAGGCGATGTCATTGTAGATTCAAATAACGATGGCGAAGCACACATCACCATAAATCGCCTGTTTCTCGCAGAAAATACAGGGGGCGAAAATTATGAAGCCTATGCACAAGCGCTGGAAGCACAACTTTCTGACCGCGGAGCCGTTCTATTCATCTTTGACCGCCTTAATTACGAAAGAATGATTAAAAAAGACGCCTTTTGTCCTTTAAATGAGCTTATAGATATCAACGCGTACGGCGATCGTGTGCTGTATCACAATGACCGCCCCATGGCGCTTTCCCTGCAAGGCAGCAAGGTGCTTGCCGATATGAATTTTACAAATGATGATGTCTATGCAATGTTTTTATTCAGGCGCCCTGAGGATGCTCAAAACGAGACTCTTAATATACAGTATCAGAACGGTGTAGCGGTGCTCACAGAGCTTATGAAATAACAGAAGAAGCTCCTTTTAAATTGCGCTCACGTCACCTTCAGGAGGAAAAAGCATGGTAAACAACGTACAGGAGCAGGATTTATTCCTTCGCTACAATGCCGGAAAAACGCCGGAGGTGCTGGAGGAAATCATGGAGGCTTATCAGCACATCCCTTCTCTGCTCTCACGTCGCTTTGCCGGAAAAGGCCTGGAGCTTGATGACATTTATCAATCTGCCTGTATCGGCCTGATGCATGCCGCAAAGCGTTTTGATACAAGCCGTGGTGTTGCCTTTTCCACCTACGCCACCGCAACCGTATTGGGCGAAATCAAGCGTCTGTTCCGGGATAAGAAAAACTGCATCCGTGTACCGCGTCATTTGTATGAAATTTTTTCCAGAGCCAACAAAATTCGTAACGGCCAGCTGGTAGAAAACGGTACCCTGCCGGACAGAGACGAGCTTGCCAAACAGCTGGGCGTCAGCACCAAGCAGCTGTCTCAGGCTCTTTACTGGGGCGAAAACCGGGACGCCTGTTCGCTGGACCAGCCCATTGCAGATGGAGACGCTCTGCTGGCGGACTGCATCGGTATAGAGGATGACGAATTTTTAATGATTGAAAATAAGGATTTTATAGATAGCTTTATGCGCCTTTTGCCCGAGCGCGAGCAGAATTTTGTGCGCTATCGCTTTTATGAGGAAATGACCCAGAGCAAAATCGCAGAATTAATGAACACCTCGCAAACCAATATCTCCCGCATGGAAAAGAAGGTGCTCGACGCTCTGCGCATCTTTTATGAAAAATCCGTCAGTTGCGGTTGATAGTACAATACACGCCCCTGTAGTTAAGTGGATATAACAAGTCCCTCCTAAGGATTAGTCGCGCGTTCGACTCGCGCCGGGGGTGCCAAAAAGAAACGACAATTTTTCCTAAAAGTTGTCGTTTCTTTTTGTCCGAAATACTTGACAAGTTTCAAAAAGGTAGTTATTCTTTCGCAAAACAAAAATATAAAATATCTTTATTTTTGTATACAAAAATGGCGCACGGCTTTTGCCGTGCGCCATTTGTTTTGCTTTTTTATTCAGCAGCTCTCTGCTTATAGATTTCGTATCTGTCAAGCAGATCTTTTTCGGCCTTTGAGAACAGCTGCTCTGCCACATCGGGATAAGCCTGCTTCAGCATGAGGTAACGATTCTCGCCCTCTAAGAAGCTTCTGATGTCACCTGTGGGCTCCTTGGAATCCAGAATGAAGGGATTCTTACCCTCTTCTTTAAGAGTCGGGTTGAATCTCCACAGATGCCAGTAGCCGGTTTCCACTGCCTTTTTCTCTTCGTTAATAGTATTTGCCATGCCGGCCTTAATGCCGTGGTTGATACAGGGCGCATACGCAATAACAATGGAGGGACCCGGATATGCTTCTGCTTCTCTGATGGCCTTGAGTGCCTGGTTCATGTTAGCACCCAGAGCAATCTGTGCAACGTATACATAACCATAAGTTGTAGCAATCATGCCCAAATCCTTTTTCTTCACACGCTTACCGGAAGCAGCAAATTTCGCAACTGCAGCCGTCGGTGTTGCCTTGGAGGACTGACCGCCTGTATTGGAGTATACCTCAGTATCCACGACGAAGATGTTGATGTCCTCGCCGGAGGCCAGCACATGATCCAAACCGCCGTAACCGATGTCATAGGCCCAACCGTCACCGCCAAAGGCCCAGTGAGAGCGCTTCACAAGGTAATCGGTTCTCTCTGCAATGTCAGCAAGAGGAGCCTTAGAGGTGTCGGCCTTCTCTAAGAGTGCCGTAACTTTTTCTGCAGCAGCCTTGGAGCCTTCAGCAGAATCCATAGCGCCAATCCATTCTTTAAATGCATCAGAGAGTGCTGCATCAATGCCGGAGGCAATTGCCTCTTCCATTTTATCCTTTAAGGTGTTTCTAATCTTCTTGGAAGCAAGCGCCATACCCAAGCCAAATTCAGCATTATCCTCAAAGAGAGAGTTTGCCCAGGCGGGACCCTGACCCTTTGCATTGGTGGTGTATGGTGTGCTGGGAGCGGAGCCACCCCAAATAGAGGTACATCCCGTTGCGTTGGCAATGGTCATTCTATCACCAAAGAGCTGAGTAATCAGCTTGATATATGGTGTTTCACCACAGCCTGCGCAGGCACCGGAGAACTCTAAGAGCGGTTGCGCAAACTGTGAACCCTTAACGGTGGATTTATCCATCAGATTGTCTTTAATTTCAAGACCCATGGAGTATTCCCAGTTAGCCGCTTCTTTAGCTACCATCTCGTCAACCGGCTTCATAACAAGTGCTTTTTCCTTAGCCGGGCAAATCTGTGCGCAAACGCCGCAGCCGGCACAATCTCTGGGACTAACCTGAATGCGGAATTTAAGACCCTTAAGCTGCGGGCCGCTGGCAGGGAGCGTGGTATAGTTTTCTGCCTTTGCAGCAGCCTCATTGGCCTCCTCCTCTGTCAGCAGGAAGGGACGAATGGTGGCATGGGGGCAAACCAATGAGCACTGGTTACACTGAATGCAGTTTTCGGGAATCCACTGGGGCACATTGATGGCAATGGTACGCTTTTCATAACGAGCAGTACCCTGCTCAAAGGTACCATCCTCAATATCCGTGAAGGCGCTGACGGGCAGCTTGTTACCCTTCTGTGCGTTAATGGGATCGGCAATCTTTTTAACAAATTCCGGACGACCGGCATCATCAGCTGCATTTTCATCATCTGCTGCTGTTTTCCAAGAAGCGGGGATATCAATTTTAACCAATGCATCAAGAGCAGCATCAACAGCCTGACAGTTCATATCCACTATGTTCAGTCCCTTTTTGCCTTAGTTTCTGCCGATGGCATCCTTCAAAAGGGGCACAGCCTGATCCAGCGGAATAACCTCAGACAGCTTGAAGAAGGCTGCCTGCGTCACCATATTGATTCTGCCGCCGAGACCGATTTCAGAAGCGATCTTAACAGCATTGATGGTATAGAATTGAATATCATTTTCTGCCAGATAACGCTTCATGTGGCCGGGCAATCTGTCCTCCAGCTCCTCAGGAGACCATACGCAGTTCAAAAGGAAGGTACCGCCCTTCTTTAAGCCCTCAAGCACATCATACTGATATACATAGGAAGGCTTATGACATGCGATGTAGTCTGCCTCATCCAAAAGATAGGTTGATTTAATGGGCTTTTTACCAAAGCGCAGATGCGACATGGTAACACCGCCGGACTTTTTGGAATCATAATCAAAATATGCCTGTGCATATAAATCTGTATTGTCACCAATGATTTTGATGGCATCCTTGTTCGCACCAACTGTACCGTCAGAGCCGAAGCCCCAGAATTTGCAACGGGTGGTGCCTTCGGGAGCAGCGTTGATGGTATCACGGCTCGGCAGAGACAGATTGGTTACGTCATCACAGATGGAGATGGTAAAGCCGTTCTTGGGCTCTGCAGCAGCCAGACTTTCAAATACGGATGCAATGTGAGTCGGGGTTGTATCTTTAGAGCCTAAGCCGTAACGTCCGCCAACAATAACGGGCGCATTTTCTTTACCGTAGAACAGATTGCAGATATCCAGATATAAAGGCTCACCGGGTGCACCGGGCTCTTTGGTTCTGTCAAGCACAGCAATCTTTTTAACTGTGGCAGGCATTACGTCAAAGAAGTACTTAGCCGAGAACGGGCGATACAGATGCACCTTAACCACGCCGACCTTTTTGCCTCTTGCATTGAGGTAATCCACAGTCTCTTCAATGGCCTCGCAAACAGAGCCCATAGCCACAATAATCTCTTCGGCATCCGGTGCGCCGTAGTAATTAAAGGGCTTGTACTCACGGCCCGTAATCTTAGAAATCTCCTGCATATAGTCATTCACAATATCAGGAATGGCATCATAGAATTTGTTGGCTGCTTCTCTGCCCTGGAAATAAACATCCGGGTTTTGAGCCGTACCGCGCAGAACAGGATGTTCAGGATTCAGTGCCCTGTCCTTAAATTCCTTTAGTGCCTTATAATCAACTAATTTAGCCAAATCGGCATAGTCCATAACCTCAATCTTCTGTATCTCGTGCGAGGTTCTGAAACCATCAAAGAAATGCAGGAACGGAACACGACCGCGAATAGCAGCAAGATGAGCGATACCGCCCAGATCCATAACCTCCTGCACGCTGCCGGATGCCAGCATGGCAAAGCCTGTCTGACGGCATGCCATAACGTCCTGATGGTCGCCGAAGATAGAAAGCGCATGAGCTGCAATCGCTCTGGCGCTGACATGGAAAACAGCCGGAAGCAACTCGCCGGCCATCTTATACATATTCGGGATCATGAGCAGAAGACCCTGAGAAGCCGTAAAGGTCGTTGTTAACGCACCGCCCTGCAAGGAACCATGCACCGCACCGGCTGCACCGGCCTCAGACTGCATTTCGCAGACATCAACCGTTTGACCAAAGATGTTTTTTTGTCCCTTTGCGCTCCATTCATCTACATATTCAGCCATTGTAGAAGAAGGCGTAATCGGGTAGATGGAAGCTACTTCTGAAAATGCATACGCGCAATGAGCGGCAGCGCAGTTTCCATCCATGGTTTTCATTTTTTTCGCCATTGTATATCCTCCTTAACAAATAATACATAATTTAGACAACATTTATATTTTATCATAGATTTTCTTAAATTTCAAACTATAATTTAAAAAAACAGTCTACATAATGCATAAATTTTTAGGAAAAAAATGTGAAATATGCAAATATTTTATGTTGAATTATCTATTCTTCCCCCTTCCTCTGCTTTTTACCCTTGCCCGACTGGAATAATGTACATCTTTCTGCCCCGATTTTCGTGCAATTATACTTCCTGCCCCATGAGCAAACTTAAACCCAAACTATTTCCTTATGGTCCGTCATATTGTACCTTTAGCAGAGACAAACGCCGGAACAAAAGACTTTACCTTTGTTGTGGCTCGAATTATTTTTAATATGTAATATTCAGCAAATTCAATGCATTTTTGTAATAGATTTTATCCTTGTCGTCTTGCGAAATATCAAGAGTTTCTATAAGCCGTTTTTCCCAAGATGGTCTGTGCCACGGCATGTCAGATGCAAAAACAAGTCTGTCGGGCGTATGTTTGTCCAAAATTTCCTGTGCAATAGCCCTTGGCATGGTGCCATAGCCAAATGACAAATCAAACCATATATCTTTTCCGCAAAGCTTTTTAATAACCTCAGTTCCGCAGTTTAAGCCACCCCAATGAGCTGCAATCACCGGCGAATCAAACCACTTTAATGCTCCAAGGAGGTTGTCGGGCATGCAGTGATACGGCGGTGGATACCCGTAGTCGTAACCGGCATGAAAAACTGCTATAAGACCAAGCGAAGAAATCTTTTTATATATCGGTTTCATTTTTGCATCGTCAACGTAAAATCCCTGATACTCGGGATGAAATTTCACCCCTTTTAATCCCATTTCTTTTATACGTTCCAGTTCCTCAAGCACATCTTCCGAATCAGGATGCACCGATCCAAAAGCGAAAACAGATTTTTCATCATTAATCTCTTTTGAAAAATTATTAACTTTGGTCTGTTGCTTTGGATTTGTGGCAATTGAAAGAACAACGGAAATGTCTACATTATCCTTCTCCATTTCCTTTTTTAAGGATTGAGCCCCGCCTTCACTTTGTGCTACAAGCCCTCCGCTAGCGTATGACAGCTTTTCTAAAGCTTTGGTTGCAATAGTTTCAGGAAATGCGTGTGTATGAAAATCTATAAGCATCTTGTCTGTCCTCCGGTAATATATAAACTTAGTTTGCTTATAAGCCTTTTGACAATTTGAATGAATATTCTTATAATAATCAGCGTTATAAAGACTGCTCGCTTCGTTTAATGTGCCACAAGTTGTAGGGAACGGGCTTGCTCGTTCCGCCTTTTTCGGCAGGGGCAAGCCCCTGCCCTACATTGAAGGAATTGGTTGTATACTCTAGATGCCGTACATCAGAGGCTTCTCCTTGAGGAGAGGCTCCGCCGATGGCGGTGGTGAGGTGTTGTAGGGGCGGGGTTCCATCCCCGACCATTTGTTCGGGAGGGCACAGAGACCCTCCCCTACAATTCCACCTCATCCGAATTGCTACGCAACCCACCTTCCCCTCAAGGGGAAGGCTTTATTTAATTCTCCAAAAATCGACATTGCGAGGCATAAGGTTTAGATGCAACTTTCCAAAGGCTCCCTTGTGTAAAGGGAGCTGTCAGCGTAGCTGACTGAGGGATTGTTTTTCCTTGAATTTACAACCCCTTCGAGTTTGCTTCGCAAACCCACCTTCCCGGACACAGGGGAGACTTTTTGTTTTCGACAACATTCGACACATCCATATTGCGACACATAAGGTTTAGATGCAACTTTCCAAAGGCTCCCTTGTGTAAAGGGAGCTGTCAGCGTAGCTGACTGAGGGATTGTTTTGCTTTTTTTCAACCCCTCCGAGTTTACTTCGCAAACCCACCTCCCCTTACACAGGGGAGGCTTTTTGTTTTCGACAACATTCGACACATCCATATTGCGAGGCATAAGGTTTAGATGCAAACTTTTTTCAGTAGCAGTTCGTATCAAGTTAAAACTAAAAATTATTTAAAGGTATTTTTAATAGGTTCATCACATTCCCAACTAATCACTTTAAAATTATGTGGTTCAAGAAATTCCTCACTCTGTTTGGGATCCTTGTAATAACAAATACTCTTATCA
>SVKE01000038.1:11827-13115 GCA_015068615.1 Oscillospiraceae bacterium | reverse complement strand
ATGAGCTGAAAAAGGGGTCTGGATGAGGATATGATTTCTGAGGCCACCGGCTTTGCCGATACGGACGATGAGGAGATTAAAGAGGCCCGCCGTTTGTACGCTGAGCTCTATGATAGCTTTAAGGAAAAAATCGCTCCGGAAGCAGAGCAGGTGCGCGAGGCCGGCGGTCTGTTCATCATTGGCACCGAGCGCCACGAATCCCGCCGTATTGATAACCAGCTGCGTGGCCGCGCCGGCCGTCAGGGTGATCCGGGCACGTCCCGCTTCTTCATCTCCTTAGAGGACGATTTAATGCGTCTCTTCGGCTCTGAGCGCATGACCGGCATGGTTAATGCTCTGGGACTTGAGGAGGACCAGCCCATTGAGCACAAAATGCTCTCAAACGCCATTGAAAATGCTCAAAAGCGTGTAGAAGGCAGAAACTTCCAAATCAGAAAGCATGTGCTACAGTACGATGATGTTATGAACCAACAGCGCGAATTGATTTACGCCCAGCGGCAAACCGTGTTAGACGGTGCCAGCGTGAAGGACAACATTTTGAACATGCTGCATGAGCTGATTACCGAAACCGTAGACCGCTACACCGGTAGCACAGAGGAGGCCGATGATTGGAACCTGACCGGGCTCTTGGAATATTTAGAAACCATTTACCTCCCCGCCGGCACCGTGACCTTCAGCCGGGAGGAACTGGAATACCTCTCAAAGGAAGAGCTCATTGACAAGCTGTATGAGGCAGGGCTCTCACTCTACGAGGCAAAGGAAGCCGAATTTGGTGCCGAAAATATGCGTGAGCTGGAGCGTGTCATCCTCCTAAAAACTGTGGACAGCAAGTGGATGGATCACATTGATGACATGGACCAGCTGAGAAACGGCATCCGTCTGCGTGCCTATGCGCAGCGCGACCCGGTGATTGAATTTAAATTTGAGGGCTACAACATGTTTGAGGAAATGGTCGCCGCCATCCGTGAGGACACCATTAAATATCTCTTCCACGCACGTCTGGAGGCACCGCCGGAGCGCAAAATGGCCGCTGAGCCCGTCCGTGCGGGGCTGGCCGGCGAGGAAGAACAAAAGCCGGTGCAGAGCAAAAATGACAAGGTGGGCCGGAATGACCCCTGCCCCTGCGGCTCCGGAAAAAAATACAAAAAATGCTGCGGCATGGAGTAAGGCTTTGTGCCAAGCCACAGGCGCAGGCAGAAAGCGCTTAATCCAGCCGTTCTTTCAGCGGGGCGAGCAAAGCGAGAACCGGGAAAGAACCTCTACTATACATTGCCAGCCGCAGGCGCGA
>SVKE01000038.1:0-11817 GCA_015068615.1 Oscillospiraceae bacterium | reverse complement strand
GAGTAAGGCTTTGTGCCAAGCCACAGGCGCAGGCAGAAAGCGCTTAATCCAGCCGTTCTTTCAGCGGGGCGAGCAAAGCGAGAACCGGGAAAGAACCTCTACTATACATTGCCAGCCGCAGGCGCGAGAGTAAGGCTTTGTGCCAAGCCACAGGCGCAGGCAGAAAGCGCTTAATCCAGCCGTTCTTTCAGCGGGGCGAGCAAAGCGAGAACCGGGAAAGAACCTCTACTATACATTGCCAGCCGCAGGCGCGAGAGTAAGGCTTTGTGCCAAGCCACAGGCGCTGGCAGAAATCGCTTAATCCAGCCGTTCTTTCAGCGGGGCGAGCAAGGCTTTAATACGCAAACCTATAAGCTTTTCAGAGCTACGGGCATAGCCTGTAGTATTTATTAACACAAAATAAGAAGGGACTGAAAACATGATAGAGTACGATCAATATCGTCTTGACCTCCAGGCCATGGAGAATGTTATTTTAGAACTGAGGGATTCACTTTGACGTCGCTAAAAGCGAACAGGAAATTGAGGCCTTAGAGGCCCAGTCTACGGACGCAGACTTCTGGAATGATATGGAGGCTTCACAGAAAACCCTCCAGAAATTAAAGCAGCTAAAGGCCAAGGTGGGGCGCTATCAGTCGTTATATGATGCATGGGAGGATGCCACAACCCTCTGCGAGCTTGCCATTGAGGAAAACGATGATAGCCTGCTTGACGAGCTCTCTTCTGCCTACAAGGCGCTGACCGAGGAGGCCGAAACCCTGCGGCTTGAGACCCTGCTTTCCGGCAAGTACGATGCAAATAATGCCATTATTTCCCTGCACCCCGGCGCCGGCGGCACAGAGGCACAGGACTGGGCAGAAATGCTGCTGCGTATGTATCAGCGCTGGGGCGAGCGCCGCGGCTTCGCCGTGGAAACCCTCGACTATTTAGCCGGCGATGAGGCCGGCGTAAAAAGCGTGACCATCCAGCTGACAGGACCCAACGCCTACGGCTACGCCAAGGCTGAGAAGGGAGTGCACCGCTTGGTACGCATCTCCCCCTTTGATGCAGCAGGACGGCGACATACCTCCTTTGTTTCGGTGGATGTCATGCCCGAAATCAGCGATGACATTGACGTGCAGATTAACCCGGACGATTTGAAAATTGACACCTTCCGTTCCGGCGGCGCCGGCGGTCAGCACGTCAACAAAACAGACTCTGCCATCCGCATCACCCACCTCCCCACCGGCGTTGTGGTGGCCTGCCAGAACGAGCGCTCACAGCATCAGAACAAGGACACCGCCATGAAAATGTTAAAGGCAAAGCTTGTGGAAATGGCAGAGCGCGAGCATAAGGAAAAGATTGAGGATTTAAAGGGCGACATGAAAGACATTGCCTGGGGCAGTCAGATTCGCTCCTATGTATTCCATCCCTACAGCATGGTAAAGGACCACCGGACAGACTGTGAAACCGGTAACACCGGCGCTGTGATGGACGGCGATTTAGATCCCTTTATCAACGCTTATTTAAAGGCTGCCAGTCTCGGTACGCTACATGTAAAATAACAGACATAAGTCCTAATGAGCGCGCATATAATAGAATAACACACACAGGAGGACATTCAAATGCTGAAAAAGCTCATCTTTTTGTCACTGGTTGTGACGTTGTTTTTAGCCACTACAGGTTTTCAGGCAAAGCCGGGAGAGCCTGTTGTTTTCTCTGACATAACCGAAAATCACAGCTGGGCCAAGGAGGCCATTGACGCTCTCTCCGCAGAGGGCATTATTGCCGGCATGGATGAAAAGAATTTCATTCCGGATGAAACAGTCACCCGGGAGCAGTTTGCCAAGATGCTGACGCTGGCTCTTGCCATAGAACCGGAGGAGGAAATTGCGCAAACCTATACCGATGTACCGGCCGAGCGCTGGTCATTTTCCTATGTGGAGGCCGTAAAGGCATATTTCCCGCTGGACGTGGCACGTCCCGTGAACGAATTTGCCCCGGAGACACCCTTCCTGCGTCAGGAGGTGGCTGCCGCTCTCGTAAACGGCATGGGCCTTTCTGCCCCCTCTAACGTGTTTAACGAAGCCCTGCTGGATTCTATTTTTGCAGACAGCGCCGCCGTCCACGAGGGCATTAAAACGCAGGTGACAGTCGCCGTAGAGCGAGGCATTCTGCGCGGCGCAGACGGATACATACGCCCCAACGATTCGGTCACCCGTGCCGAGGCCGCGGTGTTTATACACCGCATGATGCTGATTCGCGAGGGCAAGGGCGAAATCGCCTTCGTGACCTCGACCCCCATTGTGGGTAAAAGCGAGGTAACGCTGGAGCGGGCTAAGGAATGGGCCACCGAGCGCGGCGCACATCAGCGCTTTATTGACGCGGCTGACCTATACTGGAAATATGGCGAAATAACAGGCATCCGTCCCGAGGTTTTATATGCACAGGCCGCCAAGGAGACCGGCTACGGCAAATACGGCGGCAGAGTGCTGCCGGAGCAAAACAACTGGGCAGGTATTAAAACCGCCACGGCCACCGGCGATAAAACCGAGGATCACGAAACCTTTGAAACACCTGATGATGGTGTGCGCGCACATTTTAACCACATGTCTGCCTATTTAGGTCTGGCACCCGTAGGCGAGCCGCACGGAAGGTATCACACCGCCAGCCGCACAGCCTGGGCCGGCACGGTGACCACAGTAGAGGAGCTGGGCAACAAGTGGGCACCGGAGCACACCTATGGCTACAGCCTTGTGACAAAGTATATTTTCCCCATGATGGGGGTATAAGACAAATACATGGCAACGGACGGCAAATTGCCGTCCGTTTTTTTGCATTAAAAGATGATAAAGATTCACGCTCCATCATGCGATGGTGCTTTTTTTGCTTATGGCATGACAATCAGGAAAAACTGTTGAAAAACATCAAAAAATGAGATACAATAAAAGCAAGTATTTTTGTGGAGGCTTTTGCATGAAGAAATTATTGTTTTGCTTACTTTTTATATGCTTATTCTCCTGCACAGCAGGTGCAGAAGAGGCTTACGATTTGATCCATCCCTATGAAGAGGGTGTTGCCCGAGTGGTGACAGAGGAGAAATGGGGCTTGATTGACACAGAGGGGCGCACCTTGCTCTCCCCCACTTGGGATTATATAGGTGCAGAGACGGAAAATCGCCGCATTGTGATGAAAAATCAGCTCTACGGCTTTATTGATAACGAGCACAAAACCGTTATTTCTCCTGTCTATGCACGAGTTGAGCCCTTCAGCGAGGGCCTTTCCTGCGTGATGAACAGTGAAGGAAAATGGGGCTTTATTAACCCCGACGGCGAGGTAGTTATCCCCTTTGTCTATGATGAGGCAAACAGCTTTTCTAGTGCCTTGGCTCTGATTAAAAAGGACGGCCTTTACGGCTATATCGATGTGGAAAATAACCTTGTAATCCCCTGCATGTACGAGGAAGCCTATCCCTTCAGCGAGGGGCTTGCCTGCGTGCTGCAGGAGAGCCTTTACGGCTATATCGATACTGCCGGTAAGCCGGTCATTGCGCCGCAGTTTTCTTTGGCCTTCGACTTTTGTGAGGGGGCGGCCGTGGTGAAAACCGATGCCGGCTACGGGCTGATTGATTCAGGGGGCGCCTTTTTGCTAAAGCCCCGATGGGAGCACCTTTCACCCCGTCTGCAGGGCGGTCTGCTAAAGGCCACAAAGGGCGGTAAGCTGGCGCTGATAGACACAAACGGCACCGCTCGGACAGATTTTATATATGAGGATATCGGCTCTCTTGCAGAAGGCCTTTTCCCAGTTTGCCAAAACGGCCAATACGGCTATGTAAATACGGAAGGCAGTCTTGTGATTGCCCCCGCCTGGGATACGGCCGGCAGCTTTTCTAATGGTCTTGCACCCGTCTCCCGCGAGGGACTCTACGGCTATATTGATACCAAGGCTCACCTTGCCACAGAGCTTAGCTATCAGGCTGCCGCACAGGTCTCCTCCGGACTGGCGCCTGTACAAAACGCAGACGGTCTTTGGCAATTTATTCGTCCGGCCTCCTCTGATTCCGCTTTTACGGAGTCCAAAGCCGAGAACACACTACGCCTGCAAATTGGACGGCCCTCCATGGAAACGCACAACGCAGACATCCTTTTAGAGGCGGCACCCGTGCTGGAAGAAGGCGTCACCCTCCTGCCTATCCGCGCCGTGATAGAGGCCATCGGCGGTCAGGTGGAATGGGAGCCGGATGAGCAAGAAATTACCCTGCGCCACGGCGCACGTGTAGTGATTCTGCAGCTCAATAAAAGCGCTGCCTTTACCGATGGCCGCATCACCATGTTAGACTGTCCCCCACTTTTAAAAAACGGCCGCACCTTGGTGCCGCTGCGCTTTGTTTTAGAGGCTTTTGAGTGCACCGTGGACTGGGAAGAAGCCACCCGCGAAATTTTGATTACATATCCAAAAGCATAGCCTCTCCGTCCTTGACAAAAATCAAAAAAAGGGATATACTGTATAATAGGGTATGTAAATTTAAATTCCCTTCCAATAACTTTCTAAGGAGCTGAAAGCCATGTCGATTTTAGTTACCGGCGGTGCCGGCTTTATCGGTTCTCACACCTGTGTTGAGCTTTTAGAAAACGGCTATGAAATTGTGGTGCTGGATAATTTTATTAACTCCAAGCCCGAAGCCCTAAAGCGCGTGAAGCAAATCACGGGCAAGGATTTCAAATTTTATGAAGCTGACCTTTTAGACAAAGAAGCACTGGAGAAAATTTTTAACGAAAACAACATTGAGGCTGTCATCCACTTTGCAGGCCTTAAGGCCGTGGGTGAGTCCGTCTCCAAGCCTCTTTGGTACTATCATAACAACCTGACAGGCACTATACTGCTGTGTCAGGTCATGCAGGCGCACGGTGTTAAAAAGCTTGTGTTCAGCTCATCAGCCACGGTTTACGGCAGTCCGAAATCCGTGCCCATCCGCGAGGATTTTCCGCTTTCTACCACCAATCCCTACGGCAGCACAAAGCTGATGATTGAAAACATTCTGCAGGATCTCTGTGTGCCCGACCCTGAATGGAGCATTGCGCTGCTGCGGTATTTTAACCCTATCGGTGCGCACGAATCCGGCTTAATCGGCGAGGATCCCAATGGCATTCCCAACAACCTGATGCCCTACATTGCACAGGTCGCCGCAAAAAAGCTTTCGTTTTTAAGTGTGTTTGGTGACGATTATCCCACGCCTGATGGCACCGGCGTCCGCGATTACATTCACGTTGTGGATTTATCAAGAGGCCATATCAAAGCCTTAGAAAAGGTCCTCTCCACCACCGGCGCAGATGCCTACAATCTCGGCACCGGCCATGGCTACAGCGTGCTCGAGATGGTCAAGGCCTTCTCGGAGGTAAACGGTGTTGAAGTGCCTTATAAAATTGCACCCCGCCGTCCCGGTGACATTGCCGAATGCTACGCAGACCCCGCTAAAGCAAAGAGCCTTTTAGGCTGGGAGGCTGTGTACGACCTTCCTAAAATGTGCAGGGATGCATGGAACTTCATGGTGAAAAACCCACAGGGGTTATAATGATAACAAGTGGCTGTCGCATTCGGCGACAGCCACTTGTTATCATATAGAAGAAAAAACGCCGACAAAATGTATTGACGGATCATCCTCTTTTTTTATACCTCCAAAAAAAGATTGTATTTTCCCCTGAAATATGATAAAATAAAAGGGTTAGAAAGGAGAAGGATCTCTCACATGGGCTTTGAAGTAATTGCACGTCAGATTATCATGCTGGCAGTGATTATGCTGCTGGGCTTTATCGGCGTTAAGACAAAATATATTAATGCGAATTTGAAAAAGGGCATTTCTCAGGTCATTTTAAAATTTACCCTGCCGCTCCTGAATGTAACGGCCATTACCGGTCAGGAGCTGCGACCGGATATGCTGCAGAATGCCGCCGTAATCATCGTCATTGAGCTCATTATTCTGGCACTCATGTTCGGCATTGGTTCTTTGGTCTCTCGTCTGCTTCACCTGCCGACCGCCACACGTACCATCCACACCCTGATGACCATGCTGGGAAATGTCATTTTTCTCGGCTATCCGCTGATTACCGCTCTATATGGTCAGGAGGGGCTGTTTTACGCCATTGTGTATGCGCTAGTGAATGACATCGTGCTTTGGACAATCGGTGTCTTTTTGGTTGCAAGGTCAGGCGGCGGCAGCACAAAAGCCGGCTTAAAAAAGCTACTTAACCCCAATACGGTCGCCCTTGTCGCAGCTTTGATTATGCTTGCCTGCGGCCTGAGGCTGCCGGATATACTGCATGAAACGCTGGCCTCTGTCGGCTCCATGACCACCTGCTTGTCTATGCTGTTCATCGGTATCACGCTGGCTGACATTCCCTTAAAGGGGATTTATAAAAGATGGAGTGTGTACGTTAATATCGCGCTTAAAATGCTGCTTGTGCCTGCGGGTCTTGCTCTGCTACTGGCACAATTTCCCATTGACCGAACCATGCTGGGCGTTCTGATTTTGCAGATTGCCATGCCCGCTCAATCCATTTTAACCGTGGTGGCCAGCGACTTCGGCTCTGATGACCGATACGCTGCTGAATATGTATTTATAACCACTGTAGCCAGCCTTGTCACCCTGCCGGCTGTTTACTGGTTCATATTACAAATTATCTAATGGAGGAATGATATATGAATACGCAACCTAAGGCTGCCGTTATCATGGGCAGCGATTCTGATTTTCCCGTTGTTAAAAAATGCATCACCATGCTGAAAAAATTCGGCATAGAGGCAGATGTCAATGTGCTTTCGGCACATAGAACGCCAGAGGCTGCCGCCACTTACGCAAAGGAGGCAAAGGCAAACGGCATTGACGTGATTATTGCCGCTGCCGGAAAGGCCGCGCACCTTGCCGGCGTACTCGCCGCACATACAACCCTTCCCGTCATCGGCATTCCCATGAAGTCCTCCACCATGGACGGCTTGGATTCCCTGCTTTCCGTGGTGCAGATGCCAAAGGGCATTCCCGTAGCAACCGTGGCTATTGACGGCGCCGACAATGCCGGCATTTTAGCCGCGCAGATGCTGGCCTTAAAATATGAGGAGATTGCGCCTCGTCTGGCACAGTTTAAAGCCGATATGGAGGCCGAGGTGCTTTCTAAAAACGAAAAGATTAAGCAGGAGGCAATGGCAGAATAACGCCCCGCCCCGCCTTAGGAGATATGAACATGATTCAGGCAAAAAAAGCACTAGAAGGTGTGGCGCCCTACGTGCCGGGCCGTCCCATTTCGGAGATACAACGATTGTATGGCCTTTCTAAGGTCGTTAAGCTGGCCTCAAACGAAAACCCGCTGGGCGCCAGTCCCCGTGCAGTTGAAGCCATCCGCCGTACGGCAGAACAGGTTTTTCTATATCCTGATCCGAATGCCTACGACCTGCGCATGGCACTTTCATGCCATGTAGGCTTCATGCCGGAGGGCTTTATCTTTGGTACGGGCAGCGACGGGCTCATCGAACTCATTTGTAAGACCTTTTTGACAGAAGGGGATGAAAGCCTGATGCCCGACCCGTCTTTTTCCCTATATGAGCTCAATGTGAGAGCGGCGGGTGCTGTACCTGTCAAGGTGCCGCTTTCTGCTGATCTTCAGGTTTCTCCCCTTGCCATGCTACCGTATATCACCGAAAGAACAAAAGTTATTTGGTTATGCAACCCCAATAACCCCACCGGCGGCATCTATTCAGAGAAGGAGCAGCTCGCCTTTTTAGAAGCCGTACCGGAACACATTTTGGTGGTGCTGGACGAGGCCTATTTCGAATATGCCAAAGGACATGCCGATTATCCGGACAGCCGGGCTCTGCTCCCTGAAAAGAAAAATCTGATTATTCTGCGTACCTTTTCAAAGATTTACGGCTTAGCCGGTCTGCGCGTTGGCTACGGCATGGCAGACCCCGCCGTGATTTCCGAAATGGAAAAGGTCCGCGCCCCCTTTAATGTGTGCTTGCCGGCACAGGCCGCTGCGACGGAGAGCTTGGCAGACAGCGAGTTTGTCGCAAGGTCTGTGACAGAAAATGAGGCAAACCGCCGCTATTTGGAGGCGGCATTTACGCGCATGGGCCTTTCCTACATACAGAGCTATACAAATTTCATCGCGGTCAATGTAAACCGCGATTCTAAAACCGTCTTTACGCGCCTTTTGGAAAAGGGTTACATTGTAAAGGGCGGGCATGTGCTCGGTCTACCCGGTTACCTCCGGGTGACCATCGGCACACGAGAAGAATGCGAGGGCTTTATTTCTGCCCTTGGCGAGGTTTTGGAGGCGCTATGAAAACAATTACCCCGGAGGAAACCAAACGGCAGATATCCTACAGCAAGCGCGTGAAGGAGCTTTTTATGACCGCAGCTCCCAAGGCCCTTGTGATCACCTATGGCTGCCAGCAGAACGAAAACGATTCCGAGCGCATCCGCGGCATGCTCTCGGCGATGGGCTATGCCTTTACAGAGAACAAGAGTGAGGCGGATTTGATTTTATATAACACCTGCGCTGTGCGCGAGGGTGCAGAGCTGCGTGTTTTGGGAAACATCGGGGCCTTGGTGCACGAAAAGCGCCGCCGCCCCAATCTCATCATTGGCATTTGCGGCTGTATGATGCAGCAGGAGCACATGGTGAAAACCATCCGCAGCAAATATAAGCATGTGTCGCTTGTCTTTGGCACACACACCCTGCACCGGCTGCCTCAACTTCTGTTTGAAGTACTCACAGAGCAAAACCGTGTTTTTTCCGTGGAGGATTCCGAGGGCGTCATCGCTGAGGAGATCCCCGTGTATCGCAGCGGCGACCCCAAGGCATGGGTTTCTGTCATGTATGGCTGCAATAATTTCTGCACATACTGTATCGTGCCCTATGTCCGCGGCAGAGAGCGCAGCCGGATGCCGGAGAGAATTCTGGAAGAAATTAAGGAGCTTGCGCAGCAGGGCATCACAGAAATTACCCTGCTGGGGCAGAACGTCAATGCCTACGGCAAGGACCTGACCATCGGCATCGACTTTGCCGACCTGCTCTTTGAGGTCAACGCCGTGGAGGGCTTGCGCCGCATCCGCTTTATGACCTCACACCCTAAGGACATGTCCCCTCGGCTGATTGAGGCCATGGCCTCCTGCGAAAAGGTGATGCCGCAGCTGCATCTTCCTTTTCAGGCCGGCAGCGACCGTATTCTTTCCGCCATGAACCGCCGCTATACCAAGGAGGGATATTTAGACCTCGTGCGCTCTGTGCGGGAGAAAATTCCCGATATCGCCTTAACCAGCGATGTCATTGTGGGCTTTCCTAACGAGTCGGAGGAGGACTTTGCCGAAACGCTTGATGTGCTTGCCAAGGTCCGTTTTGACAGCGTCTTTTCCTTTATTTATTCCAAGCGTACGGGCACACCTGCGGCAGCAATTGATGACCTTGTGACCGACGAGGAAAAGCACGCGCGCTTTGACCGGCTCCTTGCCCTGCAGAACAAAATCTCCCGCGAGATTAACGATGCTTGCCTGGGGCAGACCTTTGAGGTTTTAACAGAGGGCGAGAGCAAGACAGATGCAAGCATGCTGACGGGACGCACCCCCGGAGGAAAGATTGTGAACTTTCCCAAGCAGGACGGCGTTACAACCGGTAGCTATGTCACCGTAAAAATTGAAAAGACAAATACCTGGTCCTTGATGGGTAACATCATCAGACCGTAAAAGAAAGGATATAAAACCATGGAAGAAATTTTACAAAAAGCACATGAACTGGGCGAACTTTTAGCAGCTGCTCCCGAGCTTGCTCGCTACCAGGAGCAGGAGATTGCCTTTTACTCCGATGAAACGGCACAGCAGTGCCTGCGCACCTATGAGCAAAAAAGCGCGGCCCTGTCTGAGGAAATGAAGCAAGCGACCATGACCCCCGAGGCCTTAGAGGGCTTTCGCAGCCGCATGTCGGAGAACATGGCCGAGCTGACAAAGAATGCTACCGCCAGAGAGTATTTAGAGGCAAAATCTGCCTTTAACCGGATTGTGACAAGCGTGAACGAGATCATCGGCTATCACATCCGCGGTGAGCAGGCAGAAGGCGGTGGTTGCGGCGGCAACTGCTCCGGCTGCAGCGGTTGCCACTAAGCTTGCACGAAGGGCGGTTAGAAAAGGAGGGCTTCTAGATGACGCCGGCAATGGAACGCTATTATGAACTGAAAAATGAGTATCCGGATTGTATCCTCTTTTTCCGAATGGGAGATTTCTACGAAATGTTTGATGAGGATGCCCGCACGGTCGCGCCGATTCTGGAGCTGGCTCTAACCAGCCGCCAGAAAGGAAAAGACGGCAAGCCGGACACGGCGAATAATCCCATGTGCGGAGTGCCGTTTCACGCAGCAGATCTTTACATCGGCCGACTGACCTCTAAGGGCCATAAGGTGGCCATCTGTGAGCAGATGGCAGAGCCCGGCGAGGTGAAGGGTGTGTTGCCGCGCGATGTCATTCGTGTGATCACCCCCGGCACTGTCACCGATACCGCGCAGCTTGATGAAAAGAGCAATAACTTCCTGTGTACGGCGTATCGCTACCAAAACAGCATTGGCGCCGCTTTTGCCGATGTGAGTACAGGCGAGCTTTTTTTGGTGACGCTTTCCTCCCGCCAGAAGCTGATGGATGAACTGGCCCGTTATAAGCCTGTGGAGCTGATTTTATCCGGTGCGTTGTATCAAGAGGATACGCTGGCAGAGGATATTCGAAATCGATTTATGTGCCGTGTGGAGCAAGCCAAGCAAGAGCCGGAATGGGGACATTCCCGCGAGCTTATTCTGGCTCAATTTTCTGTCCCCTCCCCTGCTGCACTTTCCATTCCGGAGGACACCTGTGCGATTAACACGTTAGGGCTGTTACTTGACTACCTGAAAAACACCCAAAAAACCTTTTTAAAGCACCTGCGCAGCGTGACCTATTACGCACAGGATGATTTCATGGAGCTTGATGTCAACACCAGACGAAATTTGGAGCTGACCGAAACCCTCCGTCATGGAAGCAAAAGGGGCTCACTGCTTTGGGTGCTGGATCATACCAAAACCGCCATGGGAGCCAGAATGCTAAAGAGCTTTTTGGAAAAACCATTGACAAACTGTACCAAAATACAAAATCGCCTGTCTGCCGTACAGACTCTTTTAAATCATACGGAGCAGCGCTTTGATTTACGAGGAGCGCTTGCAGAGGTGCAGGATTTAGAACGTATCATGGCACATATTGCCTGTAAATCCGTCACCCCTCGGGAACTGATTTCTTTAAAGCATTCACTTATGGCGCTGCCCGATATTGAGCTGACACTGGCACGCTTTGACGCCCCGCTGCTTAGGGAGCTGACGCAGAAGCTTGACCCGTTAGGCGATATTCTCGACCTTTTGGAGGCCGCCATTTCTGATAACGCTCCTAATCAACTGCGGGATGGCGATATTATTAAAAGCGGCTATGATGCCGAAGTGGACGAAAACCGCAGCCTAAAAGAAAACGGTCAGGCGGCTGTGACAGCCATGGAGCAGGCCGAGCGGGAAGCCACCGGCATTAAAACACTTAAGATTGGCTATAACCGCGTGTTCGGTTACTATATTGATGTACCCAAATCCTTTCAGGGTGAGGTCCCCGAAGCCTACCACCGCAAGCAGACGCTGGCCAACAACGAGCGCTACATCACCGCAGAGCTCAAGGCTCTTGAGGATAGACTGCTGGGCGCCGAGGAACGGCAGCGCCAGCGGGAATATAAGCTGTTCTGCGACATCCGCGACACCATCAGCCAGGAGGTGGCACGAGTGCAGCAAACTGCCTTTGTG
>SVKE01000037.1 GCA_015068615.1 Oscillospiraceae bacterium | reverse complement strand
ATCCATGCCCCTGTAAATCTGCATGGAATCGGCCGAGATAATCTCGCCGTCAAACAATTTTGCCAAGCGGATGGCAAAGGCTGTTTTGCCGCTTGCCGTGGGACCCGCCACAACAACGATCTGATTCATAGCTTCCTCACACAATTCTTTTAAACTGCTTTTCAATAAAGCCCTTTGTCAGGGCAATGGTAATCGGACGGCCATGGGGACAGGTATTTACGGCCGGCAGGCGAAACACCGCATCAAGCAGCGCCTCGCATTCTCGTTCCGTTAGCCTGTTACCGGCTTTTACCGCACTTTTGCAGGCAATGGTATACAGCGCCCGCTGCGCCGCCGCGGTGCGAGCATCCTTGCGGGCATCGCCCAGATGGCCCAGCACCTCTATGAAAGCGGCCTGCAGTGCTCCTTCATCCATTTCCTCCGGCACACCACGCAAAATCACGGTTTTATCTCCAAACAGCTCTGCGTCAAAGCCGAGACGCAAAAGCTCCTCCTGATTTTCTTCAAATACAGCCTCCTCCACCGCTGTCAGCCGGACGGTCACCGGTGTCAGCAGCAGCTGGCACATCGACTGCTTATCCGCGTAGTTTTTAAGCAGAGCCTCATAGCGCAGGCGTTCATGAGCCGCATGCTGATCAACCATCAGCATTTCGCCCTCCTGCTCCACTATGATATAGGTATTAAATATCTGACCGCAAATGCGATAGGGCTTTATGTCCGGCATTGGCTCCGGCAAAGGCTGCATAACCGTTTCTTCTTTTTGCATTGGCTCTTTTGTTTCGCTAACGAGCAAAATAGCCTCCGGCTCGCTTTCCTTGGCTGAAATGTCGTTCCGCTGCGGTGCTTTTGCTTCCAGCGCCTCCTTATGTATCTGCTCCGGCATCCCTTGTTTTAAGGTCTCTAGCCGCTCCTGCACCGTCTCCTGCATCTTTTCTGCTAGTCCCTGCCACACAAAGGGCGTGGGCATTTTAACCGCCGGCTCGCGCAGCACAGTCCCGGAACGAATGCCTCCGGCACCAAAGTGCAGCTCTCCGGATTTTCCTACCGGTTTAGCGGAGGGTTGTAACCCCTGTGCGCCTTCCTCAGTCTCCTCGGCGCGCAGCGTCACAGCCGGCACCTCTTTTTTTTGATACAATGCATTTTTCGCCGCCCAATACACGGCATGATACACACTTTTTTCATCAGCAAATTTAGCCTCCAGCTTGGTGGGGTGTACGTTGATGTCTACCATCGTCGGAGGCAGGGCTACAAGCAACACGCAGGCAGGGAATTTACCGCTCATGAGTTCGTTTTTATAGGCCTCCTCCACCGCACGAGCAAGGAGCGGACTTTTAATATAACGCCCATTTACAAAAAAGCTTTGCATGCTGCGGTTGGGACGGGCGCCGGCCGCCGTGGCACAGAAGCCTGAAACTGATACAGCACCCTCCTGATACGCTGCCGGAAGCATGGTGTTTTTCAAATCCTTACCATAAACCGCAAAAATCACCTGTAATAAGTCTCCGCTACCATTTGTAAACAAAAGCTCCTTACCATCGGAAATAAGGCGGAAGGAAACCTCCGGATGGGCCAACGCCAATCGATTCACAAGATCTGCCACATAGCCGGCCTCGGTATAGTTTTTCTTTAAAAACTTCATCCGGGCAGGGGTTGTGGAAAACAACTCCCGCACAATCACGGTGGTACCTGTCGGGCAGCCGGCCTCACTGCATTCTGTCACCTCGCCGTCAACCGCTGCAAGATGGGTACCGGTTTCCTCACCGGTGGTGCGGGTGTAAATCTCCAGCCGGCTCACCGCCGCAATGGAGGAAAGAGCCTCACCGCGAAAGCCCAGCGTCGTAATCGCCTCCAAGTCGTGCTCACTTGCAATTTTGCTGGTGGCATGGCGCAAAAGGGCCACCGGCACCTCCTCACGCGGAATGCCGCAACCATCATCTGCCACGCGAATGTAGGCAACGCCGCCGTTTTTAATTTCTGTTACGATGTGCGTTGCACCTGCGTCCAGCGCATTTTCCAAAAGCTCCTTAACCACAGAGGCCGGACGCTCTACCACCTCGCCGGCAGCAATTTTATTGGAAACGGATTTATCCAATACCTGAATTTTCCCCATCCTACAACCCTCCTGTATTTTGCTGAAGCTCCGCCAAAATACTGCGTCTATATCAGCTTTAATACGTCCATATATGCAACAAAGAGAGATAACAAAATAAGCAGCGCAAAGCCAACCATATGCACCAGACCCTCCTTTTCCGGCGGGAGCGGCTTGCGGCGGATCATTTCCACCAGCACAAAGAGAATTCGTCCGCCATCTAAGGCCGGAATGGGAAGCAGATTAAACACGCCCAAATTTATCGTCAAGAGAATGGTCAATTGCAATAGCCGTAAAAATCCTGCATGACCCTGTGTCGCTGTTTGCTGCACTGCATTGCCGATTTCCGAAACAATACCCACCGGGCCGGACATACTGCTGATGGGAATTCTGCCGCGCAGCAAATCCATCAGAGATTCTAAAACCACCCGGGCATAAAAGGCCGTGCCGTATACCCCGCTTTTTACCGTTAGAAAAAAGCTGTTTGCCTCTGTTTTAAGGTCAATCCCCAGCGTTGGCACACCATTTTGCAAAAGAGGCGTCACCATAAGCGTTTTCTTTTCTCCGTCACGCCGAATCACAACCTCCGTTGCCCCGCCATCAAGCTTGCTGCGCGCCCATTGCAAATCGCTTACAATGTGAATGCTGCGCCCGTCTAAGCGAAGGATTTCATCCCCCGGCACAATACCTGCAAGCTGTGCCGCTCCGGCCTCCTCAACACGAGCCACCTCGGGCACCACAATGCCCTTTGCCGTTCCAAAAAGACAAAAAAGCAGCAGTAGCCCCAGTACCAGATTCATACAGGAGCCTGCCGCCATCACGATTAATTTCACCCAAGCCGGCTTATTAGACAGAGCCCGTTCATCTGCCGAGACCTGATCCTCCCCCTCCAAAGCACAAAAGCCGCCGAGAGGCAGCAGTCGGACGGAATAGAGGGTTTCGCCCTTTTGCCTGCTAAACAGCTTGGGCCCCATACCAATGGCAAATTCATGTACACGGATGCCTAAAAGCTTTGCCGAAATGAAATGGCCAAACTCATGTACAAAAATCAAAAGACAAAAAACAAGCACCGCTGCAAGCGCGGTCCAAACTGCAGTCATACTTCCTCCTTTATGCCATTTGCTGCAGATGCCGCACGGTTTCCCGTGCCCAGCAATCTGCTTCTAAAATATCCTCAAGTCCTGGATTTCGGATGGGCTTGTGAGCCTCCATTGTCCGCTCAATCAGCTCACCGATTTCCAAAAAGCGAATTTTCTTTTGTAAAAAAAGCGCCACCGCCGCCTCATTGGCTCCGTTTAAAACACATGGCATAGTATGCCCTTTCTCTGCCGCCTCATACGCAAGAGCCAGACAGCGGAAGGTCGATGTATCCGGCTTTTCGAAGGTCAGTGTGCCAACAGTCGCCAAATCCAGGGTGTTGCCCTGCATCGGCAGACGGTCAGGATAGGTCAGCGCATACTGAATGGGCAGCTTCATGTCCGGCACGCCCAGCTGTGCCAGCACAGCGCCGTCTGTAAGCTCAATCATGGAATGCACAATGCTCTGGCGATGCACCAAAACATCAATCTTCTCCGTTTTTGTGTCGAACAGCTGAGATGCCTCAAGCACCTCCAGCCCCTTATTCATCAGAGTGGCAGAATCAATGGTGATTTTTGCGCCCATATCCCAATTGGGATGACGCAAGGCCTGCTCCGGTGTAATCTCTGCCAGCTCAGCCCGGGTTTTTCCCGCAAAGGGGCCGCCGGAGGCCGTTAAAATAATGCGTTTTAGCTCAGTCCTGCGGCGCTCGGTGCCAATGGCCTCCAGGCACTGAAACACCGCGCTGTGCTCGCTATCAACAGGAATGAGCTCTCCTCCGCTTTTGGTTAGAGCGCTTCGCACCAGATCACCGGCTGCCACCAATGTTTCCTTGTTGGCAAGGGCCAGACGTTTTCCGGCCTTAACCGCCGCAAGCGATGAGGCCAGACCGGCAATGCCGACAATAGCCGCCACCACGGTATCGCTGGCCGGATCAGCCGCAAGCTCCTCCATGCCGGCGCTACCAGAGAGTATTTTGGTTTCTGTATCGGCCACTGCTACCTTAAGCTGCTTAGCTGCCCTCTCATCCGCTACACAAGCAAGGCGGGGACGAAAGCATCTGATTTGCTCCTCTAACAGCGCAATATTACGCCCTGCACCGAGAGCCTCTATGGAAATATCCCCCCGCTCACGCACCACCTCAAGGGTTTGCGTGCCAATGGAGCCGGTGGAGCCTAAAACTGTCAATTTCATCATTTGTAAATTACCTCAAATACCTGCAGAAAATAATACACCAAGGGCGCTACAAAAAGCAGACTGTCTATGCGGTCCAAAAGTCCGCCATGCCCTGGAATTAGGTTGCCGAAATCCTTTGTCTGGCACTCACGTTTGATGACCGAGGCAGATAAATCGCCAAACTGTGCAGCCACGCTGCACAAAAGGCCTAAGACAAGAAGCGGCAGATAGTGTACACCATAGCCGAAAAGGTGAGAAACCACGAGACCGTATACGAAAAACATCAGCACACCGCCAACCACCGCACCGACGGCGCCCTCCACTGTTTTATTCGGGCTGATGGAGGGAATCAGCTTATGCCGGCCGAAAAGCGTTCCCGCAAAGTAAGCAAAGGTATCCGGCATCCAGGCCCCCAAAAGCGGCAGAAAGATAAGGGCCACGCCGTGCTCCATGGCACGGATATAGGTGAGATACATCGGGAACAGCACCCCGTAAATCAGCATAAAAAAGGTGATGGCCACGTTGGAAAACTTGATGCTTTGGTTCCAGAATACAGAGCAAAGGAAGAGCAGCATCAAATAGGCGATTAAAAGAAAAATCAAAAGGTTAACCAAAAGACTCTGCCGGATAAAAATAACAAGCATCGGCAATGCCAAAACTGCCAGCGCAAACAGATAGCTGAGCAGAACCAGCTGCCATTTCTTCTCCTGCTTAAAGGTCACATGCAGCTCATAGAGAGTGAAGAGGCACACGGCACCTATGGCAATCTGAAACACAATGGGAACCGAAAAAATGATACCCAATACAAAAACCACGCCAATCAACGCACTTATCACTCGAATTTTCATTTTTGACCACATTCTGCTGGCTCCTTTCGCTTGACTTCATTGCCCTTACAGGGTCATCAGACACCGCCGAAACGGCGGTTCCGATTCTGATACTCTAGAATTGCCCGCGTAAAATCACGGGTGGTAAAATCAGGCCAGTTAATGTCCGAAAACCAGAATTCACTATAGGCCGATTGCCACAAAAGGAAGTTAGAAAGCCGCAGCTCGCCGCTGGGACGAATAATCAAATCCGCCTCAGGTACCTCATCTGTATACATCCGCGCTGAAAGCATGGCCTCTGTCACCTCTCCCGGGCTGAGCGTTCCCTCCCGGACATTTTGGCACAGCTCATTCACCGCCCGGACAATCTCCTGACGTCCACCATAGTTGATAGCTAAATACAGCACCATGCCGTCTCTATCCTTAGTGTAATCCTCAACGACGTCAATTTCGTGATTGATCTCATCGGAAAGGGCGCTGCGGTCTCCAATCACACGGATGGATACGTTTTTTCCCGCCAGCTGGTCCCTGTCCCGCAGGTAATCTAAAAGTAGCTGCATCAGTGCATCCACTTCCGCCTTGGGGCGCTTCCAGTTTTCCGTGCTGAAGGCATAAGCCGTTATGTACCGAATGCCCATTTCACCGGCGAATTCCGAAATGGTTTTCAGGTTCTGAGCACCGGCCCGGTGACCGGCACTGCGCGGCAAGCCGCGTTTTTTAGCCCAGCGTCCGTTGCCATCCATAATGATGCCCACATGGCGGGGCAGATTATTCACATCCACCTCCCGCAGGAGCTTGCCTGCGGGACGCAGTCCTTGTAAGGCTTTAAACATATCCGTTTTCTCCCGACGTACGGCCTGGCCGCATTAGATTTCCATAATTTCCTTGTCTTTTTTAGCGGCGATGCCGTCAATATCCTTAATATATTGATCAGTCAGCTTCTGGATATCCGTCTCGGCACCCTTTAAATCATCCTCTGTCATTTCGCCATTTTTCTTCTGTGCCTTAAAGCCTTCTAAGGCATCACGACGCACACCGCGGATGACAACCTTTGCTTCCTCTGCACGCTTAGAAATGCTTTTCACCAGCTCCTTACGGCGTTCCTCCGTAAGAGCCGGGAAGTTAATGCGTATCACCTTGCCGTCATTATTGGGGGTGATACCCAGATCAGACTTTAAAATGGCCTTTTCAACTTCGCCCAGAAGCGTGGCATCCCAGGGCTGAATCACCAGCATTCTTGCCTCCGGCACGGAAACCGTACCCACCTGAGGCACCGGTGTGGGGGTGCCGTAATAATCCACTGTGATTTTATCTAACACAGCGGGGTTTGCTCTGCCGGCACGGATGGCCGCATAATCATTCTCCAAGGCAATAATTGCCTTATCCATTTTTGCTTTTACGTCCTCATACATATGTGAATCCTTCCTTTCTGTCTCATAGAGAGCTAGACATTCTGTTTTTCATGTTATTCTTTAGCCTTCGTTAGAAACGATCGTACCCAGCTTTTCGCCCTGCAGTACACGAATGATGTTTTGTGGGTCGTTTAGGCCGAATACCAAAATGGGAATGTTATTGTCCATGCACAGGGAGGTGGCCGTGGAATCCATTACGCCCAAGCCTTTGTTTAGCACATCAATGTAGCTTAGGCTGTCAAACCTTTTGGCATTGGGGTTCTTGGCCGGGTCACTATCATACACGGCATCCACCTTTTTGGCAAGGAAAATGGCCTCTGCTTCAATCTCGGCCGCACGCAGAGCCGCCCCCGTATCTGTTGAAAAGAAGGGATTGCCCGTGCCACAACCAAAAACAACCACGCGGCCCTTTTCTAAATGGCTAATGGCCTTGCCCCGTATGTAAGGCTCTGCAATTTGACGCATTTCAATGGCCGTCTGTACCCTCGTGGGTACATTCTCTGCCTCCAGAGCACTTTGCATAGCCAGAGAATTAATGACCGTTGCCAGCATGCCCATATGGTCTGCGCGTGTTCTGTCCATGTCTCTGCCGGAGCGACCGCGCCAGAAGTTTCCGCCGCCAACCACAATGGCAATCTGAACACCCCGTTCATTGCACTCTTTAATAACCTTGGCAATGCTCCCCAGAGTCCCAAAATCAAGTCCTGTGCCCTGATTACCGGCCAGCGCCTCGCCGCTGATTTTCAAAAGGATTCGCTTATACTTGTTTGTCATATGCATTCCCATAGCCCTTTCTGCCCGCAAAATTATACATTTTCGCTCTATATATCCGGGGGCACGGATACTGTATTGTCAGCCTAGTTACTTATTTTGTTTTTATCTCTTTAATTATATATTGTTTTCATATAATATTCAAGACTTATTCCAAAAAAATAATCTGATTTTGCAGATAAAAACCACCATGGAGCCGCCTGCATGTATTTGCCATTTTTAGGAATGTTATTAACATATCAACAGGCTTATCCACAGTTTTTTGCCTAAATTCCGCATAAAATAGGCATTTCATCACGTTTTTTATACATATTCCGATTCAAAACTGTTGATAACTTTACGGATTTTCTACCGAAATATATCAAAAAAAACATGCTAGCATCCGTCCTTTTTGCTACGAAAAACCCACAGCCTGTTACCCAAAAAGTTCACGGTCATGGAAAAGGGCGTGGACAGAACCTTACAGAACAGGACCGCCGTATCTCCCTCCAGCTGAAAATCAAAACCCAAATGCGCCAGCAGATGGTTGGCATAGGTATACAAGGCCAAAAGGTCATAAAAAATATTCAAACACAGAAGAATGGTGGCAAGAGACATCAGATTGACAAGAATAAAACGTCCGATTTCTCCCGCATGCACGCTACCGGTTTTGTGAAAGGTCCAGTATCGGTTCACAAGATAGCTGCTTGTCATAGCAAGACCCGTGGCACAAATCTGTGCCGGATTCTTGTCCCATCCAAAAACAGAAAAGAGAAGCAGAAACACTCCGTAATCCAGCACGGTGTTACAGGTGCCCACAAAGGCAAACTTAATCACCTGCAAAACATCAGCTTTTTTCATGGTTAAACCCCTTCTTTTCCCGAATCACATAAAGTGGTCGGTTCTTTGTCTCATCGTAAATGCGTCCAATATATTCCCCGATAATGCCCAGCATAATGAGTACTACTCCGTTAAAAATCAAGGACACGGACAGGGTCGAGGCCCAGCCGGACACAGCCCGGTCGGTAAACAGCTTTAAGTAAAGGACTGCCAAAAGATAGAAAAAGCTTAAAAAGGATACTAAAAAGCCCACATAGGTGGCAAGCTTCAGCGGTTTATAGGAAAAAGTCGTAATGCCGTCTACGGCAAATTTCAGCATCTTTTTTAAGGGATATTTGGTTTCTCCGGCAAAGCGCTCCTCCCTGTGGTACAAAACCTCTGTCTGCCGAAAGCCCACCCAGCTGACCAGTCCGCGTACATACCGGTTTTTCTCTGTCAGGGAATTCATCACCTCACAAACCTTGCGGTCAATCAGCCGGAAGTCGCCGGTATCCACGGGAATCTCCACATTGGTCAGGCTCTTTAGGAGGCGGTAAAAAATCTTAGCTGTCAGCTTTTTAAAGGCTGTTTCGCCCTTGCGGGAAATGCGGCGGCCATAGACCACGTCACAGCCTTCCTTCCATTTCTCAATCATTTCCAGAATGACCTCCGGAGGATCCTGCAAATCCGCGTCTATCACCACAACCGCTTGACCAGAGGAGGCCTCCATGCCGGCCGTGATGGCAATTTGATGGCCGAAATTGCGCGAAAAGCTCAAAAGTCGTACGCACGCATCACGGTCACACAGGGCGCTGACCATGGCCTCTGTTTTATCGCGGCTGCCATCGTTGACAAAAATCAGCTCATAGGCCTCGCCGGTCTGCTCCATCACCGCCTTTAAGCGGCGATAGCTTTCCTCTATCACCAATTCCTCATTATAAACAGGCACAACAACCGAATAACGAATGGACATACAGATACCTCCGAACATAATGCAGAATGATCCTGTTGCTTTTCCTACTCTCTTACTATTCCAATTTTTCCTTTATTTTAAAACTGGCGCTCGTTTCTTTCAATGTGCCACAACTCATAGGGAAAGGGCTTGCTCGTTCCGTCTTTTCGGCAGGAGCAAGCCCCTACCCTACACGGTGCGGATTGGTAGAGCAAATTAAATGCCGCTATTTACAGCTAAATTTTGAGCTGAAGCTTAATGTAGCTCGCCGTCAGGCGAATGTAGCCGAATAGATTTAGCTTAAGTTAAATCTATTCTACCACAGATCACAATGAATTTCAATTCAAAAATACACACAGAAGGATTAAATTGGAAATTTTTTCAAGCTCGCGCCAGAATTTGACATTTTTTTCCAAAGAAATGTGCTATACTAGAATACACACAGCAGAAACACACGGAGGATAACACCATGGAAGTAAAGATTTACATAGACGTCCTGCTCGTCATTAATTTGATATTTAATTACCTGCTCCTGTGGCTGACCGGCCTGCTCCTGCAGCTGCGCGTTCCCGCGAGGCGGCTTTTTCTGACAGCCTTTTGGGGAGCCCTGTATGCCGTTTTCTCCTTCTTTATGCCGGACTCCCTGCTTTTTACCCTGGCAGGCAAGCTACTGGTCGGAATGTTGATGACAGCCCTTTGCTTCCGTCCCCGGTGTTTTCGCATATGTATCAAATATATATGCGTCTTTTATGCCTCTGTATTCATTTTGGGTGGCGCTGCCTTTTCCTTTTTCTATTTTTCAGACAGCGCAGCAAGTCTCGGCAGCGTGTACCGAAACGGTACCTTGTATATCAATCTGCCTGTATATTTGCTCCTGCTTTTGTGCCTTGTTTGCTATCTTCTGCTAAAGGTCACTTTTTCGCTTGGGGGCCGTCTTTCACAAATGGGAAAGCGCGTTGTGCGACTGCGGGTTGTGTATAAGGACAGGGCCGTACTTTTACGTGCCTACTATGACAGCGGCAATCTTCTTCGGGATGAAATCAGCGGTAAAAGTGTCATCGTGGCCGAGTGGGACAGCATGAAAAAGCTGTTTGATGAGGGCACCTCGTTTAGGGAGGCCGGCCGGCATGAGGGCGTCATCGCTATTGCCTACCAGACCCTGCAGGGTAGCAGTCTGCTCCCTGCTTTACTGCCGGATAAAATGTATATAGAATGCAAAAGGAGGCTTTGTGAAATTGAGCCCGTGTATATCGGACTCGTTGACACAACGCTGGATTATTATAACAAGTGGGACGCCGTTTTGCCCCACGATTTTGAGGGAGTGGAAACACATGAACAACACATGGATAGGGCGGCTGCTAATCTCCTTTAAGCCCTGCGCAAGCCGTATATTTAAATGGTTGGCCGATGGCGGTGAGCCTGTTTTATATATAGGCGGCAGCGAGGCTCTGCCCGCACCGCTTACCCCCGGCGAGGAGGCAGAGCTTCTAAAGCTGCTTTCTCCCGAGGCCGAAGAGGTGAAGAAAACCCTGATTGAGCACAATCTCCGACTTGTGGTGTATGTGGCACGGAAGTTTGAGAATACGGGCATTCACATTGAGGACTTAATCTCCATCGGCTCCATTGGCCTGATTAAGGCCATCAACACCTTCGACACCGGCAAAAACATCAAGCTGGCCACCTACGCCTCCCGTTGCATTGAAAATGAAATTCTCATGTATCTGCGCAAGAATCATAACCTGCGCGCCGAGGTTTCCATTGATGAGCCGCTGAACACCGATTGGGACGGCAATGAGCTGTTGCTTTCCGATGTCTTGGGAACGGACAGCGATGAAATATCCCGCCGGATTGAGGACGAGGTAGACAGACAGCTGCTCTACAGCGCACTCGGCCGTCTCTCCGAGCGGGAAAAACGCATTATGGAGCTGCGCTTCGGTCTGCATGCAGGCAATGAAAAAACCCAAAAGGAGGTCGCAGACCTTTTGGGCATTTCACAATCCTATATTTCACGTCTGGAAAAACGCATTATTGAAAGATTAAAAAAAGAATTCTCAAAGCTGGCTCAGTGAGTCAGGCAGTCCTTGATATAAGCAATATACCGGTCGACAATATCAATATCTGTCAAATGGTACAGCATCCGCGCGCCCACCACGTCCTCTATTTCATTTAAGAGCATACGGCCCTCATCAAACATAAAGTCAAAGCCGGCGTAATCCACGCAGAATAAGCCGATGACCTGCTCCACCAGCTGCCTTTCCGCTTCAGAAAGGGCGTATGGTCGGGCATCGCCGCCCAGGCAGTAGTTGCTGCGAAAATCATCCTCCCGCACCCGCAGCATGGCGGCCACAATCCTCCCGCCCAGCACGTAAACTCGCAAATCCTTCCCCAGCTCAGAGACCGGCTGCTGGAGCAGAAACCGCTTATGGGCATAGCCGGGCAGCAACGCCAAAAGCTCTGCCTCTGTCTGCAGCATATACACATCCATGCCGCCGTGTCCGTCCGGCGGCTTAATGACAAGGGGAAAGCCCAATTCCCGTGCTTTTTCCACAGCATCCTCGCGACTTGCAAAGCGTGTCTTTGGCACAGGAATGCCATGGGCCGACGCAAGACGCAGAGTTTTTTCCTTATCATTGGCAACACAGGAAAGATAGGCATTGTTAAAGACGCGGTAGCCCAACCCCTCCAACTGCTCGGAAAACGGCGGCACATCTGCACGCATAATCACAAAATCCGGCTTTTTATCAATCCTCTCTCCCGCATAGGAAAGAGTTCCCTGCTCCGAAGAAAAGTCCTCCAGATACCGGAGCAGAACAGAGACGCCGTGCCGCTCTCCTGCCTCCTTATAAAACGCAATGTAATGGCTGTTTCGCTCCGCGTCCTTGCGACGGTACACCAGCCAGCCCTCCATTTAACTCACCTCAATTACCCAATCAATAATGGCCTCCGCAGCATTTACCCCGGTGCAATCATATAAATTTTTAAAATGTGCATTAGAATTAACCTCGCAAAGCAATGGTCGTCCGTTTTCATCGAACAGAAAATCCACGCCTGCAAAATCAAGACCCAGTCGCCTACAGGCCAAAAGAGCCAAGGTCTGCAGCGTCTCGTCCGGCTCATAGGGCTGCATGGCAGCTCCACCGGCAACATTGGCCCGGAAATCGCCGGATTCATTGTGACGGAGCATGGCTGCAATCACCCGATTGCCCACCACCTGTAACCGCACATCCCGACCTGCACTTGATGCAATGAATTCCTGGAATAAAAAGGGCGTCCCCGCCAGTTTTTCGCAAAGCGTCTCTGCCTCAGCAAGCGTTTTTGCCAAATGCACCTGCCGCCCGAAGGAGCCAAAGCATTCCTTAATGACAAGTGGCAGCCCGAGCGTCTCCGCAGCACGTGCTGCAAAGTCAAGGTTGGGATAGCCCACCCCGGGATAGGTCATGGGGGCGCAGATGGTACGCGGCATAGGCAGATGTCCGGCCAGAGCCTGATGCGTTTTACTTTTATCATCACACAGAGCCACCGCCCGGGCACTATTAAAAAGACGGAGTCCCATTTTTTCAAGTCCCTCGGCCAAGCGGACATCCTTATCCCAGAACAGCACAAAGTCCGGACGTTCCTCCAAAAGCTCCGGTCTTAAAAATGCGCCGCCGATTTCCTGCAGGAGGTCACAACCGGTTTTAAGCAAAAGGCAAAGCCCACGCGCCTCCGTCGCCCGACGCAACCAGTTGTAGTGCTCTGTAAATTTTTCTGTTGCCAAAAAGTGGTTCACCACTAGCCAGCCTGTTTTCACGCTGACACCTCCTATCATAATCGCATGGTAGGCGTATGTCGCACTCTGACCTTGTGCGCTTATGCAAAATCTGCAACCGCCGCCCGTCACACCTCGTGTGCCACCCCTCCTTTTACCCAAAGAGCGCGCGATACAAGGGAGGGCTTTTTCTCTGCTTTTTTCGACATCCTTTATATAAAGACTGTATAATCTAGATGCCAGTATTATTGACAACATCTTCATATCAAATTAAGAGCAAAAATTATTCTTCATTTTTGTTCTTGTATGTTCGCGAACAGTAGTAATCACTCTCATTGACATCATAATCCGTATGTAGATAAATAAAAGTTTCACCATCGAATTCTTTTATGGCAATGTAATTTGTTAAAAAATACTTATCTAAAAAATAATTATTATCCTCAACGGTTGCCTTAATCATATCATTGGCAATGGTTGTCTTAAT
>SVKE01000036.1 GCA_015068615.1 Oscillospiraceae bacterium | reverse complement strand
ATCAAGGTTTCCACGGAAGAAGATAAAATCAGCATTGATTTGCATATCATCGTAGAATACGGCGTGAACATCAAGGTCATTTCAGACAGCATTATCAGCAATGTCCGCTACAGCGTCGAGAATATGACCGGCTTCCGCGTCGGCCGTGTCACCGTGAACGTGGAAGGCATCCGCGTGGATTAATCGGAGGTGTTAAACTTGATTTATACAGTAGATGCCGCAGGGCTGACAGAAGCCTTTATATCTGCGGCGAATAAGCTTGTGAATAACAAAACCATTTTAAATGATTTAAATGTATTCCCTGTGCCGGACGGCGACACCGGCTCTAACATGTCCATGACGGTTACGGCTGCTGTGGCTGAGCTTTCCGGCAAAAGCTTTGAAACCGTGGGCCAGGTGATGGACGTGGTGGCCTCTGCCTCTCTGCGTGGTGCCAGGGGAAACTCCGGTGTTATATTATCGCAGCTGTTCCGCGGCATGGCAAAACGTTTAAAGGAATGTACGCTGGCAGATGGCACAGACATAGCCGAAGCCTTTAAAGAGGGCGTTGCCACTGCCTATCGCGCGGTGATGAAGCCTGTTGAAGGTACCATGCTTTCCGTCTCCCGTGACGGTGCACAGCGCGGCACAGAGTTTTTGGCAGAAAATAATGAAATCACCGCTCTCATCGCGGCCGTCGTCGAGGCTGCACAGCAGAGCCTGGATAAAACACCGGAAATCCTGCCGGCATTAAAAGCCGCAGGCGTGGTGGATTCCGGCGGCCAGGGTGTGCTGTATCTGCTGGAGGGTGCGCTTTATTATCTCAAAACCGGCGAGGTCATCGAGCGCAAGGATGGCGAGACGATGCCGCTCCCCAAGGCAAGCGGTGCCAAGGCAAGCGATGTTGATATTAAATTTGCCTACTGCACGGAATTTTTAATCGAAAAGAATAATCCCAAGGCCTCCAGCAAGCTCTTCGCCGAAAACATTCAGAAAAAAGGCGATTCCATGGTGGTTGTGGATGATGAAACCATCATCAAGGTGCACATTCATACCAACAACCCCGGTTACGTCATTGAGCAAGCCTTAAAGCTGGGAGCTTTGATTAATATTAAGATTGATAATATGAAATATCAGCACAACGAGCTGATTGTTGAAGAGAAAAAGGAGGAACCGGAGACACCGCCGGCTCCTTACGGCTTTGCCTCTGTCGCTGTCGGCGAGGGCATTGAGGCGCTGTTTACCGACATGGGCGTAAACGGCCTGATAAAAGGCGGACAGACGATGAATCCCAGCACGGATGATATTCTCACGGCCGTAAAGGGCATTCATGCCGAAACCGTTTTTGTGCTTCCCAACAACAAAAATATCATCATGGCCGCAGAACAGGTGAAGGAGCTTTCGGATAAGGACATCCGCGTCATCCCCACACGTTCCATCCCTGAGGGCATCTCTGCCATGCTGGCCTTTGACGCCTCCATGTCTCCCGAAGAAAATGAGACGGCCATGAAGGAGGCTGCGGAGCTTGTGAAAACAGGCAACGTCACCTACTCTGTCCGCGAATTTAAGTTCGGCGAAGAAACGCTGCCGGAGGGAAAAATCATTGGTCTCACCGGCAAGAGTATCGTGGCCGCCGGCGATGAGCCTGCACAGGTTGCCAAGGATATGCTCACCGAGATGGTGGACGCAGATAGCAGCATCATCAACGTCTTTTATGGTGAGGATGTAACCGACGATGAGGCCGACTCCCTGCGCGAATATCTGGAAAACACCTATGCAGACTGTGATGTGCTGGTACACAACGGCAAACAGCCGCTTTACTATTATATCGTATCTGTAGAATAGCGGAGGAAGGCGCGTTATGGCAAACGAAGGCTTACACGCTGATATCAGGCAGCTTGCAGGCGTTGGCGAAAAGCGCGCCGCCGCCTTTTTACGGCTGCACATTTCTACCCTCGGGGAGCTACTCTCTCATTATCCCCGTACATATGAAAACAGAAAAACCTGCAAAAAGATTATTGAATTGCAAAACGAAGAAACGACCTGCATTAAAGCGGTCGTTTTTTCTGCTGTCAAAACCTCTGTGATCAGAAAAAATCTGCGAGTACATACCGTCCGCGTGTCAGACGGTACCGGCTTTTTGGATTTGGTATGGTTTAATAACCGTTTCTTAGAGCAGCGTCTTAAAAAGGGCGAGACCTATGTTTTTTACGGCAAGGTACGCCTTTCCCCCAAAAAACAAATGCAAACGCCTCTTTTTGAGCTGCCGGACAAACAAAAGCAAACAGGGCGAATTTTTCCTGTCTATCCCTTAACCGAAGGCCTCACAGATGCCATTGTGGCAGACTGCGTGGAGCAGGCTCTCGCCCTGTGCCGGGATGCCATTCCCGATTCCCTGCCCCGTTCTGTCAGAGAGGCGTATGAGCTCTGCACTCTGGAATTTGCCTTGCAAAATATTCATTTTCCCACCGACCGCCGCGCCTACGAAGCCGCCCGGCGCAGATTGGCCTTTGAGGAATTGTTTTTGTTCCAGACTGCTCTTTTTTCCCTGAAGGAACGCAGAAGCGCTCAGTCGGTGGCCCTTATGACTGCCTCCCCGGCACCCTTTGTGACCTCATTACCCTTCTCTCTCACCGGCGCACAGCAGCGGGTCATCCGTGAAATTGCCACCGACTTAAAGGGCGGCACGGCCATGAATCGCTTAGTTTGTGGCGATGTGGGCTCCGGTAAAACCGCTGTTGCCGCAGCAGCTGTGTATATAGCTGTAAAAAGCGGTTATCAGGCTGCCTTTATGGCACCTACGGAGATTCTCGCCACCCAGCATTATAAAGGTCTTTCTGCCTTTTTTGCCGAGCACGGCATTAAGCTTGAGCTGTTGCTTGGTTCCATGACCGCCGCAGCGCGTAAAAAGGCGCTGGCACGTCTTGCCTCCGGAGAGGCAGATGTGGCCATCGGCACCCATGCCCTGCTCAGCGAAAACGTACACTTTAAAGCGCTCGGCCTCGCTGTGACCGATGAACAGCACCGCTTTGGGGTTTCTCAACGGCGAACGCTTTCGGACAAGGGCGATAATCCTCATGTGCTGGTTATGAGCGCCACGCCCATCCCGCGCACGCTGGCCCTCATCATTTACGGCGATCTGGATGTGTCGCTGATTGACGAGCTACCGCCGGGACGACAAACGATTGATACCTTTACCGTCACCGAGGCATACCGGAAGCGAATATACGCCTTCATCGAAAAAGAGCTCGCCGCAGGACGACAGGCCTATATCGTCTGCCCCCTGGTGGAGGAAAACGGCACGCCGGAGCTGCAGGCGGCAACCGAGTATGCCAAAACGCTGCAAAAGGATGTCTTTCACAAGCGCCGCATAGGACTTCTGCACGGCAAAATGAAGGGCGCGGAAAAAGACGCTGTGATGGCAGAATTTAAAAACGGAGACATTGACCTTCTGGTGGCCACCAGTGTCATCGAGGTAGGTGTAGACGTGCCGAACGCCACCGTAATGCTGATTGAAAACGCCGAACGCTTTGGCCTTTCGCAGCTACACCAGCTCCGGGGTCGCATTGGGCGTGGCTCCTTTAAATCCTACTGCATTTTAATGAATCGAAGTCGGCAGGAGGCCGCCGGAGCCCGTCTGCAGATTATGCGGGAGCAAAGTGACGGCTTTAAAATCGCCGAGGAGGACTTAAAGCAGCGAGGCCCCGGTGAGTTTTTCGGCACACGGCAGCATGGTCTTCCGGGATTTAAAATTGCAAATCTTTTTACGGATATGGCGCTCCTTAAAGAGACCACCCGTGCCGCGCAGGATTTTACCGAAGGAAAAATCGCCTACACGAGCGACGAATTTGTGTTACTTTCTGACAAAATTAACGCTTTGTTTGACAATCGTGTTACATTTAGTTAAAATTTTTATTAAATTTCTTGACAATTATATATTTTTATGTAAAATATATATATAGAATATTGTGTCTTTTTGTAAGTCATATATAGGGATGGTTTAAATTGAGAGTCATCGCAGGGTCTGCCCGCGGAACCAAGCTGCATTGTCCGGAGGGGCTGGCGGTTCGGCCAACTCACGACCGGGTGAAAGAAGCCGTTTTCAGCATGCTGGGCGAGCAGGTATCGGGCGCACAGGTTTTAGATTTATTTGCCGGCACCGGTGCATTGGGCATTGAGGCTTTAAGCCGCGGTGCCGCACAGGCCGTTTTTGTGGATGTCTCGGCCTCGTCCTTAAAAACCGTGGCCGATAACATCAGCAAAACCCGTCTTACGGATAAGGCGCAGCTGATTCAAAGTGACTTTTCGACATACCTTACCGATACGGAAAAAACCTTTGATTTGATTTTTTTAGACCCGCCTTACAGCAGGGGATACATAGAGCAGGCATTAAAAAGCATTGCTGACAATGCACTTTTAACGCCAAACGGCATCATCTACTGTGAGCTTGAGGATGACCTTCCTCCCTCACTTCTCCGGCTGTATCAGATACTACGTGATAAAAAATACGGCAGAGCGCACGTTCTGCTTTTGAAAGAGTTGTCAGTATGAGCATTGCGGTATATCCCGGAAGCTTTGACCCCATCACCTGCGGGCATCTGGATATTATAAAGCGTAGCAGCCGGATGTTTGATGAGGTCATTGTTGCTGTTTTAAACAACAGCTCAAAAAGGCCTCTGTTTTCAGCAGTTGAGCGTGTCCGGCTGATTGAAAAATCCATTGCCGGCCTCCCCAATTGCCGTGCCATGTATTTCGATGGTCTGCTGGTTGATTTTGTCAAGCAGCAAGGCGCATCGGTTGTCATTAAAGGACTGCGGGCGATATCTGATTTTGAATACGAATTTCAGATGGCGCTTTTGAATAAAAAACTGAACCCGGACATCGAAACCCTGTTCATGGTAACAAACGCAAATTATTCGTACATCAGTTCCAGCATAGTCAAAGAAATCGCAGACTTAGGTGGTAATTTTGCAGATTTACTGCCTTCAGAAATTTATGAGGAAGTTAAACAAAAGATTGAAAAGGGGCGATAATCATGGAAATTTTAGAAATTATTGAGGCGTTAGAGGACAAAATCGAGCATAGCTTTACCATTCCTTTTGTAGGCCGCGGCATCATCGACAAGGACACCCTGCTTGACCTCCTGCAAGAGGCTCGCATTAAATTTCCCGAGGAGTTAAAGCAGGCCAAGTGGGTGAAGGAGGAACGTCAGCGCATCATTGCCGATGCACAAAAAGAGGCGGCCGCCATCATTAAGAACACCGAGGAAAAGATTGCATCCATGGTGAATGAGCACGAAATCACCAAGCAGGCATACGAAAATGCCAACCAGATTATCGAGAGTGCGCAGGAGAATGCCCGTGAAATCAGAATCGGCGCCACTCAATATGCAGATAATGTGCTGCGCACCATTGAGGAGCAGTTAATCGGCACGGTAGAAACCCTGCGGGAAAACCGGAAGGATTTAAAACACTAATAGATGGGCTACAGCAAAATGCCCGGACCGTGCAAAGCGTAAAAACTATAGTAACAGCACATTGTAATCATAAAAGGATTACAAGAATAAAATGATGATATATGCAAACAGAGCAAAATCGGCAAGGTGCTTTTTATGCGCACCTTGCCGATTTCTGGTAAAAGGGGGGGATTCTACTTCCACAGGAAGTATGCATGTATTTTGTGAGGTCAATATCAGCATGCCCTCTTTTTTTATTTTTATACGCCAAATACTAAGAACCGCCACATTTTTGTGGCGGTTCTTAGTGAATAGACGTCTATTCGCCGGCCGGCGCGTCGCCCTCCGGCACCTCTATTGTTGGCATCGGCACACTCTCAAAGCCGCTCTTATCAAAGGTGGACTTAATGAACCGGCCCTCCGGGTGGAGATACATAAGGTATCCGTCTGCCTGATTAAAGAGCTGGCTGGTGTCTATTCTCTCAACCTCGCCGCCGGCCGTTTTTTTGCAAAGGAAGATTTCCTGCGAAGGACCATCCTCACTCATTTCATAGGTGATAAAGTAAATGTCCTCACCGTCAACACCGGCAATCAGCGCCGGCACATCTGCAAGGGCGCTCTCGCGATAGGTTCCGTCCAGCTCCGCAATCTCCAGGGAATATTTCGGCATGCCGCCGCCTTCCTCCGTCACGGTGCCGTCGATATAATACAGAGCATCCTGGTGAACATCAAAGCCGAGCACAGGCCCGCTGACCAGCTTCTGCACATCACCGCCCTCGCGGTTCATGCTGTAAATAGCCTGCTCATTTTGTTTGATGTAATAAATTCTGTCCTTGTAATAGATAAAGTGAATAATGTCTGTCTCAGATATCTCCTTCGGCTTCTTTGCACCTATTTTTAAGCGGCATAAGCGGTATTGGTACATCATGCTGGTATCACCCGTCTGCGCCATGTATTCCTGCATTTCGGGCGTTAAATCTTCATTCTGTCCGGCCACTACAAAGTACAGCTCATTGCCCACCAGAGTTAAATTACCAAGGCCATGTTCTGGTTCTTCATACAACAGCTCCTTGGATGAGCCGTCTGTCCGGATGCGCCAAATGCTGTTGCCCGTAGCGGCGTCCGTGTAATACACCCATCCGTCAAGCACATTCAGGTAAACGCCACTTGCATCACCCAGTCGCGTTTTTTCGCCCGTGGCCTTTTCTTCCTTATATATAGCATAACTCAAATCAATGTAATATATATTTTCCTCGTCTGCCGCAAGGATGCCCGACTGCATCAGGTTTGAGGATGAATTGCCTTTCACCTGCTCCGATACCGTGGCAACCTTCTTGCTGTTTCCCGCAGCCGCATAGTGCGTATACGCAGAAAGATAATCATTCTTTTTTGCAGCGCTGTTCCCTAAAGCAACAGATACGCCACCGTAAATCAGGCGCCCGATCATGTATAAGACCACAAGGGCAAGGATAGCTCCGGCCCCGCAAAGCACACCCTTTTTCACCTTCCTTCGGCGTTCTTCCTTCCTGCGTGCTTCCTCCTGTCTGCGAGCCTCCTCCTCTGCCAGACGGGCTGCCTCCTGCTCTTCTAAGGTCTGTGTCAACGCATCCCGTGAGGAAAAGGCAGAAAGAACCGCCGTCTTATCACGACCACAACGAACGCAGCTTTCCCCTGCGGGAAGGTTCGGTCTGCCGCAAACGCAAACCCAATAAGTCGCCTCATCCTTTGCATAGCAGCAAGCATCCTCGCCGGCCGCTGTTAAAAGGCGCATCTGCTCGTCGTAATCCGGCTCAGTAATTTTCACCTCTGTCAGGTTATCACCCTTAACATAGGGCTCCCCTTCTTCAAACTGCACCTCTAAAAAATCGGCCACAATGTGCTTTGCCTCCGGGAACTGTTCTAGGGACACGGCCTTGTTGGCAGCAAAAAACTGCTTAGGCTCGGCGTGAACATCCGCAAGCTGCACCGAAAGCTGTCCCAGCTCGCCGCCATAGGCATCATACGCATGCACCGTAAAGGAAACCGACTGAATCACTTGCTCACTTAGATTAAAAAGCTTAAACAAAGCGTACGGCTCGCCGGTTTTGGAATTGGTTTTAACAGTCACGCCCCTGTTTTCCACAGGGCAGGTCAAATCCATTTGCATAAATAAACTCCTATCCGCCGTTTCTCGGCTAAATTATATTCATGATAAAATTCACTGGCCGGGCTCGCTGTTCTCAAAGCCCCTGCCCTGCCATTTTATAATTTTATCAAATTTGCAGTGAATTGTAAATTGTTTTTTACTATAAAAAAACAAAATCCTTATGTCACATTCCTTTTCTGTATTGTATCGGCGATTTACCGGTTTTTTGTTTAAACACATTAGAAAAATAGTACTCGTCCGTAAAGTTTATATTATATGCAATCTGCTTGACTGATAAATTAGTATTTAAAAGCATACCCTTTGCAAGATTAATTTTTTTTTCTAAAAAATATGCATAAGGAGTGATACCATATACCTCTTTAAATATTTTTATTGTCTGGGATTCAGAAAGGGATACGTGCTCGCACAGCTGTTCCATTTTAAGCTTAGAGGCAGCATTATTACGAAGATACTCCTTCATTTTTTCGGCTATATCGGGTGTGTGTATTTTGTTCTTTACATGCTCTCTCATTTTAAAGAAAATCCTGTTTAAAATGCATATTATTTCTTCTGTGCTATCCCCATCATTCTCTTTTGCAAGATTAAATATGCCGTGCATTTCTTCACTTAAATCAAGCCCTTTATAATAATATATGTTTTTGAGGTTATAGCCCTCTATCAGGCTATCTAACAAACTTCCCGATACATTGATAAAAATCTTTTGCCATGGGTTTTCCCTGTCAGAAAAATAGTGGTGCCTTGTGCCGACCTGCAAAAAATACACATCACCCTCTTCAGGGTAAAAAACTTGGTCCTCTATTTGTACAGTCCCTATACCTTTTTCTATATACTCAATACAGGCTAAAGCAGATTTGTCCCGGCTTATTTCATACGTTTTGTCCGGATAGGTGATACCACACATATGTATTTTCAATATCTCTCTTGCGTTGCTTGTTTGGTTTACGTAGTATATTTTTTCACTGGCAGCATTTTTCATAACAATTTTCCTCATTTTTTTAATAAAAATATATATTGTTTTATAATCATTATAACAATATAATACAAATAAATCAATATGCTTTTGGAGGTTTTAATTATGAATAAAAGACCGGTAGCAGTACCACTATTTACGGTGGACCCGTATTTTTCAATTTGGTCGTGTGCTGACAAGCTTTATAACGGCTATACGAAACACTGGTCCGAAAAGCCCTGGCCCATATATGCTGCCTTATACATTGATGGGGTTGTTCACACGATTGCAGGAACTGACGAAAGTTACAAATCACTTCGCAACAGAATTCATCAGACAGATTTGCAGATTACACCACTTAGCACAATTTACACATTTGAGAATAACGTTGCAAAGGTGAAGCTTACCTTTACAACGCCTCTTTTGCTTGACAGGCTTGATATTTTAACACGTCCTGTAAGCTATATGGCTTATGAAATCGAAATCAAAAAAGACGATGCCGAGAATGTTCAATTCGTATTCGGCATCAGTTCACAGGGTTGTGTTAACAGATTTGAACAGAATATTGAGTTTAAAAGAACTCCATTCTCCATGAGCTGCGGCAATGTTGTACAAAATCCGTTGGGTGAAACCGGTGACAGAGTCACTATCGACTGGGGCTATCTGCACCTTTGCGACAAGGATGCACACATCGCCGAACCGCCAATGATTCACGGAGGAATGAAGACAATCGGTCGTCCAACCGATACAAGAAGACCGATTCATAGATTCCCGCTTAACAAGGTATACAATCCTCATTCCGAGATGCCGTATCTGTATACGATTAAGGAAGAGTTGTCAGGCGTTATTACAGTTGCATATGACGAAATTAAGCCGATTGAATATTTCTACACACAGATTGATGAATATTACACAAAATATTTTGACAGCTTTGAAGAAATGGTTAAAGCGGCAATCAAAGAATATCCTGAAATTAAGAAAATGTGTGACGAGTTTGACAAAAAGCTTATGACAGAAGCAGGAAAACTAAGCGAAAAATATGAATATATTACTTCGCTTGCGTACAGACAGGCTATTGCCGCACACAAGCTTATCGAAGATACCGAAGGCAACATCATCTTCCTTTCAAAGGAGGACGACTCAAATGGTTGCATCGGTACACTTGACGTTACATATCCGTCAATTCCGCTATTTTTAAAATACAATCCTGAGCTCGTAAAGGGAATGCTCAGACCAATTATCAAATATGCAAAATCTGACGAATGGGCATTTGACTTTACGCCGCACGATGTAGGCAGATATCCCATTGCAAACGGTCAGGTTTACCACGACAACAAACTAAAATTTCAAATGCCTGTCGAGGAAGCAGGAAATATGTTGCTTTGCCTTGCAGCTGTTAAAAAATATAAAAACGGCGATACAGAGCTGTTTGATGCAAACAAAGAGCTTATGGAGCGTTGGGTAAAATACCTTATTGAATATGGCTACGACCCCGCTGACCAGCTTTGTACAGACGATTTTGCGGGACGCTTGGCACGCAACTGTAACCTTAGCCTTAAGGCAATACTGGGTATTGCTGCTTATGCAGATCTTTCCGGAGATCCTTCCTATATGGAAACAGCTAAACAATGGGCTAAAAATTGGGAAAAAGATGCTAAGGCAGACCACCTTGGCACAAGACTTACTTTTGACATGGGCGAAAGCTGGAGCTTGAAATACAACATGGTATGGGACAACCTTTTAGGCTACGGCATATTCTCTGATGAAGTAAAGAAAAATGAAATTAAAGTTTATACAGAAAAAATGAACCGATACGGCGTGCCATTGGATTCACGCGAGACATTTACAAAGATAGACTGGTTGATGTGGTCTACTTGTATTTGGAATGATAAAGAGTACTTTGACAATGTATGTGAAGCAATAACAAATATGCTTAACGAAACAACAGACCGCGTTCCTATGACGGACTGGTATGACACACAAACCGCAGAATATATGGGTTTTATTAACAGAACAGTTGTAGGCGGATTGTTCATAAAACTACTGTAATGTAAATAAAAGCACAGGCAATCATGGGGTTGTAGCATTTTGCTACAGCCCCTTTTTACCTTAGTGATTTCTCAAATTAGAATTCACTAATAAAAAAATACAACTTTTTTATGCATAAAAGTATTGACAAGTCCCTTTCCAAAGGATATAATAATATGGTATATGAAAAGTGGTATGCATTTAGGAGGTGGAGCACTTGCTTAGAACATATCAGCCCAATAAAAGAAAACGGAAAAAGGATCATGGTTTCAGAAACAGAATGAGTACACGTTCCGGCAGAAAGGTATTAGCCAGAAGAAGACTAAAGGGCAGAAAGGTTCTGTCTGCATAGTTATGAAAACCGGTCGCTGAGAGCATTTGCTTTTAGCGACTTTATTTCATACCTCCCGACAGAAACGGTGTCACATGAAGCAAACCATCAGTTTAAACAAAAATGAGCTGTACTTGCAGGTTTACCGAAAGGGAAAAAGAACATACCACAAGCATTTTACCCTGCATTACCTGCCCAACAACCTGGCGGTCAATCGTCTGGGAATCAAGGCCGGCAAAAAGCTGGCAAAGGCCGTCCGACGCAACCGCATCAGGCGACTGATCAAAGAAAGCTACCGTTTGCTAGAGCCTGATGTAAAAATTGGGTACGATTTGGTGCTTGTGGCAAAGGATTCTTGCCTTATGGCCGATTCCTTGACCGAAACCATGACCAGCCTGCGCCATCTGTTAAAAACGGCTCGCCTGTTTTCGCAGGTTGAAAGGTTAAGTGATGCAGAACAGCTCCTCGCAGCGGAGGATGCACAATGAAAAAACTGCTTGTACTGTTGCTTCAATTGTATCAGCGTTATATTTCACCGCTCAAAAAACCAAGCTGCCGGTTTTATCCCACATGCTCGCAATATGCCATTGATGCCATCACAAAAAAAGGTGCGCTTCGCGGCTCTTATCTTGCTGTCCGGCGTCTATGTAAATGTCACCCCTTTCATGAGGGTGGCTATGACCCTGTAGAGTAATATACCTGCGACTTTTTAGCTGTCGCATCCATTTGTCATAAAGGAGGCAAAGGATTGGGAATTTTTGATATCATAAATATCCCCCTGGGATATTTGTTTCGTTACATTTACCTGCTCGTGCAGAATTACGGCTGGACCCTGGTTCTCTTTACCGTTATCACCAAGGCCGTTCTGTTGCCTTTAACACTCAAGCAACAAAAATCCATGCAACAAATGCAGCTCATCCAGCCTCGCATGCAGGAGTTGCAAAAAAAATATCAGTATGACAAGGAAAAGCTTAATCAAGAAACCATGAAGCTGTATCAAGAAAATAAGATAAACCCCATGGGCGGTTGTCTGCCTCTTTTGATTCAGTTTCCCATTTTGATTGCTTTGTATAATATCATCCGTAACCCCCTGACCTATGTGGTTCAGTTAGGCAAGCACGGACTGCCCTCCATCGGCGATGTACACAATGCTCTGGTCTCTTTAGGCTCAACCGCCCAGCTTCATGATCAGATCAAGATTGCTGCCGATATGAGTCATTATGCAGATGGTCTGGCACAGGCATTCCCTGGCGTTGATATGCTGCAGATAGACTTTACCTTCTTTGGTCTCAATCTATCGCAAACGCCCTCTTTTTCTGTGCTTTCACCCCTGCTGATTATCCCCATTCTGGCAGGCTTGACCACCTTCCTGCAATCCTGGCTGACCACGAAATTAAACAGCCAGTCAAAAAACACTCAAAACGCCGGCGATGCTGCAAATTCCATGAGGATGATGACCTATTTCTTCCCTCTGATGACCGTATTCTTCTCGGTTTCCCTGCCGGCAGGACTGGGCTTTTACTGGACATTGTCCAATATTATTCAGATTATCCAGCAAGTCGTAATGACGAAATTCTTCCCGGCTAAAGCGCCGGAAGAGCCCGCACCCAAGCATTACAGGGAGCGAGAGGCAGAGAGGAGAAAAAAATGAGTAAGACCGTAAAGAAATCAGCCAAAACCACCCAGGAGGCTATTGCGTTAGCTCTTGCAGAGCTCAGACTCTCCCGGGACGAGGTAAGCATTAACATTATTGAAGAGGGTTCAAAGGGTCTTTTTGGCATTGGTGCAAAGGATGCCGTTGTAGAGGTCACAGCTAATGTTGACCCAGAAGCTCGCGCCAGAGATTACCTGGAAAGCATTTTTGCCTGCATGGGCATGCGCATTGATATTGACATTACCCGTGAGGATAAGATGATGAAAATCAATCTCTCCGGTGACAGCATGGGCATCATCATCGGCAAGCACGGTGACACCCTAGACGCTTTAGAGCATCTGGTGAGCCTGGCTGTAAATCGTGGAGACGGTGACTATGTAAAGGTCATTTTAGACACGGAGAACTACCGCGAGAAGCGGCGCGCCACGCTGGTACGTCTGGCAGAAAACCTCGCCGCCTCCATTTCGGAGCAAAAGAAAAAAATTACTTTAGAGCCCATGAGCTCCAATGAGCGCAGAATTATCCACTCTACGCTGCAGAATTATAAGGACATTGATACCTACAGCATCGGCGAGGAGCCCTATCGCAAGGTTGTTATTGCATTAAAAAAGAAACAGTAACACAAGTTTAACTGTATATTGCCCCGCGAGGGTTTAGAAGCTGTAAAAATCCGGTCGGGTTTTTACAGCTTTTCTTTTACCTTTTTTAAAGGTGGTGAAATCATGGCGAGCCCTTTAGCAGACAGAATTCGTCCTCAATCCCTTTCAGACTGTGTCGGTCAGCAGCATCTTTTGGCGCCCGACCGCATTCTGCACCGGCTGATTACCTCCGGCAACATTCCCAATATGATTTTTTACGGCCCCTCCGGCACCGGTAAAACCACAGTGGCAAACATCGCTGCCCGCCTTTCGGGAAAAACACTATATAAGCTCAACGCCACAAATGCTTCCGTACAGGACATCAAGGCCATTACGGCCGGTCTTGGAAACATGGAGGGCCGCGATGGCGTGCTGCTCTATCTGGATGAGATTCAGAATTTTAATAAAAAACAGCAGCAATCCCTGCTGGAGTTTATCGAAAACGGTTCTATCACACT
>SVKE01000035.1 GCA_015068615.1 Oscillospiraceae bacterium | reverse complement strand
GCAGACTGTCTGCCTTGACCGCATAGCCGTGATTCTGCGTTGTTACATAGGTGCGGCCAGACTGTAAGTCCCTAACAGGCTGATTGGCGCCGCGGTGCCCAAAATGCAGTTTTTCTGCCTCACCGCCCATGGCAAGAGCCAAAAGCTGATGCCCCAGACCGATTCCAAAGGTTGGTTTTTTGGCAGCCATCAAGGTCTTTAAAACTTCGATTTGCTCCGTGCAAAGAGCCGGATCGCCGGGGCCGTTTGACAGCAGAATGCCATCCGGTTGGTCGCCAAGCACCTCATCGGCCGCTACTGTGGCGGGATATATCGTGACTTTTGCACCACGGGCAAGTAATGGTTCTATAATGTTTTTTGTCATGCCGTAGTCGATGAGTGCGACGTGTACATCTCCCTCGCCGCAGACCTCTTTTTTTAATCTGCTGCATTCTGCCACGCGGTTTCCTACAGTATAGGCACGGATTTCCTCAGCGCGGCTTTCATAGTTAAAGTTCTCATCCGTTGTGATGATGCCGTTCATGGTGCCGTGATTACGAATGATTTTTGTTAACGCGCGGGTGTCAATGCCGCAGATTGCAATAATGTTTTCGCTTACCAGATAGTCTGTCAGCGTTTCCTGCGAGCGGAAATTATTTGGAAAATCTGCCGCCTCCTTAATGATGAGGCCGCTGATTTGCGCCTTGGGAGACTGACAATCCTCGCGGTTAATACCATAGTTGCCGATGATGGGGTAGGTCATGGTAACAATCTGGCCGGCATAGGAGGGGTCTGTCATTGTTTCAAGATAGCCTGTCATGCCGGTTGTAAAAACGATTTCACCGATTGTTTCTCCGGATGCGCCGAGGCTTTTGCCTTCAAAAATTGTGCCGTCGGCCAATGCCAGAATTGCTTTTTTCATGGCTTAAACTTCCTTTCTGTACCTGTACCCGGTGGGTGCAGGAAGAGTCTATATATACCGCATGATATCCTCACGCATTTTCAGGGCTTCGTCACGGGCAGCCTTTTGATAATCCTCCGGCTGGTAGCCGCCCTTCTGCCAGGCACACATAATGCCGCGGGAGGAATTGACAATGGCTCCCAAACCATTTTTATCAAAAGCACCGGCCACATCGGCACCGCCGCCGCCTTGTGCCCCGTAACCGGGCACTAAAATGTAGGCATTCGGCATAGCCTGCCGGAGCTCTGCCAGCTGCTTGGGATAGGTTGCGCCCACAACCGCACCAACAGCGGAGTAACCTCTTTTTCCTATGGTTTCAGCACCCCATCTGTTTACAAGTGCGGCCATTTTCCGATAAATCGGCTCGCCGTCTACGCACAAATCCTGCAACTCACCGGAGGAAGGATTTGATGTTTTTACCAATGCAAAAATGATTTTTTGATTGTTCTTGCAGGCGTCAATAAAGGGACGGATGCCGTCTGTACCCAGATAGCCGTTGACAGTCAAGCCGTCGCTTTCCAGCTCGTTTTCAATTTCAATGTCGCCGGCTTTGGTCGTATCAAGGTAAGCCGCGGCGTAGGCTTCTGCAGTTTTGCCAATATCGTTACGCTTGCCGTCCAGCACCACATAAAGACCCTTTTCCTTAGCATAGGAAATGGTTTCTGCAAGGGCGGAGAGTCCGGCCAGACCATACATTTCATAGTAGGCAGATTGCGGCTTGACAGCCGGTACGATGTCGCAAAGGGCATCAATGAGGCCTCTGTTAAAGGCAACCAGCGCTTTGGAAACAGCAAGATTTGTTCTTCCGTAAGAGGCAATGGCTTCTTCTCGGATATGCTCGGGAATGTATTCCCAGCGGGGATCCAGACCGAAGACGGTCGGGTTCTTTTTTTCTTCAATTTTCTCAATCAAACGATCAATTGACATATGGCACCTCTTTTCGTTTTATAAAAGCTCGCCGTGTTCGACAACAATATCGCCACCGACCAGCGTATAGTCTACTTTTCCGTACAGCTCACAGCCGATATAGGGAGAATTTTTAGATTTAGAGGCAAAGTCCTCCGCCTTTACCGTATAGGGCGTTGTGATATCAAAAACAACCAAATCGGCGTCCTGTCCCTCCTGCAGCCTGCCCTTGGTAATACCCAGAATTCCGGCAGGGTTCTGCGTCATCTTTTGAATCAGTGCAGAAAGCGTCAGGCGGTTTGTCCGCACAAGATAGGTCACGCCCAAAGCAAGAGCTGTTTCCAGGCCTATAATGCCGTTTGCAGCAGTTGCAAATTCAAGATTTTTTTCGTCCACGTGATGGGGCGCGTGATCTGTGGCAATGGCATCTATTGTGCCGTCGGCCAAACCGCAGATAATGGCCTCCACATCCTCGGCGCTACGAAGAGGCGGATTCATTTTTGCGTTCGTATTAAAGCCATCCACAGCTTCTTCTGTCAGGGTGAAGTAGTGAGGGCAGGTTTCGGCGGTGACAGGAAAGCCCTGTGCCTTGGCCCGACGGACAATTTCTACGCTGCCGGCTGTGCTGATGTGTGCCAAATGCAGCCGTGCACCGGTTTCGCCGGCCAAAATCACATCCCGCGCGACCTGTACCTCCTCCGCGGCCTTAGGGATGCCTTTTAAGCCCAAACGGGTGGAAACTGCCCCCTCATTCATAGAGCCGCCGCCCACCAGCGAAAGGTCCTCACAGTGGGAAATCACTAGTGTATCAAACATATCTGCATATTCCAGGGCTCTGCGCATTAACATAGGACTTTCCACCGGTCGGCCGTCATCGGAAACCGCCACGGCGCCTTCTGACTTCATATCGCCGATTTCAGCCAGTTCCTCACCCTTTTGCCCCTTGCTGATGGAACCGATGGGGAACACGTTGATACAGCCCTTTTCTGCCGCTTGTGCATAGATAAACTTAATCAGCGCGGCATTATCAAGCGGAGGAGTGGTGTTTGGCATGCAGGCCACAGAGGTGAAGCCGCCTTTTGCTGCAGCACGGGTACCGCTTTTAATATCCTCTTTATATTCCTGACCGGGCTCACGCAGATGGCAATGCATATCAACCAGACCGGGAGCCACAATTTTATCCGTTGCATCAATGATGCAGAACTCGGTCTTAGCCGTAAGCTCATTTGCAAGGTTTTCGCCGATTTTTGCAATCCTACCATTTTCTATATATACATCGCAAAGCTTGTCCAGCTTGCTTTCGGGGTCGATAACCCGTCCGTTTTGTATCAAAATGTTTTTTTTCATAGCCTTAATTGCTCCTTTTTGCCAGAATATTAAGCACCGCCATGCGAACGGCCACACCGTTAGTTACCTGCTCGTCAATGACAGAGCGGGGGAGATCCATGACCTCGGTGCAAAGCTCAACGCCGCGATTCACCGGCCCGGGATGCATAACAAGAGCATCCTTTTTGGCAAGAGCCAATCGTTTTTCATTGATGCCGAAGAACTGAGCGTATTCACGCATACTGGGAAGCAGACCGCTTTGCTGCCGTTCCTTTTGCAGACGAAGGCACATCACCACGTCGGCATCGGTAATGGCTTCCTCTACATTTTTATAAGCGCGCACACCCATAGTCTCAATGTCTTTCGGCAACAGGGTAGAGGGGCCGCCGACGGCCACGGTTGAGCCAAGCTTGTTGAGAGCATATATATTGGAGCGTGCCACACGGCTGTGCGCGATATCGCCGACAATAGCGACCTTCAATCCCTCCAAGCGTCCCAGCTTTTCCTTGATGGTAAATAAATCCAAAAGGGACTGTGTGGGATGTTCGTTCATACCGTCACCGGCATTGATAACAGATGCCTTTACATGCTTTGCAATCAGGTGCGGTGCACCGGACATCTGATGACGGATAACAATGATATCTGTGCCCATGTCATCAAGCGTTTTTGCAGTATCAATCAAGGTTTCACCTTTATTCACGCTGGAGCCCGAGGCGGTAATGTTTGCCGCGTTGGCACTCATATATTTTGAGGCCAGCTCAAAGGACATCCGCGTGCGGGTGCTGTTTTCATAAAAAAGCGTTACCATGGTTTTTCCTTGCAGATGGGGTGTTTTTTTAGCGTTTTGCTTTAAAATATATTTCATGGTCTCGGCCTGATAGAGAATGTAGCGAATTTCCTCTTCGGAAAGTTCCTTCATTCCCAACAGGTCTTTTCCTGCCAGCTTCATTGGTATCCTCCCTTTCAGTTCGACTCGTTTTCCGTGGTAATTTTTTCTAAAGAAACCTCATTTATGCCGTCCAATTCATCGAAACAAACGTGGACAATTTCGCTGCGCGAGGTGGGAATATTCTTGCCGACATAATCAGCCCGGATAGGCAACTCGCGATGGCCCCTGTCCACCATAACGGCCAGCTCGATTTTAGATGCACGACCCATTTCCATCACGGCCTCAATGGCCGCACGGGCTGTGCGTCCTGTAAAGAGCACATCATCCACCAGAATAATTTTTTTATCAATCACCATAAAGTCAATGCTTGTGCCGTTGATAATCGGCATATCAGCACGCATGCTTAAATCATCCCGGTAGAAGGCGATGTCTAAAATTCCCACAGGAATTTCCTTACCCTCGGTTGCCGTCAGCTTATCGCGCAGGCGATTTGCCATAAAAACACCGCGGCGCTGGATGCCGATTAAAGCCAGGTTATCGATGCCCTTGTTTTTTTCAACAATTTCAAAAGCAATACGTGTGATGGCGCGCTGCATAGCAGCCTCATCCAAGATGATAGACCTGTTTTGATTCATGGAATCGTCCCCTTTCACAGAATGGATTACGAAATTGCGCAGAACAAAAAAACTCTTACCACAGAGCGTGATAAGAGCATACAGATATGCCGCAGTGCGGCATGTCTACGTTACTAAAAGCACCTTATCAGCATCTCTGTACCGATTTAAAGGTTATAAAAAACAACATGTAATTTTAATTAAGTATATCATAAAATATAAAAACTGTCTACACATTTTTTGTCTTTTTTCATATTTTTTTCCGTTATATCTGTTTACATGTATCAGGCCTCTGTCTCCGGAGAGTCGTTTTCGAAACGAATGACCCGGTCACAGAAGGAAAGAGCCGCTTTTTTATGGGAAACCAAAATGCAGGTTTTGTCTTTTTGCGACTTCAAGGCAGTAAGAATGGCCAGCTCCGTTTCTTCATCAAGGGCGGAGGTTGCCTCATCCAAAAGGAGAACGGGTGCATCAAAAAGCACGGCACGGGCCACGGCTAGTCGCTGGCTCTGCCCCTCGGAAAGACCCAGACCGTTTTCACCCAAGGGTGTATCGAGTCCCTCCGGCAACGTGGATATAAAATCCCAGATTTGCGCGGTTTTGGCGGCCTGTATAATATCATCTTCTTTTGCCTCGGAATTAAAGAAAGCAATGTTATCACGAATGGTACCGGAAACAATTAAATTGCCCTGTGGCACATAGGCAAAAAGTGCATTTCCCGCTTTTGTAAGAGGCAATTCATTGTCATCTGTCAAGAGTAAAGAACGTTTGCCGCTTTGCGGTGATACAATTCCCAGCAACACCTTAAGCAGCGTGCTTTTACCGGTGCCGGAGGTGCCGGTGATGACGAGAAATTCACCTCTGTTAATATGGAAATCCAGATGGCAAAGAACGTTCTCCTCCTGATAGGAAAAGGAGATATCCTGCAGGCGAATGGAAGACCATTCCGAAATGTCTGCAGCGGCTTCTGTCTGCAGAGAATCTGCCGGCAACTGCTCAAGCTCCTGCAGGCGCTCTGCCGAGGCGAGCATGGCATATAGCTGCGGCAGCAGGGAGGACATGCCCTGGATGGGAGTTTGAATTTGACCAACCAATTGCAGAAGTGCCGTCAGCGTTCCAAAGGTCATCAGACCAAGGGAAATTTTATAAGCGCCCCAAGCCAGAGCTACATAGTAGCCGGCAGTCAACGCTATAAAATAGAACACATTTGCTAAAATGCTGATTCGGTTGCGAGAGAGAGACAGTTTAAAATGTTCATGCTGCAGCTGCTTGCTTTTTGCTGCTGCGGCCTCGCTGCGACCAAAAGACTTAATCACAGGCAGGTTTTGCAGAGCCTCCAGCATAAAAGCCTTCACCCTGCCGTCTGCAGCCTGCGTGCTTTTGTGCAACGCCTTCATGCGCTTGCGGTAGAGAAGGGCTGTGAGAAAAATCATGGGGCCAAGGATAAGGCACAGCTTTGCAAAATCTGCGTCTAACATGAAAAGAGCAAAGAACACAGCGGCGATTTTTGTCAGATAGAATATCAGGTTAGGCAAGAGCTGAACAAGACCGTTTGTAATGATTCCTGCATCGCTGCTGATGCGGTTTAACAGCTCACCGGAATGAAATGCCGTAATACGCATATAATCCTTTTTTAAAATAGCAGAAAACAAATCGGTTTTTAAGCGGATGCCAAATCTGCCGGTCACGTGAACCGTTGTAAAGGACAAAAGAATTTCCAGCCCCAGCTCCAGGAGCAGCAAAAGAGAAAGAAAAAAAGCGGCACGGAGTAAATTCCCATCCGACTGACCGGTGGCAATATCCAGTACCTGCTTGGAGAAAAGCGCAAAAAAGACACCCAGCAATGATGTCATGGTGCCAAGAATGACAAGGAGCAAAATGCCGGGCCAGATGTTTCTGGCTTTTTTTAGAATCCACTTCATGTGTTTACTCCATCTTTTCTAATCGTTTGATCAGGCGGCCGACGCTCCTTACTGCCGGCAACAAAAGCCTTCGCAGCGGGCCGGCAAAAACCCACAGACAGCTATAGAGACGATACCACCATGCTTTTGCAGAAAAAAAGGCATTTGCGCGATAAAATCCGGAGGCAACTGCAACAATCTGCGCAAAAGGAATCGGGCCGTCGGTTTGCGTCTGGTTGTCTCCTAAAATCATAAACCCTTGCGGCGTCTTGCGGACGATACGATGCAGAATGACATCATCATTATCACGTATATACAGCACCACATCGAGCTTTTTTACTTGCGTGGGTTGCGCAAGCAACACACTGTCGAGCCCCTCCCGCAGAAACGGCTGCATGCTGTTTCCCGTAACGGTCAGCCGGACGTTTTTTCCCAAGGCAAGCATCTCTTGTAAAAAAGGCAAAAGATTTTTTGCACTGACCGGCTCATGACTTGCTTCAGGCTTCATCTATAATATGATTCTCCTTTAAAACTTTAATAAATTCAGCCACATCCTGACGGGCAATGATATCGTCCACGTCATATTCAGCGGTCAGCTTTTCGGTCAGCTCCTCTTCGGTAGCGCCTGTTTCCAGACATTGCCACAAAAAAGCGCCGCTTTCGTTTAAGGTGAGCATAAGCTGTAAATTCACCAGATTATCTCCCACAGGAACAGCAACAGTGCTCCCTGCAATTTCTTTTAATACAAAACCTTCTTTAATCTTCATAAGAAGGAACCTGCCTTTCAATGAAATATACCTTTTTTATTGTACTATAAATAATAACAAATTACAAGAGCAAATTTGCAAGTTTTTACAGACGGTATCATGGAATATAGCGGATATGCAAAACAGGCGGACTTTTATAAAATTAACAAATATAACTTCTTGCTTTTGGCATTATATTATGATACAATAAAGAATATATAAAGTTATTTTAATTTTTTACATATGAGGAGGTTAATCAATGAAAAAGGCTTTACTTTACACACTGGTTATCACCATGGTTTTATCCCTGGCGGTGTTCCCTGCCTCGGCTGTTTCATTTCTTGATCTTGCAGAGGATCACTGGGCTTATGAAAATGTGCAGACGCTGGTGACAGAGGGAACGGTTTCCGGCTATGAGGATGGCTCCTTCCGTCCGAACGGAACCGTGACAAGAGCAGAATTTGTCAAAATGCTTGGCGAAGGCCCTACAGAACGCAGCTCAGCCTACACCGATGTGCAGGCAACGCATTGGGCCTACAGCTACATTATGAAATCCGGTCTCCCGGAGGATGGCAGCAATCTCTTCCGCCCCGATGAACCCTTAACCCGCGGTCTTGCAGCTGAAATGCTCTGGAATCGCAATGGGCAGCGTGTCGACCTCTTTGCGCCGGCGCTGATCACGTCTCAGTATAAAAAGAATGCAGATGCGATTGCATGGGCGTATGTGACAGGTTTAATGCAGGGCGATGATGGCGTCAGTCTGCGTACAGAAGGCACCTTAAGCCGCGCTGAGGCGGCTGCTTTGATTATTCGTGCACGGCAAACAGAACCGGAGGAGCGCACCTTTGCCGAAATTGCTTCCCCGAAAATTATGGAAAACGTCTTTACAGGTCTTCATCTGTTCGACGACATGGCCTACGAGCCCGAAAAAACCATTACGAACGGCGAGCTTGCCCGGGCAGCCCTGCGCTATGCCGCGGAGGAGCACACTCTGACCTATACCGGTTATAACACCGATGCCGGCTTTGAACATCCTTATTCTAAGGATATGGCGGTTATATTCAAAACCTCTTTAGGCAAGAAAGAGATAACCGCTGCGCTGGCAGATAAGACAGCTACCTTTGGCGATGCTGTTGCAGCACTTTCCTATGCCTGTATTGCTAAATCTCATAAGGGCCTTTCCTATCAGGCACAGACAGAAGGCTTGCCTGCGGGAACAACGGCCATGATGAATGCTTGCCTTACCTTTGCCAGGGACAATGGTATTATTTCTCTTGATGAACCGCTGGAGGCACCGATTACCCTGCAGGAGTTTACCGCTATCTGCTTGCTTTTGGATCAGTTGAGCGGTTCACAGTCCGACATCAGCACAAAGGCGCATCCGATTCTTGACGAGTTTATGGAGACTGACCACAGTCTGTTGCTTACGGAGGTGCCTTATGGTGATTTCCGCGTGATGCTTGCCAATATGCCATATGAGATTTACAGCACGCCTTATCTTGATGCAAAAAGTGCCCCGATTGAATCCTACGACTTTGCTCGGGAATACGAAACAATCTTTATTGGCATTCTGGAATTTTTAGAACATTCTGTAGAACAAAAGAGCGGTGCAGATGTAGAATTTATCTATTACCCCTCTTTAGTGGCCGCCAACAGCAATGGCTACACCCTGCGTGTTGCCTGCGATATCGTCAGCCTGGAGGGCACCAAGAGCTTTTCTGATATGTTCCCTGTAAAAGAGGGATGGACGGATGGTGGAGTCATGCTGAAAGCCGGTAGCCGCATATACCTTGATTTGGCTACGGGACAGTCCTTCAATTCCATTGTCATCACGGATCAAAACGCTTACGTTGAGCAGATTATTTGCCGGAATTAATGATTGCATAAAAAAGAATGCATATTAGGAGACATCGTAGGGCAGGGGCTTGCCCCTGCCCTACAAAAAAGGCAGAAACGAAATCAATCGTTTCTGCCTTTTAAAATTACTATCCTTACGAGTACGCCCTTATGGCTTCCTTTTTTATGCTTACCAATTAAACCAGCTGAAGAAATCCGAGGGGATTTGCGGCTGCGTTGGCATTTGCGGTTCTTCGGCAGCTGAGTTTTGCTGCTCTTGCTCTGTGGCAGGCTTTTCTTCTAAAAGTGTCAATTCAGTTGCAATGGTTTTACCGGCACGCACGTACTTCACAACGATGCTATCACCGACGGTGTGACTGTTTTTTATATCGTTAATATCATCAATGGTTTCCACCTTCCGGCCGTCAAATTCGATAATGACATCGCCGATTTGAATGCCGGCACGCTCAGCTGCGCCGAATGCCGTGATGGTTTTAACATACACACCGACAGGGAGATTATTGGCTTTTGCAATAGCCTCGGTTACTGTGATGCCGCCGATGCCGACTAAGGGGCGACCTGTCACATAGCCGTTTTCCATGATAGACTCAATGATGGGCTTGACATCGTTAATTGGAATGGCAAAGCCCAGGCCCTCCACGTCATAGCCGGTGGACTTTGCCGTGTTGATACCAATCAGCTGGCCGTTTAAGTTGAGCAGGGCGCCGCCGGAGTTACCGGGGTTGATGGCGGCATCTGTCTGCAGCATAGTCATCTGCTTGCCGTCAATCACCATGCTGCGATTGATGGCACTGATGTAGCCGACTGTCAGAGTGCCGGCCAGTTCCTCACGCAAGGGGTTACCAATGGCAAGGGCCATATCGCCCACGCGGATTTCCGAGGAATCACCCAGCTCTGCATAAGGAAGCGGTTGATCACTTTCTACCTTTAAAACAGCCAGATCTGTGCGTGCGTCTGTTCCAACGACGGTGGCGTCAAAGCTTTGTCCGGCAATGGTTTGTACCGTGACGGCACTGGCACCTTCGATGACGTGATTATTGGTCACCACATAGCCATCGCTGCGTATGATGACGCCGGAACCGCTGCTCATGGCAGTTTGCGACTGGATATAGCCGCCGTTTTGCAATGAGCTTAAAATGCTGACAACCGCCGGAGAAGCCTTGTCATAGACCTCGGGAATGGAGAGCGCGGCGCCGGCAGACGGGGTATTTACCGCGTTGGTAATGGTGCCGCCTTCGCCGTTTTGCTTAACAGTAATCTCACCTGCTGCCTGTGATTTGGAGAGGGGCAGGAGATTTTTTGGTGTACGACCTGTCATTGTAAAGGAAAAGATACCCAAACAGAGTGCACAGGTGAGGAGCGAGCTAATGACTGCCACCACGGCCGGATTCTTAAAAAAGAGCCGTGTTCGCTTTACCCTTGGAACGTATACAGAAATGGACCTTTCTTCCGGAACGGCGTTTTTTACTGCCTGTTCAAAATCATCGGTATACCATTCGCCCGAACGATTCTCCTCCTGACTGAAATTCTTATCCTCGTTCATATACATAGCCTCCTGTAATTTTTGCTATGGCTTTATCATAAACTATGTTTGTGACCTCGGTGTGAATAAATTGTGAATCATTATCATTGTTCATAAAAGTTTCAAAATTTATTCAATTTCGTATAACACGCAAGCCGGTCAGGCGGATGTGAGCAGTCAGCATGCTGTCTGTCAGCTGTTGGGGCTTAGCATAATCAGTGGAAAGATATTTTTTATTATCGTCTGCAAAAACCGTGGCAATCACAGCCTGCGGACCAAGGTGCTCCCGTGCCAAAAGACAGCCCAGGAAATTTGCGCCGGAGGAAACGCCGACACCGATGCCCAAGGTTTCGGATAAAAGCCGCGCCATGGCAATGGCATCGCTATCATCCACGGAGACGATGCGAGTCATCTCAGAAAGCTTAACAATGTCTGGAATAAACTCGTCAGAAATGCCGTAAATGCGGTGTTTTCCTACCTTATACCCCGTGGAAAGAGTGGGGGAATTCAAGGGCTCTAAGGGGAAGGCAGCGCACGAGGGATTACCCCTTCTAAGAGCGCGGGCGATGCCCATCACGGTGCCCCCGGTGCCCACACCGGCCACAAAACCGTCAGCCTTTAGGCCCAAGGAGGCAAGCTGCTCCGCAATCTCTTTGCCGGTGCTTATTTCGTGAGCCTCTGTGTTATCTTCATTAGAGAATTGGCAGGGGAGGAATACGCCACCTTTTTCGGCCAGCTCCTCTGTCATTTTAATAGAGCCAAGAAAGCCACCCTCCTCGTGAGAGACAAGGCGGACGGAGGCACCGAAGCCTTCCATTAAATTGATACGCTCACGGCTCATCCAATCCGGCATGAAAATGCTGACCGGATGACCCAGATAGCGTCCCAGCGCAGAGAAGGAAATACCGGTGTTCCCGCTGGTGGCCTCGACAATGGTATCTCCGGGGCGAATGGCTTCGTTTTCATAGGCCTTTTTGAGTATGTGAAAGGCCACCCTGTCTTTAATGCTGCCGGTTAGATTATAATATTCTGCTTTGGCATAGATTTTTCCGGGCTGTCCCCGAAAGGTAAAGGCAATCTCCAAAAGCGGGGTGTGCCCGATTAAAGGTGCAATTGCCGAAAAACGTTCTTGTATGGCTTGGTCCATGCTTCATCCCTCATTACATTATTGTCTTTGCTTGCAGATTATTTTCGTTTGTTATCATCGCAGTTATATTATTATATTCTCTTTGTGGTCGATTTGCAAGCTTTTATTTCCCTGCAAGTGTCCGGATTTTATCACGGAGCCTTGCCGCATCTTCAAAGCGCAGCTCGGCAGCGGCCAGCTTCATCTGCTCAGAGAGCAGCTCAATCTGCAGGTTAATATCCATGTTTTTATCCGGCTTTAAATTTTTGACAGAATCATCCGGCGCGGCATCTGTGGCATAGAGCACATCGCGGATGCTTTTTTGAACGGTCTTAGGTGTGATGTCGTGAGCCTCGTTATAGGCCATCTGCTTTTTGCGGCGGCGCGCTGTTTCATCCATCGCGCGCTGCATAGAGCCGGTGACTGTGTCGGCGTAGAGAATCACACGTCCGTTTACATTTCTCGCAGCGCGGCCGATTGTCTGTACCAAGGAGGTTTCCGAGCGTAAAAAGCCCTCCTTATCGGCGTCTAAGATGGCAATTAAGGATACCTCGGGGATGTCCAGACCCTCGCGGAGCAAATTGATACCTACCAGCACGTCAAAAAGACCTGCGCGAAGATCCCGGACAATCTCCATTCGCTCAAAGGTTTTCACCTCGGAATGCAGATACTTCACCTTAATATCCATTTCCCGCAGATAATCCGTCAGGTCCTCAGCCATTTTTTTCGTCAGGGTGGTAATCAGCGTTTTGTCGCCTCGGGTTACCTGGGCATGAATTTCGTCAATTAAATCGTCGATTTGTCCTTTAGTGGGGCGCACAAAAATTTCCGGGTCTAACAGGCCGGTGGGACGGATGACCTGCTCAGCAATGTGAGAAGCACGTTCCCGTTCATAATCTGCCGGCGTGGCGCTGACATAAACCACCTGATTCAGGCGACTGTTAAATTCGTCAAAATTAAGCGGTCTGTTATCAAAGGCCGAGGGCAAACGGAAGCCAAAATTGACTAAAGCCTCCTTGCGGGAACGGTCGCCGTGATACATGGCCCGCACCTGTGGAATGGTCGCGTGGGATTCGTCCACCACCAAGAGGAAGTCATCGGGGAAATAGTCAAGCAGAGTGAAGGGGGCGGAACCCGGCGCCCGGCCGCTGATGTGGCGAGAGTAGTTCTCAATGCCTTGACAGAAGCCGATTTCCCGCATCATTTCCATGTCGTAATTGGTGCGTTGCTCAATGCGCTGGGCCTCAAGCAGCATGTCATGCTCCTTGAAATACCGGACTCGTTCCTCCAGCTCTTTTTCGATGGAGCAAATGGCGCGTTCGCGCTTTTCGGGCGTTGTGACATAGTGAGAGGCGGGGTAGATAGCCACATGCTTACGCACACCTAAAATCTCGCCCGTCAGCACATCAATTTCGCTGATGCGGTCAATCTCATCGCCGAAAAATTCCACACGAACAGCATGCTCTGAGGTACTGGCAGGAAAAATCTCTAAAACATCGCCGCGAACGCGGAATTTTCCGCGGACAAAGTTAATATCGTTGCGTTCAAACTGGATTTCCACCAGCTTCTTTAAAATCTGCTCCATCGGCTTTACCATACCGGGACGCAGGGAAATCACCAGCTCGTTATAGTCAATGGGGTCACCCAGACCGTAAATGCAGGACACGCTGGAAACAATGATGACATCCCGACGCTCAAAGAGGGCAGCTGTAGCGCTGTGGCGCAGTTTATCGATTTCGTCGTTAACAGAGGAATCCTTTTCAATATAGGTATCCGTAGCCGGAATATAGGCCTCCGGCTGATAATAATCGTAGTAAGACACAAAATACTCCACTGCGTTGT
>SVKE01000034.1 GCA_015068615.1 Oscillospiraceae bacterium | reverse complement strand
AAAACAGCACAGAATCTGTCATAGAGCTTAAAATATCCGCAGGAGACGGTCTTGTGAGTGCCGAAATCTATGCGCTGCCGAATTAAGAATTTGTTAAAATTTTGTTTTTTTACTTTACAGACCCGAGAAGATTTTGTATAATATAAAAAAGAACACTTTTACAAGATTTTGTTTGGGATGTGATGAATTGTTTAGGCTCGGGAATTTTGATGTAGTGAGTCTTTTGGTGCGCGTTGTCGCCGTTTTTCTGGCCATTTCCGTGCACGAAATGTCACACGGATTTGCTGCATTTTTTCTGGGTGATCGCACAGCAAAGTCCATGGGACGTCTGTCGCTCAATCCCCTCCGGCATGTAGATCCGATCGGTGCTTTGTGCCTTTTGTTTTTCGGCTTTGGTTGGGCAAAGCCCGTGATGATTAACCCGGCGTATTTTAAAAATCCCAAGCGCGACACGGCGCTGACGGCTCTGGCCGGACCTGTTTCTAACTTTATTATGGCATATATTGCCCTTTTGATGATAAAGCTTTTAACCCTGACGCCCCTTTGGTTTACAGGCGGTGTGTTTATGAGGGTGCTTCTTAGCTTTTTAACCACCGTTGTGATGATGAACATTGGCCTTGGCACCTTTAATCTCATTCCCATTCCGCCTCTTGACGGTTCGAAAATCTTTTTATCCCTTCTGCCGCCGCGCCTTTACTATGACATTATGCGGTATGAGCATCTGGGCTGGGTAATACTGGTTGTTGCACTGTCGCTCGGCGTTTTAGACCCCATTATCGGTCGGGTGGGGAATTGGATTTTTATGCTGCTCACGTTTTTGGCAGGAGGTCTGTGATGCAGGAATTATCGTTTACCTTAGAGATTTTTGAGGGACCTTTAGAACTGCTTTTGCACCTGTTAAAAAAGAACAAGGTCAGCATTTATGATATCCCTATCGAGAAAATAACAACGCAGTATCTTGCATATCTGGAAAAAATGCAGGCCTTTGACATGGAGCTTTCCAGTGAGTTTCTTTTAATGGCCTCAGAGCTTTTGTGCATTAAGTCAAAAATGCTTTTGCCACGGCATGAGGAGGAAGAGGAGGACCCGAGAAAAAATCTGGCGGACAGGCTGCTTGCCTATCAACGGATGAAAACAGCTGCCTCCTTCTTAAAGGAGCATGAGGGAGACGGTCGGTTTGTATTTTATAAGGAGCCGGATCACATAGATGAGGCCCCGCCTGATTACAGTGGACAAGCCTTTGATGTGGAGCAGCTGATTGCTGCCTTGGGAGACGTATTAATTAAAACGCAGAGACGCGAGCCGCCGCCGAAAACCTCCTTTATCGGTATTGCAGGTCATGAACAGGTTTCCTCGGCCAGCTGCGTGTCACACATCAAGGGGCGCCTGTCCGGCCGAAAACGAGTTTCCTTTAAAGAGGTTTTTTACGGTTTGGATTCACGGCCTAAAATCGTGGTGTCCTTTTTGATTATTTTGGAAATGATTCGTCTCAGCCTTGTAAAGGCCGAAATCAGAGGGCGGGAGATTTATCTAACACAGATTAAAGACGGAGAGATTACCAATGAATTTTGATGCATGCAGCCTGCTTGAAAGCCTTTTGTTTGCCGCAGGCGACAGTGTACCGATTTCTCAACTGGCTGAAATTTTAGAATGCTCTGAGGAAGAGGTTACCCAAACTGCAAAAACGCTGGATGCGTATTATGAAAAAGAGGAGCGCGGTCTTAAAGTGCTGCTTTTAGAGGATAGCTATCAGCTTTGTACGGCAGAGACCTTTTATCCCTACATACAAAAGCTGAAGGAGCCGAGGCGCCGGCCCAATCTTTCTCCGGCGGCTTTAGAGACTCTGGCGGTGGTCGCCTACCATCAGCCGGTGACACGCTCCAGTATTGAATTTATCCGCGGTGTGAATTCGGACGGCCCGGTGAATAAACTGATAGAGCGGGGTCTCATCGAAGAGCACGGGCGTCTGGATGCGCCCGGCCGGCCGATTTTATATGTTACCACGCAGGAATTTTTGCGGAGCTTTGGGCTCTCTTCCTTGTCCGGCTTGCCAGATCCGGAGTCTATGCGAATAAACGAAGAGGAAACGGGAAATTCTACGGGTGATATAGAAATTACAGAGGATGGCGGGTGAGGCTATGCTGTTTTTTTGGTGCATTTTGGGCATTTTACTCCTTCTTGCCGTGCTTGTTTTATGCCTTCCGGCAGAAGCAGGGATTGTGTTTCATCAGAATCAAAAAGTACAGAATCTCACGATACATGTCCGGCTTTTAGGGCTTCCCCTTTCCTTTGCCATTCCGCTGCTAAAGGATGAAAAAAAGCCAAAAAAAGAGAAGGAGCAGGAAAAAAAAGAGAAAAAAGAAGCCTTGACGCCAAGGCGATTTATCACCCTTGTCAAACAGCTGGGACAGGCTTATCGGGAGTCTAAGGCAGACCTTCGTGACATCATATCGGAATTAAGACACAGAGTCACCTGCAAGGAGCTTTCGTGCACCATTGATTACGGCGCAAAGAATCCGGCTCTTACCGGCATGCTCAATGGCGCTATATGGACGGCAGGAACACTGCTTTTAAAAATAACAGACAGCTTAATCGGGGTGAAGGAAATGCACCTTCACGTGCATCCCGACTTTACAAAGGAATTGATATGCCTGCATTTTAGCGGCATATTGAAATTAAGACCGGTTCACCTTGTGATCATTGTATTAAAAATCGTGAAGCTGGTCAACATAATGAAAAGTAAAATTACATTTTAAAAAGGACGGTGTAGCAAGATGGCAGAACATCCAATTAAAGGGTTAATGGAAACAGCTATGAGCAGCATTAAGGAAATGGTGGACGTCAATACCATTGTGGGTAGTGCGGTGAATGCGCCGGACGGCACCTTGATTATTCCCATTTCTAAGGTGTCCTTCGGTTTTGGCGCCGGCGGCTCTGAATTTGGTGAACGGTCGCAGCTGACGCCCGAGACCAATGCCAATTTCGGCGGTGGCTCCGGCGGCGGTGCTGTTATTGAGCCGGTGGCCTTTATGGTTGTGGGACAGGGTCAGATTCGCCTGATGCCCATGGATAAGGAGACCTCGCCGGTGGAGGACATCATTGAAAAGGTGCCGACTTTAATTGACAAGGTGGCAGAATTTTTTAAGAAAAAGGATAAGAAGGAGCAGGTGACAGAGGAAGTGTACACAGCCGAGACTGTCGCCGAGGGAACAACAGAATAATCTTTGGTGAAGTGAAAGGACATACAGACTGTATGCAAAAATTTAGAGATCTCTATGTGAGTCTGACAAAAGCAGCATTAAAAAAGGAGCTTGAGGAGGCAATTAAAAAACTGGAGCAGGGGTCATTTGACAGCCATCATCTGGATTGTCTGCTCAATCCCGGCAGGAAGACGGTGATTGCTCTGGGCAACTGCGAATGCGATGACGAGGAGAGCAGCTGTTTAAAGGCCTGTGCCTTTGATGCGGTAAAAAAAGATAAGGATGGTCGTGTGCAGATTAATCCGGAGGCCTGCCGTGGTTGTGGTGCCTGCATTGACGCCTGCAAGGGAGAAAAGCTGACAGAATCTAAGCAAACACTTCCTCTCCTGCAGGAAATATACAATGGTACGCGGCCGGTTTATGCTATGATTGCTCCTGCTTTTATCGGTCAGTTTCCCGATGAGGTGACGCCGGGCAAGCTGCGTGCGGCTTTTAAAAGTTTGGGCTTTGCCGGCATGGTTGAGGTGGCTTTGTTTGCAGATATTTTAACCCTGAAGGAGGCTTTGGAATTTGACAGAGCCGTGCAAAAGGAGACAGATTACCTTTTAACCAGCTGTTGCTGTCCTGTTTGGCTTTCACTTTGTCGTAAGGCCGGGCTCATGGAGCACATCCCCGGCTCGGTATCGCCGATGGTTGCCTGCGGAAGAAGCATTAAACGGCTGCATCCGGATGCGGTCACGGTGTTTATCGGACCCTGTCTTGCCAAAAAAAAGGAGGCAACGGAGCCGGATGTTGCCGATGCGGTGGATTATGTGCTGACCTTTCAGGAAATGCTGGATATTTTTGAGTTTGCAGAGCTTGATTTGGAGGCTTTTTCAGAAGATGATCGTGAGCATTCCTCGCGCGCTGGGCGGATTTATGCCTATTCCGGCGGTGTTAGTGAGGCGGTTAAGGATTGTCTTACGCGCCTGAGACCTGAACGCAAGCTGCCGCTTAAGGCAGAGCACGCAGATGGCGTCAGGGGTTGTCGCGCACTTTTGGATTGTGTCATGCAGGGTGAAATAACTGCTAATTTTATTGAAGGAATGGGCTGCGAAGGCGGGTGCGTGGGCGGCCCACGGGTGCTGGCAGACAAGGAAGACGGCAAGGCACATGTGGCACGCTACGGCGATGAGGCGACCTATGCCTCGCCGGCAGAAAACCCATATGTCATTGAGCTTTTGCACCGTCTGGGCTTTCAGACTGTGGAGGAGCTTTTGGAAAAAGACGATATATTTACCCGACATTTTAACTAAAAAAGTCCGTTGTCCATGCTCTTTGGGCGACGGACTTTTTAGTTTGACAAAACTAACCAAATGTGATATGATAATACACTAGAAAATTATGTTTTCTCCTGTGATTAATTTTGATGACAATGAGGGAATTAGAATGCAAATTAAAGAATCCGCAGAAAATTATTTAGAAGCCATTCACATGCTGCACAAAAAAAACGGCCATGTGCGCAGCATTGACATTGCAACAGAGCTTTCCGTCAGCAAGCCCAGCGTATCTGTGGCCATGAAGGCCTTTCGCGAGGAGGGCTATATTCTGGTGGATGAGGACGGCGGCATTACCCTGACCGAGCGCGGCCTGAAGGTGGCAAGGCGTGTATACGAGCGTCATCAGGTCATTGCCGATTTCCTAATTGCCATTGGTGTGGATGAGGAAACGGCCTATGCGGACAGCTGCAAAATTGAACATGACATTAGTGATATCAGCTTTGAAAAGCTTAAGAATTATATTGATGCACGTAAAATGGATAGCAGGGAGGCGTAAGCTATGGAACAATATAACATAACAGGCATGAGCTGTGCGGCCTGCAGCACCAGCGTAGAAAAGGCTGTTTCTGGCTTGCCGGGAGTCACAGCTTGCTCTGTGAACCTTTTAACAAACTCCATGAGCGTAGAAGGAACAGCAGAGGAGACGGACATTATTGCAGCCGTCCGTCATGCCGGCTACGGCGCATCCAAAAAAGGAGAGGACGCAGGAACCTATGCAGAACAAAAAGAGTCTGGCTCTGCAGAAAAAGAGGCCACAAAAGCCCTTTTTCATCGACTGGTTGCCTCTCTTGGTTTTTTGCTCGTTCTTATGTATGTTTCCATGGGGCATATCATGTGGGGCTGGCCGCTGCCAGGTGTGCTGGCAGATAATCCCTTGACGTTGGGACTGGTGCAGCTTTTGCTTTCTGCTGCTGTTATGGTGATTAACCAGCGGTTTTTCATCAGCGGCTTTCGCGGACTTTTGCACAGGACGCCCAATATGGACACCTTAGTGGCACTTGGTTCTGGCGCTTCCTTTATTTATAGTACCTATGCGGTCTTTGCTATGAGTCACGCTATGCTTGCAGGTGACGTAACGAGCGCACATCACTTTTTGCACGAATTATACTTTGAGTCGGCAGCCATGATTTTGGCGCTGATTACTCTGGGAAAAATGCTGGAGGCCCGCAGCAAGGGTAAAACCACCGATGCATTGCGCGGCCTGATGAATCTGGCTCCGAAAACGGCAGTGGTCATTCGGGACAACGTCGAGACAGAGATTCCAGTTGACCGCATGCGTATCGGTGATGTATTTGTGGTGCGCCCGGGCGGTAGTGTTCCGGCAGATGGCATTGTTCTTTCCGGAAGCAGTGCGGTGAACGAATCAGCTTTGACCGGCGAGAGCATCCCGGTAGATAAAGGGGAGGGCGACTTTGTTTCGGCTGCCACCATTAATCAATCCGGTGTGATTCGCTGCGAGGCCACCAAGGTTGGTGCTGATACCACCCTTTCGCAAATCATCAAAATGGTCAGTGATGCGGCGGCTTCAAAGGCTCCGATTGCAAAGCTTGCCGACAAGGTCTCCGGTGTGTTTGTGCCGGTTGTGATGCTGATTGCCTTGGTGACGCTTTGCGTCTGGCTTATCTTAGGCTATGGCATTGGCTTTGCTTTAAGCCGCAGCATCGCCGTGCTTGTCATCAGCTGCCCCTGTGCTCTGGGTCTTGCCACTCCGGTTGCCATTATGGTCGGCAACGGCGTCGGCGCCAAAAACGGCATTTTGTTTAAAACAGCGGCCTCCTTGGAGGAGACCGGCAAGGTGCGGGTTGTGGCGCTTGATAAAACCGGTACTATCACGGCGGGAGAGCCGAAGGTGACCAATATTTTGCCGGCCGAGGATGTGACGGAGGAAACCCTTTTAATCTGGGCTGCTTCCTTAGAGAAAAACAGCGAGCATCCTCTGGCGATTGCCATTATGGAAAAAGCAGCAGAGGCTAAGCTAGAGCCGCTTGATGTAACGAATTTTAAAGCTCTTGCCGGCAACGGACTGACAGCCTCCTTAGAGGGGGAGCTGCTCTGTGGCGGTAATTTAAATTTCATCAGGACCCAAGCAGATATAAAAGAGGAAACCGAGGCTGCCGCAAAAGCCCTTGCTGCCGAAGGGAAGACACCTCTTTTCTTTGCAAGGGGCGGGCGATTTATCGGCATGATTGCCGTGGCAGATGTTATAAAGGAGGACAGCCCGGCGGCCATCCGTGAGCTGCAGCGCATGGGCATTCGAGTGGTGATGCTGACCGGTGACAACGAACGTACTGCGGCAGCGGTTGCAGAGCGTGCCGGAGTGGATGATGTGATTGCCGGTGTGTTGCCCGACGGCAAGGAAGCCGTGATTCGAAAGCTACAGCAAAGCGGCAGGGTTGCCATGGTTGGCGACGGCATTAATGATGCACCGGCGCTGGCACGGGCTGATATCGGTATCGCCATCGGCGCCGGAACAGATATTGCCATTGATTCTGCGGATGTGGTGTTGATGAAGAGCCGGCTTTCTGATGTGCCGGCGGCAATTCGCCTCAGCCGCGCCGCACTTACAAATATTCGCGAAAATCTTTTCTGGGCGTTTTTCTATAATGTGATTGGCATTCCCCTTGCTGCCGGAGTGTTTACGATGCAGCTGGGTTGGACGCTGAATCCCATGTTTGCCGCGGCAGCCATGAGCCTTTCCAGTGTTTGCGTGGTGACAAACGCCCTGCGACTTAATTTCTTCAAGATAAATAAAGAAAAATATAAGCAGAAGGGAAGAAAGAATATGAACAAAACGCTCATCATAGAAGGTATGATGTGCCCCCATTGCGAGGGCAGAGTTAAGCAGAGTCTGGAGGCTCTGGCACAGGTAGAGAAGGCTGAGGTGAGCCATGAGACAAAATCCGCCGTTCTCACTCTTTCGGCGCAAGTTGCCGATGAGACCTTAAAGGCTGTGGTGGAACAGCAGGGCTATCAGGTTTTGGAAATCAAATAACACCTATATAAAATCCTTGCATTCATGAGGAAGATTTGATATAATAGCAAAGTGTGTGTTTAAAAGCATATAAAAGGAAGGCGGACAGCTTTACGCCGGCCGCTACATAAAGGGAGAGCATTATGAGCTATCAGGTTCGTTTGTGCAATGTCTTACAAAAAAAAGAAATTGCACCTCGTATAGTAGAGGTTTTAATTGAGCAAGAGGAGCTGGCTAAGGCGGCGCAGCCGGGTCAGTTTCTGCACATAAAATGCGGAGATTCCGTTTCTATGCCCCTGCGCCGGCCCATCAGCATCTGTGATGCAGGAGAAAAACAGCTGCGGTTTATCTTTGAGGTGAAGGGTCGCGGCACTGCAGCATTACAGGCTCATGAAGGGCAGTTGGACGTTTTGGGGCCTGTGGGAAACGGCTTTACGATTGATAACGAGAGATATAAAAGGCCGGCCGTCATTGGTGGCGGTATTGGTGTATATCCGCTTTTGTTCCTAACCAAAAGGCTGTCCGGCGCTAGGGTGTATCTTGGCTTTAGAAATGCAGAGCTGGTCACTTTAGAGGAGGACTTTAAGGCGGCGGCAGCAGGCGTTTCGGTCGCGACGGATGATGGAAGCTACGGCTACCACGGCTTTGCCATTGATCTATTAAAGCAGGACTTGGAAAAAGAAGGCTTTGATATCATCTATGCCTGTGGCCCCAAGATGATGCTGAAGGCGATTAAGGAATTTGCAGCAAGGGAAAATATTCCCTGCCAGCTTTCTTTAGAGGAGAGAATGGGTTGTGGTATCGGTGCCTGTTTGACCTGTACCTGTAAAACGTCGGACGGCGACCACGTTAGAGTGTGTCGGAACGGCCCGGTTTTTTGGTCTGAGGAGGTAGAGCTGTAATGGATACAAAAGTGACAATTGCAGGTGTAACCCTGAATAACCCTGTCATAGCGGCATCTGGCACCTTCGGCTTTGGTCGGGAATATGGCGAGCTGTATAACGTAAACGAATTGGGTGCCATTTCCGTGAAGGGGCTTACAAAGGCGCCTCGCCTTGGAAATCCCACTCCTCGCATTGCAGAGACACCCGGCGGCATATTAAACAGCGTGGGACTGCAGAACCCCGGCGTGGACGCCTTTATTCAGTATGAACTGCCGGAGCTTAAAAAGCACAGCTGTAAGGTGATTGCCAATATGGCAGGAGAAACCTTTGAGGATTACTGTGAAATGGCCGAAAAGCTTTCTGATGCGGGTGTGGATTTGTTGGAAATGAATATTTCCTGCCCCAATGTAAAGGCCGGTGGTGCCGCCTTCGGTACCCATCCGGACACAGTGGAAAAGATTACAACAGCGGTGCGTAAATATGCCAAACGTCCCTTAATTGTAAAGCTTTCGCCTAATGTGACGGATATTGCAGAGATTGCTAAGGCCGCAGAGGCAGGCGGTGCAGACGCGCTGTCTTTAATCAATACGATCACCGGCATGGCCATTGACATTAAAACCCGTCGACCTATTTTGGCAAACCGCATCGGCGGTCTTTCCGGCCCGTGTGTGAAGCCGGTGGCCGTGCGCATGGTGTACCAGGTGCATCAGGCGGTGGATTTGCCGATTATCGGTATGGGCGGCATCACAAGCGGCGAGGATGCCATTGAATTTTTCTTGGCCGGCAGCACGGCGGTTATGGTGGGTACAGCTAACTTTACAAACCCCTATGCCTGCCTGCAGGTGCGCTACGGTATAGAAAGCTATATGAGGGAAAACGGTGTAGAAACGCTTTCTGAGCTGACCGGCGCACTTAAAACAGATAATTAATGCATATATTATTACAAATACTTTCAGGAGGATATTAAAATGAGGCAAATTACACTTGATTATAGTAAGGCAGCCTTAGCCGTGCGACAGGAAGAAATTGACAACATGGCTGGCCAGATTCAAGATGCGCATAACACCCTGACGAATAAAACCGGTGCCGGCAATGACTTTTTAGGCTGGGTCGATTTACCCACAGCTTATGACAAGGAAGAATTCTTGCGCATAAAAAAGGCCGCGGAAAAAATTAGAAAAACTGCTGATGTATTAATCGTTATCGGCATCGGAGGCTCCTATCTGGGTGCAAAGGCTGCCATTGATTTGTTTACGGACAGCTTTTATAATTATCAGGCCGCAAGCGACAGAAAGGCACCGCAAATCTTTTTTGCTGGTAATTCCATCAGCTCTACCTACCTTGCAGATTTATACCGTTTGGTCAAGGATAAGGATATCTGTTTGAACGTCATCTCCAAATCTGGCACCACCACCGAGCCGGCGATTGCGTTTCGCGTGTTCAAGGAGCTGGTGGAGGAAAAATACGGAAAAGAGGGCGCTAAGGAGAGAATCTTTGTCACCACCGATAAAGCCCGCGGCGCGCTTAAGAAGCTGTCTGATCAGGAGGGATATGAGACCTTTGTCATTGCAGATGACATTGGCGGCCGGTACTCTGTTTTAAGTGCTGTCGGTCTGCTCCCGATTGCAGTTTGCGGCGCCGATCTGGATGCTATTATGCGCGGCGCACAGGATGCAATCAAAGCCTATGCGGAGTGCGATCTTTCTAAGAACATATGCTACCAGTATGCAGCCATCAGAAACATTTTGTATCGCAAGGGAAAGACCATTGAAATGATGGTGAATTATGAGCCGAGGCTCCACTATTTTGCAGAGTGGTGGAAGCAGCTTTACGGCGAGAGCGAGGGCAAGGACCAGCGTGGTATTTTCCCGGCAGCGGTAGATTTTTCCACAGATCTGCATTCGATGGGTCAATACATTCAGGATGGCTTGCGTAATCTGTTTGAAACGGTTCTGCACGTGGAGACTCCGACGGCGGATGTGACCATTAAAGAGGATGCGGACAATGTGGACGGATTAAACTTCCTAGCCGGCAAAACCGTGTCATATGTCAATGAAAAGGCCTATTTAGGAACCGTCCTTGCACATAACGACGGTGGCGTTCCCAACCTTGTGCTGAACATTCCTGAGCTAAATGAATATTACTTTGGCCAGCTGGTGTATTTCTTTGAAAAGGCTTGTGGTATCAGCGGTTATCTTTTAGGCGTAAATCCCTTTAATCAGCCCGGCGTGGAGGCGTATAAAAAGAACATGTTTGCACTTTTAGGAAAGCCAGGCTACGAGGATGAAAAAGCGGCCTTGGAAGCACGTCTTAAGTAGGTCGACAAGGAGGATAACATGAAATACACAAGCACCCGGAATAAAACCCTTTCCGTTACCGCGGCCATGGCAATAAAAACTGGTCTGGCACCGGACGGAGGCTTATTTGTTCCCACGGACATTCCCAGCATAACAGCAGAAGACATCAAAGCGCTGACGCAAATGAGCTATGCAGAACGAGCCGTCTTCATTCTGGGAAAATTTCTGACGGATTTCACCTTAGAAGAGGTGGAGGACTGCGCGTGCAGCGCCTATAATAAGGTTAAATTTGAGACAGATGAAATTGCACCGCTATATAAGCTGACAAATGATGTATACTTTTTAGAACTGTGGCATGGTCCGACCTGCGCCTTTAAGGATATGGCTCTGCAAATTTTGCCGCATTTGCTTAAAAAATCTGTTGTGAAAACCGGAGAAACCAAGGAGATTGTCATTTTGGTTGCGACCTCCGGCGATACGGGAAAAGCAGCCTTAGAGGGCTTTAAGGATGTGGATGGCACCCGCATTATTGTGTTCTATCCCGAAAAGGGTGTATCCAGCATGCAAAAGCGTCAAATGATTACACAAGAGGGCAACAATGTTGATGTGGCAGCGGTTTGCGGTAACTTTGACGATGCCCAGAGCGGTGTAAAGATGATTTTCGGTGATGCGGAATATGCAGAGGTGTTAGAGCGGAACGGCTTTATGCTCTCCAGTGCCAATTCCATCAACTGGGGCAGGCTTGTGCCGCAGATTGTGTATTATTTTTCGGCATATTGCAATCTTTTAAAGAATGATGAAATCAAGCTGGGCGATCCGGTGAATTTTGTGGTACCCACAGGCAATTTCGGCAATATTCTGGCTGCTTATTATGCAATGGAGATGGGGCTCCCTATCCACAAGCTGATTTGCGCTTCCAATGAAAACAATGTGCTGACCGATTTTATCAAAACCGGCATATATGATAAAAACAGACCCTTTAAAACCACCAGCTCGCCCTCCATGGACATTTTGATTTCCAGCAATCTGGAGAGGCTTCTGTATCAGGTGACCGGCGGTGATGATGTGCGGGTTGCCGACTGGATGAAGGAGCTTAAGGAGAGTGGCCGTTATGAAGTGCCGGATGTAACAAAGGCACGGGTGAAGGAGATCTTTTACGGCGGCTATTGCGATGATGCTGCCACCTTGGAGACGATCTCCAAGGTTCATACGGAACATGGCTATGTGATGGATACGCACACAGCGGTGGCAAAATGCGTGTATGAGCAATATAAGGAAGAAACGAAGGACGAGACCAAAACGGTCATCGTGTCGACGGCCAGCCCCTTTAAATTCGGTGACAAGGTGCTGACGGCTGTTGCCGGAGAGGGCGCGGCCGAGGGTCTTGACGATTTTGAACTGCTCACGGCTCTTTCGGAAAAAGCGGATTTAACCATTCCGGCCTCGCTTTCTAATCTGAAAACTAAGCCCATTATTTTTACCACCTCCTGTGATAAAACAGAAATGTATGACGTTGTCAGCCATATGCTGAACCTGTCATAAAGGAGGCACAGATGGGTACAAGCTGGATTCAGGCGGTGATATACACAACAGCAGCCGGTATTGAGCCGGTCAGCGGCAGGCTGTATCAGTTGGGCATCACCGGACTTGAGATTGAAGATGAAACAGATTTTAAGACCTTTTTAGAAGAAAATAAAAATGCCTGGGATTATGTGGATGATGAGCTCATGGAGGCGAAATCCGGAGAAACTAATATTAAAATATATGTAACGGATAATGCCGCCGGTCATGAGACTCTGGGAGAAGTGGAGCGCACCTTAAAGGAGCTGGCAGCTTATGATCAGGAGCAGGCCTTTGGCAGCCTGCGCATGGAACTTTCCGGCATGGATGAAGAGGACTGGGCCAATAACTGGAAGCAATATTTTAAGCCGCTTGCCATTGGCGAAAAAATTCTGGTGCTGCCTGAGTGGGAAACGCTGGATGAGCCAACAGACAGAACCATATTTACCATCAATCCCGGCATGAGCTTCGGCACCGGCTCACATCACACAACAAAGCTGTGCCTGGAGCGCTTAGAGAAGTATATAAAGCCCGGCATGGAGGTGCTGGATTTAGGCTGTGGCAGCGGCATTTTATCCGCTGTGGCGCTGCTTTTGGGCGCCAAATCTGCAACCGCTGTGGACATTGACCCGAATGCTGCGGAGATTGCCCGCAAGAATGCCCGTCGAAATGGCATTGAGGATGAGCGCTACCGGGTGTTTGCCGGCAATGTGCTGACGGACGACAAGCTGCTGCAGGCCATTTCCGACAGAACGTACGATTTGGTGCTTGCCAACATTGTGGCAGATGTTATCATCGCCCTGGCACCGAAAATTCCTCCGCTCTTAGCTTCAGGTGGTACTTATATCACCTCCGGTATCATCACCGAGCGCGGAGACGAGGTAAAGGCTGCCTGCAACGAGGTAGGAATGCGTCTACAGACAGAAAGTCAAAGCGGTGACTGGCTGGCGCTGGATTACCAGAAAAATTAACATAATTATAATAAAATCCCACGAATTATCGTGGGATTTTATTATATATGCCTCACAGCTTGATTTTTACTACGACCTTTTTAATCGGCGCCGGTGCGGGATATGCCTGACCTGGCTTGTGCAAATCCTCCGGATAGAACACGGCAAAGGTACCGGATTCTAAAATCAGTGCGGTTGCAGAGGGCGCCTGATATACATAGCAGTCATACTCCTCGTTGTAGACCTGATCGGCAGGCAGATTGTCGATGGAATCCCAACCGATGATTTCGGTGCCGCTTATCATAAACTGAATATCAATATACTTTTTGTGAGCCTCCCACTTTGTATCTGCCTCGTTTTTTGTTTCGTATGCCTGTACCATGGCATACAGCTTGTCACCATCAAGCTCGTAGCGGCCATCAGGCAAGTTCTCCCTTACGGCCCTCTCTAAAAAGGCAAAGGCCTCCTTAAAGGCCGGATTCATACCACAGTAGCGTGCGCTGTTTTTAAGTGTGTCTAAAATCATGTAGATCGTTCCTTTCTGTTTTTTTTAATCATACTACATTTTCGCGAAAAAGAAAAGACGTTTTTCTAAAAAAATTAATTTTTATGAAATTAGGGTAATATAAGAAAAAGTGCAAGAAAAAATGTTGAAGCCGATTCTGCACAGTTGTCTTTATTCGGTGCAGAGCAAGAGATAAAACCCGAAATTGAAAATGAAGAAAAAGAACCTGAAAACAATGTTGA
>SVKE01000033.1 GCA_015068615.1 Oscillospiraceae bacterium | reverse complement strand
AAGCTGGGCGTTATGTTTGATAAGGACACAGACGGTCGCATGGTGACAACGCATGGCGGCGGCACCTCCAGAAAAAGAATGCATGCCTGCAAGGACTATTCCGGCGCAGAAATCATGCGTACCCTGCGTGACGAGGTCATCAACCGCGGCATCCCCGTGGTGGAATTTACCTCTGCTGTTGAGCTGATTAAGGACGAAAAGGGTCAGGTAGCCGGAGCTGTGCTTTTAAATATGGAAACCGGTGATTATATGGTGGCCCGTGCCAAGACGGTTGTCATTGCCACCGGCGGTGCAGGACGTCTCCATTATCAAAGCTTCCCCACCTCCAACCATTATGGTGCAACGGCAGACGGCCTGATTCTGGGCTATCGTGCAGGCGCGCCGCTCCTCTATCAGGACACCATCCAGTATCATCCCACAGGCGTTGCTTATCCCTCACAGATTTTCGGCGCATTGGTAACAGAAAAGGTGCGTTCGCTAGGTGCGATGCTTGTTAATAAAGACGGCGAAGCCTATGCGCATCCGCTTGAGACAAGAGACGTTTCCGCCTCTGCTATCATCCGTGAATGTGCGAACGGCAAGGGTGTAGAGACGCCCTTAGGAAGCGGTGTTTGGCTCGATACGCCTATGATTGAAATTCTCGGCGGCGAAGGAACCATCGAAAAGAGAATTCCGGCCATGCTGCGCATGTATTTAAACTACGGAATTGACATGAGAAAGCTTCCTATTCTTGTATATCCCACTCTGCATTACCAGAACGGCGGTCTTGAAATCGGTGGCGAGGGCTATACAAAGGCCATCCCGAACCTGCTGGTAGCCGGTGAGGCAGTCGGCGGCATCCATGGCAGAAACCGTCTGATGGGTAACTCCCTCTTAGATATCATTGTGTTCGGCCGTAATGCGGGTAAGGCTGCGGCTGCCCGTGCCAAGGAGACCACGCTGGGCACCATGACCTTAGAGCATATCAAGAGCTATGCTGACGAGCTGAAGAAGGCCGGCATCGAAACAAACGAGGTATCGCCGCTGTTGCTTCCCAAATATGCCCGTCACGAAGGAGCAAGCGAAGCCATTTAACGTAGTATGTACAGATTCAGGAGGTGTATGACATGCGTGAAATACAAGTGCAGCAGATTACTGATGTGGTAGAAAAGCTGTGCATTGAAGCAAATGAGCATTTGCCGGAGGACGTCAAATGCGCCCTTAGAAACTGCCGTGCCTGTGAGGACGGCGAGATTGCCAAGGGCGTTCTTGATAACATCATTGAAAACTTTGAAATTGCAGACCGTGAAAATGTGCCGATCTGTCAGGATACGGGCATGGCCTGCGTATTTTTGGAAATTGGTCAGGATGTGCACCTTGTGGGCGGCGATTTGACAGAAGCCGTCAATGAGGGCGTGCGCCGGGGTTATGACAAGGGCTATCTGCGCAAATCTGTGGTGGCAGACCCGGTGCGCCGCGGAAACACCGGTGACAACACACCGGCTATGCTTTATACCGAGATTGTGCCCGGTGAAAGCGTGAAAATCACGGTGGGCCCCAAGGGCTTCGGTAGTGAAAACATGAGCACTATCCGTATGTTCAAGCCCTCTGCCGGTCTGCAGGGTATTAAGGATTTTATCCTGGAAGCTGTGGAAACAGCCGGCCCCAATCCCTGTCCGCCCATGGTGGTGGGTGTGGGTATCGGCGGCACCTTTGACAAGGCAGCGCTGCTGGCGAAAAAGGCCCTGATGCGGCCGCTGGATTCCTCTAATCCGGACCCCTATTATGCGGAGCTGGAAAAGGAAATGCTGGAAAAGGTGAACAAGCTGGGTATCGGTCCCCAGGGCTTTGGCGGCAAGACAACAGCCATTGGCTTAAACATTGAGGTATTACCGACCCATATTGCCGGCATGCCCTGTGCGATTAACATTAATTGCCACGTGACACGGCATAAATCGGAGGTGCTCTGATATGGCTAAAAAAATTACATTACCTCTTACGGAGGAGCTGGCAAGAAGCCTGAAGGCCGGAGATGAGGTTCTCCTCACCGGTACCATTTACACCTCACGCGATGCCGGTCATAAAAGAATGTGTGAGGCGCTGGCCCGTGGCGAAGAACTGCCCTTTGACCCGAAGGACGCCACCATTTATTATGTGGGTCCCACCCCGGCCAAGCCCGGTCAGGTCATCGGCTCTGCCGGCCCGACCACCAGTGGCCGTATGGATGCTTATGCGCCGACCATGATGTCGGTGGGTGCCCGTGGCATGATTGGCAAGGGTGCGCGTCTTTCAGAGGTGGTTGACGCTATGAAAAAGCATAGCGGCGTGTACTTTGGTGCCATTGGTGGTGCCGGCGCGCTGCTTGCAAAGTGCATTAAAAGCGCGGAGCTCATTGCCTATGAGGACTTAGGGGCTGAAGCCCTGCGGAAGCTTTATGTAGAGGATATGCCTTTGGTCGTCATCATCGACAGCGAGGGCAGAAACCTGTACGAAGAAGGCAGAGCGGCCTATCTTGCGGAACATAAATAAGGTGTATAAAAAACAAGCTGCCCGCGGGCAGCTTGTTTTTTTATACGGATATACCTTCAATTTGTGTTGCAGCAATCGTGGCCGCGTGAAAATCAAAATTAATAATTCTCTGCAACAAGTTCAAAATAAGCCTGAGGATGCGCACAAACGGGGCAAATGTCAGGAGCCGCCTTGCCCACATGAATGTGACCGCAGTTGCCGCATTCCCAAATCATGTCGCCGTCCTTTGAAAAAACAAGGCCGCCTTCTACATTTGCAAGCAGCTTGCGATAACGTTCTTCGTGAGATTTTTCGATTTTTGCTACGCCCTCAAACAGATCGGCAATTTCATCAAAGCCTTCTGCACGAGCGTCCTTTGCAAAGGTGGCATACATGTCTGTCCATTCATAATTTTCGCCGGCAGCAGCGTCTGCAAGATTCGTAGCTGTGTCTGCAATGCCGCCATGCAGCAGCTTAAACCAAAGCTTTGCATGCTCCTTTTCATTCTCGGCAGTTTTTAAAAACAGCTTTGCAATCTGCTCGTAACCATCTTTTTTTGCCTTAGAGGCATAGTATGTATATTTGTTTCTCGCCTGCGATTCGCCGGCAAATGCCGCCATTAAATTTGCTTCTGTCTTAGTTCCCTTTAAGTCTTTCATGATGTCTCCTCCTTGATAAAATTAAAAATGGGAATCATTATGAATTTATTATAAAACATAATTTATGTTTTGTCAAGCACTTTTTAAAAAATTTAAAAAATAATGGTTTTCATCCGGCTGGACTTGCTTTTTTTTTCAAAATATGATACTCTGTATAAGAATGTGAGTATTGGAGGTGGCCATATGAAACGTGCGGCCGTTCTTGTTTTGATTGTTTTTTTTGTGGTGCAGCTAGTGGGCTGCGGTGGCGGTCAGCGGCTGCTGGAGAGGGAAGATGTGTATTCCCATATTCGCATGGCGCGGCTTTCGGATCAGGCATCTGTAACCATCGGTATGGAAAGTGAGCACTTTGACGGACTTCTTTCTCAGCTTGCCGGCATCTTTAAAAGAGACGGCAGCTGTAAGCCCGGGCATGAGCATACCCACCTGATTTCTCTTTTGATAAATGATGAGGTCACCATGGTTTTTTATCTGGATGCACAAGGTGCAATCTGTATGGAGGGCAGGCGTTTTGTATCTGCTAACAATTCTCCGACGCCGATACAGGTCGAGCAATGGCTTGAGGCCTTCACAGAGGCGCAGAAGTACACCACTTCCGATATGGCAGAGAATGAATCCATGCAGGGAGATCCGGAAATTTTGGTTAAATCGCCGCCGAAACGGCTGACCGGTGTGGAAAACGCAGAGGAAAAGATCTTTTGTGCAACGGCGGGAGATTGGGATTATTATATAGGCACCATGCCCTTAGAGGGTATGCTGTCTACAGTGCTGTGGCGTGAAGGAGCAGACGGTCATCTTGAACGGCTATGCAGCATGCCGCAGCCCGTAGGGACATCCCGACGTCACGAGATGGCTTATGTAGAGGGTAGCCTGGAGCAAAGCAGCGGACGGTTTATGTTCTTTACCATTAAAAGCGGTGTTTCCGGACACAGAATGATTTGGCGCTTTGATGTGGAGAAGGAAAAGCTGGGCCGCTTCATGGATTATCCCTGCAGCAACATGGTGCTCACAGACCTTTCTGTTACGGGGCTTAAAAACCGGGCCTGGGTCGCCACCGGACAAAATATGATGGCGATTGATTTAACCACCGGCTTTTTGGATTATGAGGTCTCCATGAATTTGGGCAATGTCATTTTAGACAGTGTGTTCTACGAGCCGGAGTCTGAAACGTTGATTAAAAATGTGGAGCTGGCGGATTTGGGCAACGGCGTTTTGAGCTATGAGGTGATTACCAGAGAAAGGGAAACGGGCAAAGAGGTAGCGCGGGAGGGCTTTGAACTGAATGTGGTTACCTATCGAATTGCAAGAAAATAAAAGGGGCTGTAGCATTTGGCTACAGCCTCTTTGTGTGAGCTTAAACGTCTAACGGACAGCCTCCTATTCCTCCTGCTCCTCCAAATCTTCTTCCTGTATCGGCTCTTGAGAGGGGACTTCTGTTGGCGGGACAGTGTCTTCCCGCATTGATTTTACCTCGTCATCCTTCGATGTGCGAAGCTGCGTGCCTTTGTGATCAATCATGCTGGGTTCCGGTAACAAAAGCTCCGTGGCAGGTACAATTTTATAGCCGTCTGCCAACAGCCTTTCAATAATTTCCGGCAGAGCCGCCGGTGTATTTTTAGCGCCGTTGTGAAATAGTATCACAGAGCCGGACTGCACCCGCTTTAGTACCCGCGTGATGATGTCCTCCGGCTTTAAATCCTTCCAGTCAAGACTATCCACATCCCATTGCAGCACTCTGTGGCCCTGTTCTTTTGCGGCGCGGATGACGGTATTATTATATTCGCCGTAGGGGCCACGGAAGAGGGTGGGGCGCTTACCGGTCACGGCTTCTATTTTATCGGCGCAGGCGGAGATTTCCTCGCTGACCTTTTGGGCGGAAAGCTGGTCGATGTGAGGATGGGTATCTGAATGGTTCATAATTTCGTGACCATGGTCGGCGAATTTCTTTACCGATTCCGGATATTTTTGCACCCAACTACCCACCATAAAGAAGGTGGCTTTTACGTTGTATTTGTCCAGGATTTCAATGAGCTGATCTGTGTCCACATCATCCCAGGCCGCATCAAAGGTGAGGGAGCAGATTTTTTCCCCGCCTCTGTCTACATTGTAAATAGGTAAAAGCCGTTCCCCCTCTGCTTCGCTGAAAACATCGACTGTACCGCCGGTGCCGGCAATGAGCAGAAAAACGGCACAACCGACCACGGCCAGAAACAGAGCGAGCATTTTCTTGCTAATTAGGAATATTTTCATCATAAAAACCGTCCTTTTGCATATTTACTGTATATATATGAAGAGACAGGTTTTTTTATACCCATTTATAAAAGGCACCTTCATCCATTGTGCGGGGCTTGCTTTCGCGTATGGCCTCGGGTTCTCTATATGCTGAACAGAAGTTCTCTGCCGGGGATGTATCAAATGCGAAATATCAGCTGATGTTGCCCGCTGTCGATTTATAAGCCCTTTTTTTGACAAAAAATTATGAAGAATTTGTAAAATGCATTTTTTCATCTTGACGTTATCCATGGGATGTGTTAAAATAGTTTTGGTTACTAGATTAAATAGTTTTTTGCTTTAATTTGTGACCGGACAAAACAGAAAGGTTGTGAAAGCAATGAGTGATTTTGAAAACACATACAATCCCGAGGAAATGGACGAGCCCACCATTGTGACGCTTTTAGATGAGGATGGTGGCGAGCACGAATTTGAGCACGTTGATTCCTTCCCCTTTAACGGCGAGACCTACGTGGTTTTAATTCCCACCGAAGAGGAAATCGCAGAAGGCGAGGCGGATGAAATTCTGTTCTTTACTCTGCAGACGGATGAAGAAGGCAATGAGGCACTCTCCTTTGTGGAGGATGAGGCTGAGCTGGACATGGTCTATGAGGAGTTTAAAAACAGAATGCAGGATGAATTCGATTTTGAGGAATAAGCCCATGAAGTTAACATTAAAAGAAGAACTCATTAACTCCATCACCCACGGACTGGGCGCACTACTGGGCATTGGCGGCACCGTGATGGCTATTATCTGGGCGGCTCTGTACGGAAACGTATATGGTGTGGTCTCTGCCTCCATTTACGGAGCGACACTGATTATTTTATACACCATGTCTACGCTGTATCACGCCTTTACCAACCAAACGGCCAAGAAGGTGTTTCGCGTTTTTGACCACTGCTCCATTTTTCTCTTGATTGCCGGCACCTATACACCCTTTACGCTGGTGACGCTGAACGGCCCTCTGGGCTGGACGCTTTTCGGCATCATCTGGGGCCTGACGGTTTTAGGCATTACCTTAAATGCAGTCGGCCTTGAAAGGTTCAAGGTTTTTTCCATGATTTGTTACATTGCCATGGGCTGGCTGATTATCATAGCCGCAAAGCCAGTGGTCACGGCTCTCGGCTTTCGGCCGATGCTGCTACTCCTTCTGGGCGGCATTTTCTATACCGTAGGGGCTGTTTTTTACGCCATGAAGCGTATCCGCTATATGCACGGCGTATGGCACTTGTTTGTGCTGACCGGCAGTGTGCTGCATTATTTTTGCATTTTATTTTATGTATTGCCGATTGACTGATTGATTAAAGAGGAGCAATGAAGAAATTCATTGCTCCTCTTTAATTTCAAATTCTGTTACAGTTTCCTGCACTCTCACGCCATCGCGCAAGCCTACAAGATAGGCATAATAAAGCTCTGTAAATTCCCGATCGATCACCGCGTTACGATACTCCTCCAGTTGATCTCTCTGTGTCTCTGTCAGGCTCTCTTGCAGCTTTTTAAAATACATTTCCTCAAAATTGTTAAACCGGCGGTATTTTTCATCTAACCGGGATTTATCCTTCAGCATTTTTCTCACTCTATCCATGATATAGCGTTTAGATGCATCATCTAAATGAAGCATGCTATCCCCCCCATTTTCTCTATTTTAGTAGATTGTATCGTCTCGCCCCCCTCCGTGTCAATACAGTGTCACAAATCGTGACAGAAATTGCTGATTATGTCAAAACGCCACGCATTTTGTCACAACACCTTTTGTTCACAATTTCTTTACAATTATTTCCTTGCAATTATTAAAAAAGTATTGTAAAATAGATAAGAATTTAATAATTTTGTAATATTTCAATTGAGCTTACATATACTATGAACAGACGATAAAGCCATAACGAGGTGATTCGGTGGATAACAGCCACACGCGCGTGACGGTGCAGAGAATTGAAAAAATCCCTGCCCGGTACTATGTGCAGGAGACAAAACCGCAGTCCACAAATAAAAAACAGAAAATTGAAATTAACACTTCCTTAATGACAGAGCGCAAACGCTTAAGCGATGCCCTTCGCAGCAGGCCCGCCATCGGCACGGATTTTTCCGGCACGAAGGTTGCCTTTTGGAAGGCGCTGGGCACGCGAGCCCTGGAAAAGACGTTGGGTACTTTTAAAAACCTCAGATATTATCTGTTGGAAAATGCAAAGCGCCTTTTATTTTCCGGCATGGTTTCTGCCGGCGTTGCTGCATCTGCCTGCATTGTCCTGGCCTGCACCTGCAGCCTGGCCTATACGGTTACCATCAACGGTCGAACCCTCGGCACCGTGCAGAACGAGGCCGTCTACCATCAGCTTTTAGAAGATATCCAAACGGAGGTAAGCTATGTGACGGACGAAGCCTTTGTACCGGGCGGCGCACCTGAATTTTCCGGCAGACTGATCCCCAAGGGTGCCTTTACCCCGGCTGAGGAAATGAAGGAGAACATTAAGTCCACAAGCCGCGAGATGCTCCCGGCTTATGGCGTGTATGCAGGCGGAGAAATTCTTTTCTCCCTGCCCAATAAGCAATCGGCTCTTTCTGTTTTAGAGGCGTATAAAAACAGCTTCATAGATGGAAAGGATAATGTTACCGCCGATTTTTGTCAGGAGGTTGCCGTTTCCTACAGGTTTGTACCCAAGGCCTCTTTAAAGACGCCTGAGAGTGCTACTAAAGCCCTCCGAGATGGACGGGTGGAAACGCATTATCTAAAAGAGGGCGAGGCTCTTTCCGACGTGGCAGCGGCATATGGCATAACCGTGCATGACATTTTGGCCACAAATCCCATTAGTGATGTGGAAAAGCCCGGCGTCAGCACCTTGAGCATTTACACGGGGGAGCCGCTCCTTTCCATCAAGACGGTAGAGCTTGTTAACTTTAACGAAAGCATTCCTTTTAAAACCATTGAGAAGGAAGATCCCACGAAATATGAAGGCAATCTGATTGTGGAGCAGGCCGGTGCTCCGGGTGAAAAGGCCGTTAAGGCATATGTCACCTGCATCAATGGTGTGGAAACCGAGCGCGACGTTATCTCTGAAGACCTGCTGTGTGCTTCCGTGGATGAAATTGTAACCAAGGGCACAAAGGAACCCCCCAGCCCGATTGGCACAGGCGATTTTGTTGTCCCGGCCAGCGGCTCTCTTTCCTCCCGTTTCGGCTCCCGTTGGGGCAGAAGTCATAAGGGTATTGACCTTGCCGCTCCCACTGGCACCGATATCTATGCGGCGGATAACGGCAGGGTGATTTATTCTCAGTATAACGACGGCGGTTTTGGCTACATGCTGCAGATTGACCATGGCAACGGCATCATTACCTATTATGCACATTGCAGTGAGCTGCTTGTGCCGGCCGGCTCTGTGGTAGCCAAGGGTGATTTGGTAGCCCGCGTGGGTAACACCGGCAGAAGCACCGGGGCACATCTCCACTTTGAGGTGCACAAAAACGGAACGCCCATTGACCCGCTTACGTATTTAACCACCTTGGGCTGATACATTTAGTTCTATACAGGCTGAACGAGCTTTCGTTCGGCCTGTTTTTTGTGTAACGAAAACCACGCGATAGTTGAACTTGTCAAGTAAAAGTAGACACTAAAACCACGAATTATGTAAAGGGGCGTGTTTGCAAGTTTGCAAACACGCCCCAGTTTGTTGATCCGGTAAAGCGGTCAAGGGTTAGTTATTTTGTGCAAAAGGAGCTTTCGGATGTTTATCCTGCTCAAAACTCCATGATGCCAACCTCTGGAATTGTACAGTCGTATTTTACCATTGCAATGGCAAAGGGACATATTTTATCGGCGGGAATGTGAAGGTCAATATAAACCCAGTTAGCATCTTTGGTCACAGTATAACCATCAAGCTCGTCTTCTTGCTTTTCGTGGCCGTTATAAAGAACGGTGAAATTTCTGGCATCGGCAAACGGCAGTCCCATGCGCACGGTCATACCGTGTTCAATCTGCACAGCGTCCGCGTCTGCGTCTGCGTTGCAGATTATCATATGCTTCGGATAGTGCGCATCGAGCAATTTCAGCATCGGTTCTGCGTCAACGTCATACCGCTGTGCCATTTTGGCAATAGAGTCTTTCATGGGTTCGTAATACGTTGCGATGTTTTCGGCGTTACGGAGATCGGTACAAATAATTGCCGCCTCCAGCCCGGGCATTTCGGGATGACCAAGGCCAAGGCCTATCCTGCCTCTGTTTTTCCAAAGTTCAACGCGGCTCTTTCTTCTCATCGATGCAGTATTTCCGTAAGCCCGAATACTGTGATTTATCAAAGGGGCTACGACTGTTCTTGTGGGATAACCTGCATAATACTCACCATCCCATACTCTGCATCCGATCCTCAATGCCTCGAGGATCTGTGCCACACAGTTTCCCTCCCAACCGGTTTCGAATGTGCCGCCCAGGGTGTGATAGTGGATATATGAGTATACCGATGCCGCAATAGAGTTGTCACTATTTACAAGGAAATGACTGTTGGTTTCCTTATCTTTGATCGCTTGATTTGCGCTCAAAAGGACTTCCAGAGAATCCTGCTTCTTTATGGAATATCCCGCATCCGTACCGGCTTGCTGTACCCGACGGACAAACTCGTTGTTATAAAGACGCTGCGTCGGACTTCCGCTTAAGCCCAGGGACTCAATGACCATTTGGTCCTGATAAATGACGCCGTGAGTATCCAACATAACGTCAGGCTTGTATTCGTCGATCACCTGCTTAATGGCATGCGCTGCGGGTGCGGTTTCGGCATCAAACAAGAGTCCGTTGTAGCCAAAAGCAGTATACTCGTCTATTCCGGCCTCGTTTTTTCCCGCATAGGCATCATCTTGCTTGGCATAGGTATAAGGATTGGAACAGGGGATCATCACGATAATGAGCTTTTGGAGCATCTCGCCGGCATCCGGGGCATCCGAAACAAGATAATTACCTACGCTGAGCAGTGAGTTAATGCCGGAAAGCTCCAATGCATGCTGGGCCGTAAGCAGAACGACCTGCTTATCCTCGTCGCTCACGTTAGGGTCGGTAAATACTGCCTTCAGGATGTCATAGCCACCGCTTTTGCCGATTGTGCTGACGGTTACATATCCCGGCTTCTTCCGGCACCAACCATCCATATATGCCGGAAATTCCTCAACGTGGAGACAATCGCGAATTGATAACTGTTTCATATAAACCTTCCTTTCATTCATTAACAAATATGTTGTTATGGTATTATTGTAATATTTATAAACCGGAAAAACAAGTCACATATAGAAACAAAAAGTGTACTTTTATAAAGTGAGTCTTGACTGAAATTATATTTTATGATATAAATAAAATCGTGGTTATATGCGAAAATAGAATTTTTTTTGGGGTAAATAAAGAAGGTTTTTTACTTATGATGGGGGAATCGGCATGCTGAGAGAGCCAATAGTGCCTGTGATTGACATAGAAAAAATAATGAGTATTTTTTATTTTGAATTTGCCAAAAACTTTAATGGTGGCATGGATAAACACAATTTTTGGGAGATTGTATATGTGGATAGGGGCGAAATCATCGTTACGGCAGGCGAAACAAAGCATGTGCTCGGTCGAGGTCAGGCAGTTTTCCATAAGCCGAACGAACCGCACAATATTGTGGCTAACAATGTTGTGGCGCCCAATGTATTCATTATTTCCTTTGTTTGTACATCGAATGCTATGACATATTTTAACGATGCAATTATAGACATTCCTGCCAAATTGCAAAAATATATCAGCCAGATTGTTAAGGAAACCTATGGCACCTGTTACTTCCCACTCTCGAAAAATCAAATGCCTCAAAGCGACTTTTTCTTTCGGGCTCCTTTTGGCAGTATGCAGATGATTCAAATGTATTTGCAGCAGTTTTTAATTTTGCTTTTGCGGGAAGGGCAGGAGAAAACGGAATCGGCATACCGCCCGGAAACAGAGGAGACAGAATCATCTCGGGAATTGATACGGGAGATGGTTGGCTACTTAGAACGACATGTGTATCAGAAATTTTCGGTTAGCGAAATGTGCCAGGACTTTAATTACAGCACCATGCATTTGTCTAAGGTATTTAAAAATACGATGGGCCTTTCTATTTTAGAATATTATCTGAATTTAAAAATGCTGGAAGCCCGCAGGATGATTCGCGAGGATAATATGAACATCGCGCAAATTGCACAAAAGCTTGGTTATAATAGCCCGCAATATTTTTCGCGTAGCTTTAAAAGAATTGTAGGCATGACACCCCATGAATATAAGAACTCCGTACTTAAATAAAAAGTACTTCGGGTTTACGCTGAATGTTTTTCGGGTTTATCAGATTGTCGAGCCAAGCGCAACACTTTTGTTAATAAACTTAATTGGCGATAAATACCCCAAGCATTTTCATCGCCTGTTTTACAGGATTTTTTGAAAAGGGTACGTTTTTTATAGTAAAGTACATTTTTTATATCTTTACAAACTTGCACAACATGAGTTATAATATATTGTATAAAATACATAATTTACATCCACATTCCCGAAAAAAGGAAAATGAGAGGATGGAAGCAAAGAAAGGACGTAGTGCACATGGAAGCAACAACAAAAACATCAAGTGCGTTAGCGCGGCGAAGTCGTCGCAGGCTGGAGCGGCGCAAAAGCGTGCAGCTGATGACGCTGGCCGTGCCGGGCATTATCTGGTTCCTGGTATTCTGCTATTTTCCCATGGTGGGCGCAGTGATAGCCTTTAAGGACTATAAGCCCAAGCAGGGCATCTGGGGCAGCGAATGGGTCGGGCTTGAAAACTTTAAATTCCTGTTCTCCTCAAACGATGCCGGACGACTGGTGTTTAACACCATATTTTACAACTTTTTGTCCATCTTTTTAGTGGCGCTGGTATCTGTTATCATTGCCATTTTGATGGATTTGGTGGATAAGCGAATTTACTTAAAGACCTATCAGACGATGCTGTTTCTGCCGCGATTCGTTTCGTGGGTTGTGGTGGGATATATGAGCGTCATCCTGTTCCATTATGAGTATGGTTTGATGAATCAGATTATTCGTGCCATGGGCGGCAAGAGCATTTCCTGGTTCTTAGAGCCTAAGTATTGGCGCTACATACTGCCGGCCTTTAGCGTGTGGAAAACCATGGGCTACACGAGTTTGATCTACTACGGTACGATCATGGGTATCGACACTCAGATATTTGAATCGGCGGAGATTGATGGAGCCACTACCTTCGGCAAAATATGGCACATTACGTTGCCGCTGTTAAAATCAACCATTATTATTATGTCGCTGATGTCCGTTGGCTCCATTATGCGTGCCGACTTCGGTCTGTTCTATTACGTGCCGAACAACAGCGGAGCTCTGTACGCCGTGACAGACGTTTTGGATACTTACATTTACCGCGCACTTCGTGGTGCCGGCGATATGGCAAGCTCGGCAGCAGCCAGCTTCTTCCAGTCGGTTGTGGGTCTTATTATGGTTGTCACCTGTAACGCAATCGTGAAGAAAATCGACGACGAATCGTCGTTGTTCTAAGGGAGGGTAAGCAAGATGAAGCATTCTAATATATTTGTCAAGGGGTCTGTGCATCTGGTTCTGATTATTTTATCATTACTCTGCTTGCTGCCCTTCATCATGATTTTATCGGTCTCCTTAACCAGTGAGGCCGGCATTCAGGCCAACGGCTATGGCCTGATTCCCAGCGAGTGGAGCCTGGAGGCCTATCGGTACATATTCCGGAACCCCACCGAGGTCATTTCGGCCTATACCACGACCATCTTTGTTACGGTTGTGGGCACCATATCCGGCACATTAATTATGGCGATGATGGCCTATCCCATGTCCCGCCGTGACTTTCAGCTAAAGAACGCCCTTTCGTTCTTTGTGTATTTCACAATGCTGTTTTCGGGCGGTCTGGTGCCGGTCTACATATTGGTGACTCGCTACCTAAATTTAAAGGATAATGTACTGGCCCTGATACTTCCTATTTTAATAGGCGGCTGGAACGTCATGCTTTTGCGTATGTTTATATCAAGCATCCCGATGTCCCTGATTGAGGCGGCAAACCTGGAGGGTGCCAGTGAATTCCGTATATTTTTCTCCATTGTCTTTCCGCTGGCCAAGGTGGGCATTGTCACGGTGGCGCTGTTCCAGGTGCTTGGCTTCTGGAACGACTGGTATCAGGCGATGCTGTATATTGACCACGGCAATATGACAACGCTGCAGTACATGCTGTACCGTGTTATGAATAAGGTGAACCTGGCGAAAGAATATGGCGGCATGATGGCGGAACAGGAGAAGCTACCGAACGAAAACCTTCGTATGGCGCTGTGCGTGGTGGCCGCCGGTCCGATGCTGTGCGTGTTCCCGTTTTTCCAGAAATATTTCTCGAAGGGAATTGTCGTTGGCGGCGTGAAGGGCTGATGAGAAAAAGCCTATCGGCAGTTCGAGACCTCCCTTTCATAGTCAGAAAACAATCCCTCAGTCTCACTGCGTTCGACAGCTCCCTTTACACAAGGGAGCCTGTGTTCGCCGCGAGGTTGCAAAAGCCTCCCTTGTGTAAAGGGAGGGGGACCGCCGGAGGCGGAGGAGGGATTGTAAAAGAGGGATAGCGCATAAAA
>SVKE01000032.1 GCA_015068615.1 Oscillospiraceae bacterium | reverse complement strand
TGCGCAGCTTGGTCACAATCATAACGTTGGCGCCTGCTTCATGGGCTTCAATCGCCGCAGAGGAGCCGGCACCGCCGCCGCCGATAACCAAAACATCCACATCGTAATCTACTTGACTCAAATCAATGTCTGTGTGTAGCAGTCTACTGTTAGAGTGCAGCAACTGCGCCAGCTCTGCCGGCGCCTTCTGGCCCTTATTGGGCCCAATTTTAATTTCACTGAATCCATCCGCACGGTAATCGGGATGATACGCCTTCAGAAGGGCGTCCTTTTCATCGGCAGTCATACGTCTGGGCTCTGTAGCCATACGTTCCTGACGGGTTGCCTCTACCTTTTTAATGGATTCCAGCATTTCCGGTGTAAACATGACGATTCCCTCCTTATTTCTCAATCTCTCTGGTGTTGTAAAGCTCCTGCATTTCCGTGATGGGCTTTTGCATAATCTGCTCAATCAGCTCATCATATGCCCCCTTGTTGATTTCCTCAACGCGGGTCTTTAAATGCTCGGTTTCAGGAGCAATATATTTACCGGTCAAACGTCTTGCCAAAAGGCCCACCATGGGATGGGTGATGCCTGCCGGACAACGCACGGAGCAGCAACCGCAGCCAACGCAGTCAAAGGACTCCTCGGCGCACTTTTCAAACTCGCCACGCTGTGCATAAGCAATGTACTGCATAACGTTTAAGTCCTGCGTACAAGCCTTGGTGCAGGCATTACAGCCGATGCAGCTGTAAATTTCAGGATACAGCTCCATCATAATCTGCTGGGTGGGCTTAATTTCCTCTATGTTATAGGTGCGCTTGTCTGTTGGGAAGAAGGGTATGCTTGCAACATACATGCCCTCTTCTACCTGCGTTTGACAGGCAAGACAGGTTTTGAGCTCGTTTTTGCCCTTGATGCGATAAATGGTCGCACAGGCACCACAGAAGCCGTGACGGCAGCCGCAGCCTCTTTTTAAGGTGTAGCCGGCATATTCCATGGCCGTCATAATGGTCAGGTCACCGGGCACGGTGTATTTTTTACCGAAAAAATATACATTTACCATGTTATCCATAATCGTAACGGTCCTTTCTTAATATTCATTAGGCAGCTCGTCAATTTCATCACAACGAAATACCGGGCCATCCTTGCAAACGTATTTGGAACCGATGTTGCAGCGTCCGCATTTGCCGACACCGCACTTCATGCGCAGCTCCAGCGTGGTGTATACCTGCTCCTTGGAAAAGCCCATTTCAACGAGTGCCGCTAAAACGAACTTAATCATAATCGGCGGACCGCAAACAAGTGCAGTCTTGTCCGTTGAGAACCCTATTTCTTTAAGGTAAGCCGGCACAAAGCCCACATGGCCGTCCCAGCCCTCCTGCTCTCTGTCGATGGTGAGATATACGTTTACGCCTTCTGTCTTTTCCCAAACCTCACGGATCTCCGCAAGCTGTACCAAATCGTCAGCCGAACGGGAGCCGTACAGAATGTCTACTGTGCCGTAATTTGCACGGTTATCAATGACGTAATTAATCACCGAACGCAGCGGAGCAAGGCCGATGCCGCCGGCAATGAACAAAAGGTTTTTCCCCTTTAGCTCTGTCTCCACGGGAAAATGATTTCCGTAAGGGCCGCGGACCGTAATTTCATCGCCCACCTCCAGGCTGTGGAGCTGGTCGGTCAGCATGCCGCATTTTTTAATACTGAATTCCTGATATTCCTTGTTGGTCGGCGATGAGGTGATGGAAAACATACCCTCACTGACACCGGGTACACAGACCATGGCACATTGGCCGGGCATATGCTCAAAGAGCTTGCCTCCCTCAGGCGCGTTGACGCGGAAGGTTTTCACATCCGGCGTTTCCTGACGGATGTCCGTGATAATACCCACCTTTGGAATCAGGGTATCAAGCGCATAGCCATCATGGCAATGACAATCACACATTTGCTTTTACCTCCTCTTCCCCAAAGGCCTTGATAACCTTTACAATATTAAGAGACGCCGGGCATTTATCCACGCAGCGGCCGCAGCCAACGCAGGAGTACATGCCGTCGTTATTATCCGGGAAATACACAAGCTTGTGCATAAACCGCTGGCGGAATCGTTGCATTTGACTTGTACGGTTGTTACCATGCGCCATCAGCGTAAAGTCAGAATACATGCAGGAATCCCAGCAGCGATACCGCTGTACACCCTTGCCCGTATCATAGTCCTTAATGTCATAGCACTGACATGTGGGGCAGGAGAAGGTACAGGTGCCGCACGCAAGACACGGCTTATACAGCTTTTCCCACAGGGGAGAATCAAATTTCTCTGAAAGTGTGCCCGCACCCCAGCCCTCTAAGGATAAATGGGAATAAGGCAGCTTTTCTATGATATCACGGATGGCAGCCTTTTGCTCTTCAACTGCCTTTTCATCGGTCTCTGTCAGCACAGAGGAGACAAGCTTTGTCAGCGCCTCGCCCTTCTCAGTCAGAGGCTTCCAGTACAGGCTGTCCTCCGTCATCCAGGTGGCCACATCAGCTGCGGGCTCTGCCGCATCAATGCCGAATACCTTACAAAAGCAGGATTCCTCCGGCTCCCGGCAGGCCAACGCCACAATGGTGCCGTGCGCTCGGCGTGCTGCATAAAATGTATCCACCGGGTCTGATAAAAAGACCTTGTCCAGCACCTCAAGGCCCTTGACATCACAGGCACGCATGCCGAAAACGGTAAAGCTTTCTTCCATCAGCGCCTCCGGTTCAATGGAGAGCTTTTTTTCCTCCCGGCGGCAGGTATAAAGCGTCTCGCTCTGGGGGAAGAAGGCGTCCTTCGGGGATTTGACAGTTTTTAAGGTGTCAAGATCCACCTCCGCTTCCTCATCCCAGGCCGCAAAATTGACCTGGCCGCTCACATTCACCGGCAGATATAATGCCTGGCCGTCAGCAATCAGGCGGAATAATGACGGCAGCTCGTTTTTTGCTATCTTATACATACATTATCCCCTTTCTGCCACAATGCTCGGCTCTGCATCGTCAAAGGTAAAGTCCGTCAGCGGACCCTTTGTCTCTGCATCCTCGCCGGCCTGAAATGCGCCATATAATTCATCAATATCCTTAATAAACTTGCGGTTAAACAGGTGAAGCGGAATGCCCTGCGGGCAAACGCGGCTGCACTCACCGCAATCGGTACACCGGCCTGCCACATGGAAGGCACGGATGATGTGAAACATTTTTTCTTCAAAGGAGTCCACATTTGCCTTTTGTGCGCTGTCAAACTTGGTGCTGTCAAACACGCACTTGCGGCAGCTGCAGGCCGGGCAAACATTCCGGCAGGCGTTACAGCGGATGCACTTAGACAACTCCTTTTGGAAGAAGGCAAACTTTTCCTCAGGGCTCATCGCCTCAATTTTCTCTACTTCTGCAAAGCGCTCGGCATCCTTGGTATCAGCTGATTCGCCAATAACCTCATCATATACCTTGTGCTCCTTGCCTTTGCAGACATGACAGCGCTCTAACATAGCATCGCTATAGGCACAGGTCTTGTCGCCGTATAGCGTGGTGATGGAGAGCGTATCACTGCCGTCTGCCTCGGCACCGCGGATATCAGTGATGCCCTTGATGCCCATTTTTTTAATTTTTTCAATATCCAGCTTGCCGCGGCAACCCACGCCAATGATATAAGCCTTTTCCCTGTCTACCCGATGCTCCTTTAAAAGCTGATTAAAGCTATAGGTGTCACAAGGCTTTAAAAAGACGAGGGTTTTTCCCTCCTGCTTACCGGCCTCAATCATATATTTGCTTAGGTTCGCACCGCAAAAGCCGTCATACACAAATCCCTCAAGCTCCTCGGCCGTTTCAAAAAATGCCGGCTCGGGGTTGTATGCCATGTCACCGCACTTCCAGCCCAGCACACGAGCTACGGTGCCGTCTGCGAGCAGTTCTTTTGCACGTGTTACTAATTCTTGCATCTCAAATCCCCCAATCTGACATTTCTGCCCAGAGAATGGATTTTTTCAACAAATTCATTCATGGTTGTAGAAAACTTCACGCCTTCTGCCGCCGATACCCATTCCACACGGGTACGTCCGTTTTCAACGCCGATGTAATCCAGCATGGAAAAGAGCAGCGTCATACGTCTTCTTGCATAATAGTTGCCGGTGCTGTAATGGCAGTCGCCGGGATGGCAACCGCAGATAATCACGCCGTCTGCACCCTTTTCAAAGGCGCGCAGAATAAACATGGGATTCACGCGGCAGGAGCACGGCACACGAATAATTTTTACATCCGCCGGATATGCCAGCCGGCTGCTGCCGGCCAGGTCTGCGCCCGCATAGCTGCACCAGTTACAGCAAAAGGCCACAATTTTCGGCTTAAAGCTTGTATCTATCGACATATTGCATCCACCTCCGCTATAATCTGCCTGTTAGAAAAGCCCTGCAAATCCATCGCGCCGGACGGGCAGGTAACGGTACAAGCACCGCAGCCCTGACAAAGCGCGCTGTTCACAACGGCTATACGACGTGTCTCGCGAACGCCATGGTCATTAATCTCCTTGTCCTCATAGGTGATGGCACCATAGGGGCAAACGTTGGCACATGTCGAGCAACCGTTACACAGGAGCTCATCGGCCTTTGCCGTACAGGGATTTGTCATGAGCTTATCCTTGGCCAAAAGACCAATGGCCTTAACCGCAGCGGCACCGGCCTGGGCAACTGTTTCGGGAATGTCCTTGGGGCCCTGGCAAACACCGGAAAGGAAAATGCCGGCTGTCGGTGATTCCACAGGACGCAGCTTGGCATGACCCTCGGTTAAGAAGTTGTTGGTATCAATGCTGGCTGTCAGCATGGTGGCAATTTTTCTGACGGAAGGATCGGGCTCAATGGCCGTGGCGAGCACCACCATATCAGCCTCAACCTGAATCTGCCGGTTATCCAGCATGTCCACAGCCTGCACAAGCAGCTGTCCATCGGGCTGGGGCGCCACCTTGCCCACCTGACCCTTTATATAATTCACACCGTATTCCTCCACGGCGCGACGGTAAAACTCATCAAAGTTTTTACCCGGCGTACGCACATCAATATAAAACACGGTCACATCCACATCGGGATATTTGTCCCGGATAAGCATGGCGTGCTTGGCGGTGTACATACAGCAGATTTTGGAGCAATAGCTCTTGCCGCGGTCGTCGCTGCAACGGCTGCCCACGCACTGCACAAAGACGATGTGCTTGGGATGTTTGCCGTCAGACAGGCGCTCTAAGTGTCCCTTGGTGGGGCCGGCTGCATTCATGATGCGCTCCAGCTCCAGCGAGGTGATGACATCCTTGCTCTGGCTGTAGGCAAATTCATCGTAGCGATCCAGCTTAATGGTATCAAAACCGGTGGCCACCACAATGGCGCCGTATTTCTGAGAAATAATCTCATCCTTCTGGGTATAATCAATGGCACCAGCCTGACAGATTTTTTCACAAAGACCGCATTTGCCCGTTTTTAACTTTGTGCAGCTTTCAGCATCAATCACCGGCACATTGGGAATGGCCTGAGCAAAGGGCGTGTAAATGGCGCTTCTAGTTGACAGGCCGCGGTTGAATTCGCTCAGCGCCTTTTTGGAAGGACACTTTTCCTGACAAAGACCGCAGCCGGTACATTTTTCCATGTCCACATAACGAGCCTTCTTGCGGATATCCACCGTAAAGTCACCCACAAAGCCCGAAACCTTTTCTACCTCACTGTAGGTATAAATGGTGATGTTTTCATGGGCCGCTGCCTCTACCATTTTCGGCGTTAAAATACAAGCCGAGCAGTCGAGAGTGGGGAAGGTTTTATCCAGCTGGGACATTCTGCCGCCAATGCTGGGGGTTTTTTCCACGATGTCAACCTTGTAGCCGGCTTCTGCTATATCAAGCGCCGTTTGAATGCCGGCAATTCCACCGCCGATAACAAGCGCACGCTTGGTCACCAGACTTTCACCCGGCTTTAGGGGAGTATTCAAATTGACCTTAGCAATGGCCGCACGGGCTAAGATAATCGCCTTTTCTGTGGCCACCTCTATATCCTTATGAATCCATGAGCAATGCTCGCGGATGTTGGCAATTTCAACCATATAGGGATTTATGCCGGCACGCTCCGCAGCTTTTCTGAAGGTTGCCTCATGCATGCGGGGCGAGCACGAGCAAACCACAATACCGGTCAGCTTCTTCTCGCAAATGGCTTCGGCAATCAGGGCCTGGCCGGCCTCGGAGCACATGTAAGGGTAGTCCTCCGCATGAACAACGCCCGGCTCCTTTAATGCCATTTCTACAACTTTTTTCACGTCTACCGTTGCGGCAATGTTGCTTCCGCAATGACAGACAAAAACACCTAATCTTTGCAACTGGCTCACCTCCTATATCTTCTGAACGCACTGACCAAAAGCTGCTGAGGCAGCTCAGGATCCAGCAGGGCAGGAATTTCATCGGCTTTAAGATAATCCTGGCCCTTCTGTCGTACCACAAGCTGTCTGGCCGCATCAATCAGCTTGGCCGGCTCCACATCGCGCGGACAGCGCTCTAAGCAGGCAAAGCAGGAAAGACACTTCCACAGCGATTTTGAGGCCGCCAGTGCCTCGATTTCACCATTCATGATATAAGACGCAAACTGATGCGGCTTAATATCCATTTCGTTAAAAGACGGACAGGAGGCAGAGCATTTGCCGCACTTCATGCATTTATATGGGTTCACGCCACTGATTTGTCGAATCCTGTCTACTTGATTTTTTACATTGTTCACAGGGTTTCCGCCTCCTCCTTAACACCGAGAGCCTCTGCCAGCAGCTCCGTGAAATAATGCACCGGCAGCTTGCCGCTCTTGTTTAAATTATACATGCAAAGCGGACAGGCCGTAATCAGCATTTCTGCTCCAAAGCCGGCCGCACTCTCCAGCACCATGTCGCACATGCTCTTGGCCTGCTCCTTTTCCTTTAAGGAAATGTAGCCGCCGCAGCACTCGTTGCGATAGGGGTAAATCACCGGCTCTGCGCCGATGGCACGAATAAAGTCCTCTATAATCGAAGGATTTTCAGGATCATCAAAGGCCAATACCTTGCCGGGACGAAGAAGGAGGCAGCCATAATAGGCGCCTATCTTTTTGCCGGTCAGGGGGTTTGTGACCTTCTCCTTTAATACATCAAAGCCTACACGATCCTTTAAAACCTCCAGAAAATGAAGCACCTCTGTCTCGCCGGCATAAGGCTCCTCATTCTGCATATAGGCATTTGCCTTTTGACGCATGTCGGCATTGTGCTTCATGTCATGATTCACACGCTTAATCACATGATGGCAAGCAGAACAAAGAGTCACCAAATCCTGACCCTTCTCCTTGGCGTCGCAAAGCGCCCGCACCGAAGAAAGCTTGGTGGCAATTTCGTCTGTGCCCAAGGGGTAGACACCGCCGCAGCACTGCCAATCCTCCGGCTCCTCCAGGGTAAAGCCCAGAGCTTTTGCCGAGGCCTTGGCATAGGCATCTAAATCCCGTGCCTTTGTCCGCAAGGTACACCCCGGATAGTAACTGAATTTCATAGCTTTTCCCGTCTCCCTTTCTCGTTTACAGTTTGATCTGCTTGATAACGCTCTTCAGCATTTCTGCGCTATTATGAAGCAGCTTATATTCCTCATCGCTTAACTTAACAGGCACCTTGCCCAACACGCCTTGAGGACCGATTAAGGTCAGGGTGCTGAGACATACCTCTTCTAAGTCGTATTCCCCATGCATCATGGTGGAAACCGTTACGATGGAGTTATTTGTAGACATTAACACGCTGCACAGGCGAACAACCGATGCTGTGACCGCATAAAAGGTCGCACCCTTGCCGGCGATGATACGTCCGCCGGATTTACGGGTGTATTCCTCAATGGCGGGCTTATCCAGCGGCTCAATTTCGCGGCCGGCCGCTCTTGAGAGCGCAATGTATTCATCCAGCTTTGCACCGGATATTTCTGCCCGCGACCAGGGAACGAAAGAAGAATCTCCATGCTCACCGAACACATAGGCATGAATATTTTTCTGCGCGATATCAAAATGCTCGGAAAGCGCCACACGCAGGCGTGCTGTATCCAGCAAGGTACCCGAGCCGATAATCTGCCGTTCGGGCAGGCCGGAAATTTTAGTGAATACGTAGGTGATAATATCTACAGGATTGCTGACAATGATATAAAGCGCATTAGGGGCAGCTTTGACAATCTCCGGCGTAACAGCCTTAATGACATCCACATTCGTTTGTGCAAGCTCAATTCTGGTTTGTCCCGGCTTACGGGCAGTACCGGAGGTAATGATGACAATGTCAGAATCCTTGGCATCCTCATAATCACCGGCCACGACAGAAATGGGGTCGCGGAAGCTGGTGCCCTGAATAATGTCCATAACCTCGCCATCGGCCTTTTGCTTGTTAATGTCAATCAGCACAATTTCCGTGGCTATGTCTTCTGTTGACAGCGTGTATGCAATGGTCGCACCGACGCTGCCTGCCCCGATAATGGTAATTTTACATCTCATGGTAGACTCTCCTTTTCATGTCTTGTTTATAGACTGATAAAACCGCCTGAAGGTTCCCATAGTGCCCCTCAGGCAAGGCTGACGGTCCCTGCTCCATGCGCTTTGAACCCTCTTTCCTCAATCGTATATTATAGCACATTGACAAATTATTGTCAATGTGTTTCATGGAAAATGCACAAAAAATCGCAAACTTCCCGAAAATGCACTAAAAACAAAGAAAAAACAGCATTTTTTTTGCTGTTTTTCATAAATCATCCTTATACTTCTATGCGCATATTGGTGCGTTTATGCCATGGCATATGCCTTTTGCAAATTTTTCCCTTGCCTCTCTTGAAAAGCCGAGATAAATGGTTTATAATAAGTCTGTCAACCAAAGCGTATTTAAGGAAGAATTTCAATGAGCTTTCAAGCGGAATTCGGCTATCCGCGCGAGGCTGAGCCGGCAAAAAAGCATTGCAGAAAAACGCTGTACATGATACAACACGAAAAAATATAGAGATTTTCCTTAAAGGGGAAGTCTCAAAAGGAGAGAAACGCATGAACGTGAAGAAAATTATCATTACCATGAAAACGGGCGATGTCATGGAGGCTGAACTGTATCCTGATGTAGCACCCAAGACGGTCGCAAACTTTGTGAAACTCATCGAGGACGGCTTTTTTGAGGGATTGATTTTCCATCGGGTCATTGCTGGCTTTATGGTTCAGGGCGGTGGCTATGACGAAGCCGGCAACCATAAGCCCTGTGATTCCATCAAGGGAGAGTTCCGCTCAAACGGCTTTGAAAACCCCTTAAAGCACGAGCGCGGCGTCCTTTCCATGGCCAGAACCATGGTGCCGGATTCTGCTTCCAGTCAGTTCTTCATCATGCATGAGGATGCGCCTCATTTAGATGGAGAATATGCCGCCTTCGGCAAGGTGACAAAGGGCCTTGAGGTGGTGGATAAAATTGCAGCCGTGCCCACGGATTTCTCCGACTGTCCGCTGGAGCCACAGGTCATTGCCTCTATCACCATGGCGGGATGACATGTATCCTTTTTCGTTTGCACATACGTTGGTGTAGAAAAGCACGAATACAGAAACAGAGAAACGATAGGGCTTTACGAGCCGAAGAAATGAGGTTAAATTACTTGCTTTGCCTTTCTTTCATCCTTTGCCAGCTGATAAATCCGTAAATGTCATTAAAAAGAAATGCAACAAAGCAGAATACAACTGAAACATATCGGATATCGAAAAAACTTGCTAAGATCCATAATATAATCAGCACAATATCATTAAAGGCGTAAGCAATGGCAAAGTACGGACTTCTTCTGAAGGTAAGATAAACAGCCACAAAGCTTGTCGTAACAGAAAGTGTGCTTGGGACGATATTTGCGGTATTAAAGTAAGTTAATATAAAGTAAAAGACAACCGTAATAATTAAAGTTATTATCCACATAAAAGCGTGTTCTTTTTTGGAGATAGAATTAACCTTAACCTCTGCCCTGTTTCCGTTGTAGGGATTTTTGAGCCAGGAGATAAGGGCAAAAATCGCCATAGGCATTGTCATACCGAGATAGGTTATCATTTCCCCGTAATAAGAAAATGTATAAGAAATGATTCCATACAGCAAACCAAATGTTACCATTAAAAGTTGTCCGAAGGGATTCCCTTTTGCATTAAATATCAGCGAGGTTACGCCAATCAGCGATGCGCATAAGACCAGATAACTTTCTCTGTCAAAAATGCAGAAGGACCCAATAATCAATAGGACGGAAGATAACCACAATATAATTTCGGTTGTTGAGAAATAGTTTTTTAATTTACTCATAATAAGCCTCCGAAACAACAAAGCGTCGGTTACGCTTTGTTTGTCCATGTGCGTTTTAGCCATCGGCTAAAAATTTCGCACGGACAATTAAATTTATCTTTTATTTTATAGGAAATCCTATAAAATAAAAACATCCGCAAGTATATCTTCAAAGACCTAACGATATACAAACGAATGCTATCAGCACTCACTACCCGGTGGCAGTATAATGATTTAGTTTTTAATATTTTAGCACAAAGAATAAAAAAAATCAATATAAAAGGAGACAAAACACTATGAAAATTGCAGTAACTTATGAAAACGGAGAAATCTTTGGACATTTTGGACACACAAAACAGTTTAAGGTATATGAGACCGAAAACGGTAAAATACTTTCATCAAAAGTGATAGATACAAACGGCAGCGGACACGGAGCACTTGCGGGTATGCTCTCAGCACTCGACATTGATGTGCTTATTTGCGGTGGTATTGGCGGAGGCGCACAGATGGCGCTCGCCCAGGCGGGAATTAAATTATTTGGCGGTGTTTGCGGTAATGCCGACAAAGCAGTTGAAGCTTATCTTAATGATACTCTTTCATACGATCCCGATGCAAAATGCGACCACCACGACCACGAACACGGCGAAGGTCATACTTGCGGTGAACACGGTTGTGGCGGTAACTGTCACGGACATAACTAAATCTTTTATAAAAACGGACTTCATATCAGGTGAAATCTATGAAAAGATTATTATGCATCATATCAATTTTACTTTGCATTTTCCTCACCGCCTGCGGAGATGCTAGAAGTATTGGAATTGTCGACTGGCCGTATGAGGTAGAAAAATGAAAACTATAAAAATTACCGTTATGAAAATGGCACAGTAAGGAAAAACTCTCTCGGGTAAGGTAGTTACACCACCCAAGCTATTAAATCGCAAATATGACGGCTGTTAAAGGGCGTGAAGCGACATAAAAACGGGTGCAACCTTGACTCTATATTGAGTAAGTTGCACCCGTTAAGTTTTATTTGTTTGAGAACCAAAAGAATAATATAAGAACTATAATTATCCATAATATTATTCCTAAATAATGGCGTTTTTGTTTTGGTTGATAATTACTTATATCTGTTTGCGGTCTGTGTTCGTAAGAAGTTTGTGCACGAGAACGAGAGTTATTTGTTGCAGAACGAGCTTTACGATACATTGAAAGTGGATCTGTCTGATTCATAATACGAGAATAAAAATGATTAAGCCATAGTTCGTCTTCGGGGTCGCACACATTTGATTCGTTACAACCTGGCTCGTGTGAAATTTGATTTCTAACCCAACGATAATGTTTGAGTGTTTTTAAATCATCATCCCAATTACGAACATAGTGATTGCCGTTTGGAGTATTTATCATCTCATCAATATATGCAGATAGTCTTCTGTTGTCATTTAGTATTTCACCGCATAACTTCTCTAAATGTTTATATGAATCTATGAAACTCATAAGCTCCTCCTAAGTTAACGACCGTGAACTGCATAAGTTCACGGTCGTTTTTGGCGGACAGGGTGGGATTCGAACCCATGTGCCCGTTAAGGCAAACGCATTTCGAGCTGTTAGACAGTGTTTTTAGATAGAGTAAATTAGCGGAAGTTAAAAGAACTTAAAAAGCGATAAAAACCGCATAAAATCAAGGCTTTGAGGGGTTAAAATCCTTCAAAGCCTTTGCTGTTCTCGCATCTTTCGTATTGCCACTTTTTGATGCATTTTTTGGGTTTTCGCTAGAAAAGTGCTAGAAAAATGTTAGATAAAATTGTGGATTGTTTTGGCGTTATTGAAATTCCTATGAATATATAGTATAATTGATATAGAGGTGATGTTATGAACAGACCGCACATAATCTGTCACATGGTGACATCAATAGACGGAAAAGTTACGGGAGAATTTTTGTCCCGACCGGAATGTGAAAAGGCTACGGATATTTATTATGAGTTAAATCGTGAGTATAACAAAAACGGCGCAAATGGATTTATTTGCGGACGCGTGACTATGGAAAGCAGTTTCACAGGTGGTTGGTATCCTGATTTGACAAAGTACGAGCCTGTCGAGAACAAAGATGATTTTATCCCTGATAATTTATCGGGATTTTATGCCGTAAGCTTTGATCCAAAAGGTAAACTCGGTTGGAAAAGCAATAAAATTATTGACGAAGATCCAGGATACGGCGATGCACAGATAATTGAGGTTTTAACCGAGCAAGTAGATGGGCGTTATCTTGCCTATCTGCAGAGTATGTATATTCCGTATATTTTTGCAGGCGAAACCGAGATTGATGTCAAAATCGCTCTTGAAAAGCTTAAAACCCTTATGGGTATAAACTCTATTCTTTTAGAGGGTGGAAGTATTGTAAACGGTTATTTTCAGCGTGCAGATGTGATTGACGAACTTAGCCTTGTTGTTGCACCGATTGTTGCTGACACTGAGGACAAACCGTTATTTATGGATAGCACATTATCCGAATTTAAATTAAAAGAAATCAAGCAATACAATGATGTTGTCTGGATGAATTATATACGAAAATAAGGTGTTATATTAAATGAATGATAAAAAGGAATTTTTAGCAACAGAGCCTATCGGTAAGCTTTTGTTCAGGCTGTCTATTCCGACAGTTGTGGCACAGCTTATCAATATGCTTTACAATATAGTTGACCGCATATACATAGGTCATATGCCCGGTGACGGAAGTATGGCACTTACAGGGGTTGGTGTGTGCATGCCTCTGATTATGCTTGTTGCAGCTTTTGCTGCGTTAGTAAGCTCAGGCGGTGCACCGAGAGCGTCTATCTTTATGGGCGAAAAGGATAATGAATCCGCCGAAAAGACACTTGGCAACTGCTTTAGTCTGCAGATTGTTGTGTCGGTTATCCTGACCGCAGTTTTGCTTATATGGAACAAGGACTTGCTCCTTGCCTTTGGCGCAAGCGAAAACACAATTGGCTATGCAACCGATTATATGAGCATATATGCCATCGGTACTCTGTTTGTTCAGATGACCCTTGGTATGAACACATTTATTACAGCACAAGGGTTCACTACTATTTCTATGGTTTCAGTAATTATCGGTGCGGTGTGCAATATTGTGCTTGACCCAATATTCATATTTGGATTCCAAATGGGTGTAAAGGGTGCGGCGCTTGCAACCATCATTTCACAGATGCTTTCCTGTGTATGGATTATCTCTTTCCTTTGCGGTAAAAAGACACAGCTTAAACTAAAGAAAGAAAACTTAAAACTTCGGGCAGATATAATTCTGCCTTGTATCGCACTTGGAACAGCGGCATTTGTAATGCAGTCGAGCGAAAGTGTAATTTCCGTTTGCTTTAATTCTTCTCTCCTTAAATATGGCGGAGATATTGCAGTCGGTGCCATGACCATTATGACAAGTGTTATGCAGTTTGCAATGTTACCTCTGCAGGGAATTGCGCAAGGTGCTCAGCCAATTACAAGCTATAATTTTGGTGCTAAAAATGCGGGAAGAGTTAAGAAAACCTTCCGTTTGCTTTTAATCACTTGTTTAACATATTCCATAGCACTCTGGGCGGCAGTTATGATAGCTCCGCAAGTGTTTGTTAAGATATTTACATCAGATACATCCCTTGCACAGTTTGCAGCTCCGATGCTAAGAATTTATCTTGGCGGACTTGGTCTCTTTGGAATTCAGATTGCCTGCCAGATGACCTTTACATCACTTGGCAAAGCGGCAAATTCCATTGTGGTTGCAGTTGTGCGTAAATTCGTATTGCTGCTTCCGCTGATTTATATTATGCCAAGCCTTTTGGCAGACAAGACACAAGCGGTCTATATGGCAGAACCTGTCGCAGATATTATTGCGGTTACATTTACGGCAATACTGTTTACATTCCAGTTTAAAAAGGCATTAAAAGAAATAACGGAGGTGTAAAAATGAAGATTGTTATTGT
>SVKE01000031.1 GCA_015068615.1 Oscillospiraceae bacterium | reverse complement strand
AATTCAGAGCGATTACATTCAGGAATAGGTTACAAGACGCCTAATTCTGTATGGATATAAAAATTCACTCTTTTATTTGTCCGAAATACTTGACAAGTTTCAGTTGAGGTGGCTTTGCTTACGCAAAGCTTTTTTTGATGCATCATTATTGTTCTGCCTTGCCATAGAAACCGAATGATTTAGATGACAGTCTGGATTGTTCGGTTTTTTTGTTATAATATTGAATTTTGTTAAAAAATATGATAGAATAGATTTAACAGAGTTAAATCTATTCAGATAAATTCGCCTGACGGCTTGTAGGGGACATTCACGAATGTCCCGAAACGGGCGGTTCGCGAACCGCCCCTACGGTGTGCTGACGCACGCTAAAAGCCCTCCTTGTGTAAAGGAGGGTGGCACGCGAAGCGTGACGGGAGGATTGTAAAAATAACAATCCCTCACCGCCTACGGCGGAGCTCCCTTTGCACAAGGGAGCCTTTGGAAAGTGGCATCCAAATTATTTGCCGATTTTAAAATATATGTAGATATTAAAATTGGCATGCTTATTATTAATATAAAGAGTACTTAAAAATAATATCTCTCAATGAGGAAGGAGATTTCTTTAAATGAGGAAGATTATTAATCAAAGAGGAAATCATACCACCAGAGATCCACATGTGATGAAATATAACAATAAGTATTACATGTGTTATACAAAGGAAACAGAATCAGTATACGTATCTTGTGCCGACACAATTGAAGGGTTAAACAATGCCGAAAGCAAATGCGTGTATCTACCTGAAGCAAACCGTGAATATTCAAAGCAGCTTTGGGCACCTGAGTTACACGTCTTTGATGATAAATGTTATATTTATGTTGCATGCAGTGACGGCGATAATCACAATCACAGAATGTATGTTCTGGAAAACAATTCAAACAATCCGATGGACCCGTACACGATGCATGGCAAGATAACGGACAAAACCGATAAATGGGCAATAGACGGCACTGTAATGAAATATAACGGAGAAAATTATTTCGTGTGGTCAGGCTGGGAAGGCGATATTAATATTTGCCAAAATTTATATATTGCAAAAATGAAAAATCCTTATGAACTGGCATCTGAACGTATCATGATATCCACTCCGGAGTATGAATGGGAAAAGCGAGGCGCAACGGGCAAGAAAGATTCACCGTTCATAAATGAAGGCGCATACGCCTTTGTTGCAGACGGCAATATGTATCTTACATATTCTGCTTCAGGTTCGTGGTGTAAAGATTATTGTATTGCACTTTTGAAACTTGTCGGAGACGATCCGTTATCAGCTGATGCTTGGGTAAAAAATAATGAGCCAATACTTTCCAGTAACGACGAAGTAAAGGGACCTGGTCATTGTTCCGTTATTTGCGAGGATGATACAGTACATTTGTTTTTACATGCCTGGGATCAAGAACAGGAAAACATCAGGTTTGAAAATGTTTCGGTATGGCAAGCTCATTTAAAAATAACAGAAAACGGTGCTATAGTTGAGTGATAGATGCCAAATTTTAAGTATTGGCCGTAATTAATAAAAAGACAGTATGCAGACTATATAAAGTTTGATATACAAGGGATACAAGGGGATGTCTCTTAAGCAGATTAATGCATAAAACATTTTTTGTAAGGGCTGATGCCCACATCAGCTCGATTTTCGGATCGATGTGGGCATCGGCCCCTTCATTTTTAGATAGTTATGTAAACAATGTGTGTATTGAGACGGCCTTTTTGGAATAATATTTTTATCAACACTCTACCCAAGGGAGCCTCAAGAGAGGTTTGATGCGTGAGATCTAAAATTAATATAAAGGAGAGAAAACGATGAAAAAAACAGTACAGGATATCCTATCTATGATTCAGGAGCATGACATTAAGATGGTAGACTTTAAAATGGTCGACATCAACGGACAGTTCCGCCATGTTACCATCCCGGCCAAAAATTTCTCGGAAAAAACCATGAAAAACGGCATCGGTTTTGACGCCTCAAACTATGGATATGCCGTGGTGGAAAAAAGCGATATGGTTTTCATACCCGACCCGGATACTGCTGTGGTTGATCCTTTCTGTGATATTCCCACCTTGTCCATGACGGGCGATGTCATGATCATTGACACTCCGGAAAACAGACCCTTGGCACAGTATCCCAGAAACATTGTGCTGGCTGCTGAAAAATATCTTAAGGATTGTGGCATAGCAGACACAATGCTGATTCTCCCCGAATTCGAATTTTATCTGTTTGACAGCATCGGCTGGGAGGTTAAACCGGAGGCGATCGGTGTTTCGCTGGACGCCAGTCAGGCACATTGGAACAGTGCAGAGGAGGGCCTTGGCAATATTGTTCCCAAGCAGAAGAACTATCACATCGCCAAGCCCTTTGACGTATCCTATGAGGCCCGCAGTGAAATGTGCATGCACATTGACGATGCCGGCATAGCGCTGAATTATCATCACCCTGAGGTGGGTGCGGGCGGCCAGTTTGAGATTGAGCCCGAGCTAGGTCAAATGTCAAAAATGGCAGATGCTACCATGATGATTAAATACATCATTCATAACACCGCGAGAAAATATGGCATGTCAGCCACATTCATGCCGAAGCCTGTCATGGGTGAGGCTGGAAACGGCATGCATGTACACATGCTGCTGTTAAAAGACGGCGAGCCTGTTTTCTCTGATGATAACGGATATTCGCATTTGAGTAAGGAAGCACACTATTTTATGGGTGGCCTGCTGAAGCATATTGCCTCGCTGTGTGCGCTGACGAACCCCAGCACAAACTCCTTTAAACGGCTGGTGCCCGGCTTTGAGGCGCCGGTTACGGTGGGCTATGCCACCTCTAACCGCAGCGCGGTTATCCGTATACCTGCCTATGCCAAGGAGCCTAAGCTCAGACGGTTTGAGCTCAGAAATCCTGATGCGACCTGCAATCCGTATTTCTGCTATGCGGCCATTTTGATGGCCGGTATAGACGGCATTAAAAATAAAATTGACCCGCACGAAAACGGATGGGGTCCGTATGACGTGAATCTGTATCATCTTCCGGAGGAGGAAAAGGCCAAGCTCAAGCATCTTCCGACCTCTCTTGACGAAGCGCTTGATGCTCTGGAAGCTGACCATGATTACCTGACAGCCGGCGGCGTGTTCCCCGAAGAACTTTTAAAGAGCTTCATTGCCGCAAAACGAGAAGAGGTTCGTCAGCTTGCGGCCATTCCGCACCCTGCTGAATTTGATAAATATTATAACCTCTAAAAATCTGACGTGCGCTATAAGAACAGTATTTTTTACAATTTCAGTTTTAAAATTTTGCATATTTTAACCATATATCTCAATAAATTTGGAGGATGAAATGGAAAATATGAAATTTTATGCTTGAAAACATTCAAAATCTGTGGTAAGATGTGTAATTAGAGTATATTAATCATTAGGAGGAGATTATCATGAAAAAAATTATTTCCATTCTGTTGGCAGTGGTTATGCTTTTTGCCCTGTCGGCATGCGGCGGTTCTGCCGGCACAAAAATGACAATGGGTACCGGTGGTACCTCGGGTACATATTACGGCTACGGCGGTGTACTCGGTCAGTACATTAAGAATAACGCAGGCATCAATGTAACCGTTGTTTCGACAGATGGCTCTAAGGCCAACATCCAGGGCATTGAGGCCGGTAACTATCAGCTTGGCACTGTTCAGTCTGATGTTATGTCTTATGCCTGGGAAGGCACTCGTTCCTTCGAGGAAGAGGGTAAGGTAGATTCCTTCCGCACCGTTGCAGGTCTGTATGCAGAGGCTGTACAGCTTGTGACCATGAATCCTGAAATTAAGTCTGTGAAAGACCTAAAGGGTAAGTCTGTTTCCATTGGCGCACCGGGCTCCGGCGTTTATTTTAACGCAATTGACGTTTTAACAGCTGCCGGTCTGACCGAATCAGACATCAACGCACAGTACCAGTCCTTTGCTGACAGCGCAGATGCATTAAAGGACGGCAAGATTGATGCTGCCTTTATCGTAGCCGGCGCACCGACGCCTGCCATCACAGAGCTGAGCACAACCAACGAGGCATACCTTGTGCCCATTGACGGCGAAATTGCAGAGACACTGATGGCTTCCTGCCCCTTCTACACGGTGCATACCATCCCTGCCGGAACCTATGCCGGTCAGACAGAGGATGTGCAGACAGTAACGGTAAAAGCCACCTTGATTGTAAGTGCCGATGCAACAGAGGATGATGTCTATAAGCTGACAGCTGCTATCTTTGATAACATTGATGCCATTACGGCTGAAAATGCAAAGGGTGCAGAGCTGAGTATTGAGAATGCAACAAGCGGTATGACTGTTCCGTTCCATGCAGGTGCTGCTAAGTATTTTGCTGAAAAAGGCACAACAGTAGCAGTCGACTAAAAAAGCGATCCAAAACTTTTTGGCTGCGACGATTCTTCGCCGCAGCCATTTTACTATATTACCTGAGGGGGTATCACTATGTTTTTCAGCAAAAAGAAGGCTCCTGCGACCACAGAACCCATGGATTTAGATGCGGTAATGCAGAAATTTGACAGAGAATCTAACACCCGCGTTTGGGAAGGAAAGGCGAAAATTGCCGTTAACTGTGTTTTGGCTGCCTTTTCCCTGTTCTGCATTTATGTAACGCTGTTTGCCAGCTGGTTGGAGGAGCTTCGCCTGACCTCCTTTGTGGCGTTTATTGTATTTTTAGGCTATCTTATTTATCCGGCAAGAAAAGGTCGTCAAAAGGTAAATTATATGCCCTGGTACGATATTGTGCTAATGATTTTGGGTACAGGAGCATTTTTATACTATACAGCAAATGCAACAAGCATTATTCAGCAGGGCAGTAATTTTGAATGGTATCAAATTGCCATTGGTATCGTAGGCATTCTTTCTCTGGCGGAGGTATGCCGCCGCAGCGTGGGACTGCCGATTGTCATTGTAGCAAGCTGCTTCATCTTATACGCGCTGATTTGGGGACTGTCTAATCCAACGCTGTGGGGCAAGCTGAATTATATTGTACACTATCTGTTTTACAGCAAGGAGGGCATTTTATCCACTCCGGTTAATGTCTGCTCCAAATTTATCGTGGTCTTTATCATTTTCGGAGCATTTTTGGAACGTACGGGCATTGCAGACTTTTTTATTAAAATTGCCAATGCAATTGTGGGCGGCTTTTCCGGTGGTCCTGCGAAGGTGGCGGTGGTTGCCAGCGCTTTAGAGGGTATGGTCTCGGGCTCCTCTGTTGCCAACACGGTAGGCTCCGGCTCTGTGACCATTCCGCTGATGAAAAAGACGGGATATAAGCCGGAATTTGCAGCAGCGGCTGAGGCCTCTGCCTCTACGGGCGGTCAGATAATGCCGCCGATTATGGGTGCTGCAGCGTTTTTAATGGCAGACTATGTAGGTGTGCCGTACAGCAACATTGTCATCCGTGCGATTTTACCCGCAGTTTTGTATTTCGCCGGTATCTTTATTGCCGTTCATCTGGAAGCAAAAAAAGAGGGTCTGCGCGGCCTGACAAAGGCAGAGCTACCCAGACTTGTGCCGCTTTTAAAGCAGCTGTATCTGCTTTTGCCGCTGGTGATTTTAATTTATCTTGTCGGTACCAGCCAGCGCTCCATTCAGTATGCTGCGGCCATTGCGATTGTGGCAGCAATTGTGGTCAGTCTCTTTAACAAGGGAAACCGCATCACTCCTAAGCGCATCTGGGAAGCGCTTGCAGCCGGTGGACAAGGTATGATTACGGTTGCAGCAGCCTGCGGTGTGGCCGGTATCATTGCCGGTACCATCACCATGACAGGCCTTGCCAATATCATGATTAACGGCATTGTGGCACTGGCCGGCAATCAGGTGATTGTGGCATTATTTTTGACGATGCTGTGCTGTATTGTGCTGGGTATGGGCGTGCCGACCACGGCCAATTACTGCATTATGGCGGCTACCTGTGCACCGATTTTGGTGCGTATGGGTGTTCCGGCGATTGCGGCGCATTTCTTTGTTTTCTATTTCGGCATTGTTGCAGATTTAACGCCTCCGGTGGCGCTGGCCGCATATGCCGGTGCAGCAATAGGGCAGGCTAATCCGATGAAAACTGCCTTTACATCAACAAAGCTTGCCATCGGCGCCTTTATTGTGCCCTATGTATTCGCCTTGAATCCTGCTATGCTGTTCGTTGATACCGGCATTTGGGAGGTTATTCAAATCAGCCTTACCTCGTTGGTGGGCATCTTCGCTGTATCTGCCTCTTTAGAAGGATATTTACTGCACCATATGGCGTGGTATCAGCGTCTCATCAGTCTTGCCGGCGGTCTTCTTTTGATTTATCCGGGACACGTGACAGACATAATCGGTGTTTGCTTGGTGGCAGTCGTCATAATTCTTCAGTTCATTACTAAAAAGAATGCAATGGCACAGCAGAACCATGCATTGCAGTAAATAAATTCAATATAAGGTGCTTCAGCTCTTTTGTAGCCGGAGCACCTTTTTTCATGAGTACAACATAAAAGCGATGCTTTATGCACGTTGTTTCATTCTTTGCGGTGTTGTAAATGCTTTCAAAAAAATAGGGGCTGTAGCAAAAGCTACAGCCCCTATTTTTATTTTATAACACCTTGCTTAAAAATGCCTGTGTTCTGGGATTTTGAGGGTGATCGAAGATTTGCTCCGGTGTGCCTTCCTCCAGAATCTGACCTTCATCCATGAAAATTACACGATCGGCAACTTCACGGGCAAAGCCCATTTCATGCGTTACAACCGCCATTGTCATTCCGGTTTCTGCCAGATTCTTCATAACATCCAGTACTTCACCGACCATTTCAGGGTCAAGAGCCGATGTGGGCTCATCAAATAACATCATATCCGGCTCCATACAAAGTGAACGCACGATGGCAACACGTTGCTTCTGTCCGCCGGATAATTGGCTGGGATAAGCTTCGGCACGGTCTTCCAGACCAACCAAACGCAATAATTGCAGAGCCTTTTGCTTGGCTTCTTCTTCCGATTTCTTCAGTAATTTAATCGGTGCAATAGTCATGTTTTTTAAAACAGTCATATGCGGGAAAAGATTAAAGTGCTGAAACACCATTCCCATCCTACGACGATAGAGGTTTACATCCAAAGAAGGATCGGTAATATCTGTACCTTCGAAATAAATTCTTCCGGTGGTGGGTATTTCAAGCAAGTTTAAAGAGCGGAGCAGGGTTGATTTTCCGGAACCGGAAGGGCCGATAATAACAACCACTTCGCCGCGCCTTATTTCGGTTGAAACACCATTTAAGGCCTTGATAGTACCGTTTCTGTAAAATTTGCAGAGGTCTTGCGTGCTGATAATGATGTTATCGTTCACTTTTGCGAAGCCTCCTTTCAAAGATTCCAAGCAATTTCGTTAAGCCAATAACTAAAGCCAAATAGACTAAAGCGACCAAAAGAATCGGATTGATGTGGTCGTAAGTCGTGTTTTTAATCTGGTTCGCAGCTTTTGTGATATCTACAACAGCCACATAACCGGCAACAGATGTTTCTTTAAGCAAAGCAATCATTTCGTTACCGATAGCCGGCAAAATATTTTTCAGTGCCTGCGGTAAGATGATATATTGCATGGTTTTAAGCTTTGAAAAGCCTAAAGCACGACCGGCTTCCATCTGACCGGGATCAACCGCCATAATACCTGAGCGGATGGTCTCGGCAACGTAGGCACCGGAGTTGATGCCAAAGGTAATAATGGCAACTATTGTACCGTCTTTAGCAGATACAAAAATAATAAAAAACGAAATTAAAAGCTGAACAACCACCGGCGTACCGCGGATGATTGTCAAATAAATATTGCAAAGTATGTCCAAAAATCTCAGCTTTTTGTTTCCGTCTGCAAACACCTTTATAACAGCTACAACGGTACCGATTAAAACACCAATTACCAGTGCACCCAAGGTGATAACGATAGTCTTTTCAAAACCGGAAACCAAGGTCATATATCTGTCGTCAACAATAAAGGTATTATAAAGGGTATCAATCCATTTTTTAAACCATTCCATATGCATATCCCTTTCGGTTATGTAAATCTGTGAAAAACGGCGCAGAGAAAATCACTGCGCCGTTTTTGTTACGTTACGTTTAAAACTTACTCAGCATCGTAGGGCAATTCGTATTTTGCAAAAATTTCAGCCAGGGTGCCGTCTGCTTCCAGTTCAGCTAAAGCTGTATTGATTTTTTCAACCAATTCGGTGTTGCCCTTCTTGGTTGCGATAGCGTAGTTTTCTTTTGTCAGAGCTTCGTCTAAAACGATGGTCTTGCCCTCCTGCTTTTCAGAAAGAGCCTTAGCTACAGCGTTGTCAATAACAACTGCGTCAACCTTAGCTGTTGTCAGAGCGGAAATAGCTTCTGCACCGGTTTTAAAAGACTGAATTGCATATTCGTTATCCAGCAGATACTGTTCACCGGTGGTACCTTCCTGACAGGAAATGGTCTTGCCTTCCAGGTCAGCTGCAGTTTTGATCTCGCTGTCAGCCATAACAATGATGGCCTGAGAAGCGGTGTAGTAGTCGTTAGAGAAATCCATGTTCTTACGTCTGTCGTCGTTTGCGGTGATGCCGGCAACAGCCACATCGTACTTACCGGTAGAAGCGCCTGTTAAAGCAGCATCAAAGTCAATGTTTGTGATTTCCAGAGTCATCCCCAGCTTTTCAGCGAGAGCCTTAGCCATATCAACGTCAGCACCAACGATTTCTTCACCTTCTAAGAACTCAAAAGGCGGGAATTCTGCGTTTGTAGCCATTGTTAATACTTTGTCATCGCCACCGGCACAACCGGCAAACATTGCTGCGGTCATGGCGAGAGCCAGAACCAGTGTTAAAATTTTTGAAAGTTTCATTTTGTTTTCCTCCTAAAATTTAATGGTTTACTAAAATTTACTATATCCAATAAGACATTATACCTTATATTTGTTTATTTTTCAAGACTGTTTTGACAAAAATATTTCTACTTTGTAAATTTTTTTGTAAAAGACTTTTTATCTTCTTGTTCTTATGGTATAATGAATACAAAAAGGTTAGAAAATCCCTTCGCGGGATTTTCATTGATGCATTCATTGTACCGGTGTGTAGCAAGCCGATTTGCGGCTTGCACCTATGGTATAATGAACGCATACCAAATTAAAATTATTATATGTTGCGTTCATTGCACCACAAATTACCGAAATAATTTTTGAAAGGAATTTTGTGGTATAATGAATACAAAAAGGTTAGAAAATCCCTTCGCGGGATTTTCATTGATGCATTCATTGTACCGGTGTGTAGCAAGCCGATTTGCGGCTTGCACCTATGGTATAATGAACGCATACCGAATTAAAATTATTATATGTTGCGTTCATTGCACCACAAATTACCGAAATAATTTTTGAAAGGAATTTTGTGGTATAATGAACGCATACCAAAAAATTTTTAACGTTATAGTTTTAAAAGTGAGTTGATAAGCATGTTATGCGTAAATTGTAAAAAGAATGCGGCTGTTGTCTTCATAAAAAAGATTGATCCCGTAAAGCGGACGGAAAGCACAGACGGCTACTGCTTAAAATGTGTTAGTGAGCTGGGTCTTGCGCCGGTGGATGAGGTGCTCAAGGATATGGGTATCACGCCTGAGCAAGCTGAGGCCATGAGCCACGGAATGAATGATTTTATGAGCCAGCTGGAGATGGGTGGAGATGAGGATGGCTCAGAATTCGGCTCCCCATTAGTGATGATGGGAAATCTACCGGAATTTTTCGGCGGCCTTGGAAAATCGGACGACAATGGCAGCTATGAAGGAAAGGGCGGGACGCAGACCGCCACAAAGCAAAAGAAAAAGGAAAAGAAACGGATTCTGGATGTATATGGCACCAATCTGACGTTAAAGGCAAAATCCGGCCTTATAGATCGAATTATCGGTCGTGACGCAGAAATCAGCCGCGTGGTGCAGATTTTAAACCGACGTTCCAAGAATAATCCCGTTCTTTTAGGTGAGCCCGGCGTGGGTAAAACGGCGATTGCCGAAGGGCTTGCTGTGCGAATTGCGGAAAAGCGTGTGCCCACTAAGCTGTATAATAAGGAAATCTATCTGCTAGACTTTACGGCGATTGTCGCCGGTACACAGTTCCGCGGCCAATTCGAAGCGCGTCTTAAGAAAATTTTAGAGGAGGCCAAGGAGCTCGGCAATGTAATTTTGGTCATTGATGAGCTGCACAACATTGTAGGTGCCGGCGATGCAGAGGGTGCCATGAGTGCTGCAAACATTTTAAAGCCGGCTTTGGCCCGCGGGGATGTACAAATTATTGGTGCCACCACCTTAAATGAATACAGAAAGCATATTGAAAAAGATACGGCCTTAGAGCGCCGATTCCAGCCCGTCATGGTGGAGGAGCCCTCTGTGGCAGATTCTGTTGAGATTCTAAAGGGCATTCGTGATTATTATGAAAAATATCACTATGTGAAGATTTCGGACGAGGTCATCCGTCAGGCGGTGCTTATGTCTGAACGATATATCACGGACAGATTTCTGCCGGACAAGGCCATTGACGTGATTGATGAGGCTGGCTCCAAGGTGAATTTGGGTAACAAGTCTTTGGTGAAGCTGACACAGCTGCAGGAGCAGCTGCGGCAGGTACAGCTGGAAAAGGATAGTGCTGTTTCCAGCGATTCCACGGAAAATTACCAGCGTGCGGCAGAGCTCAAGGCGCAGGAATGCCTGCTGATTGAAAAAATTAATGCGTTAGATGCCGAAGGAATTGACATTGCCCTGACGGTGGAGGATGTGGCCGCCGTTATTGAGGATTGGACCAAAATTCCTGTCAAGAGCATTACCGAGGCCGAAAGCGCCAAGCTTTTAGATTTGGAAAACCGCATTCACAGGCATGTGATTGGTCAGGAGGAGGCAGTCAGCTTGATTTCGCAGGCGATTCGCCGCAATCGCGCCCGGCTTTCTAAGGTGCGTCGGCCGGTTTCCTTTGTGTTTGTGGGTCCCACCGGCGTGGGTAAAACAGAGCTTGCCAAAACCCTTGCCAAGGTGATGTTTGATAATGAGGAAGCCATGATTCGTGTGGATATGTCCGAATATATGGAAAAGCATACCGTGTCTAAGCTTATCGGTGCACCGCCGGGATATGTGGGCTATGATGAGGCAGGGCAGCTGACGGAAAAAATCCGCAGAAAGCCGTATTCCATCATTCTTTTGGACGAGATTGAAAAGGCGCATCCGGATGTGTTTAACATCCTGCTGCAGATATTAGATGATGGCAGGGTGGCAGACAGCCACGGGCGTATTGTCAACTTTGAAAATGCGATTATCATAATGACCTCTAATGCCGGCTCCGATCTAAGGAGCAGCAGCTATGGCTTTAACAAAACCGAAAATGAGAATATGAAAAACAAGGTCGAAAGCGCCATGCGCGACATTTTCCGTCCTGAGTTTTTAAATCGAATTGATGAGGTTGTGACATTTAATCAGCTGACCAAGGAAGAGCTCAGCCGGATTATCGACCTGATGATTTTTGATTTGACCGAGGAGCTTTTTGGCCGCGATATTGTCTTTACCATGACAAAAGAGGCCAAGGATCTCATTTTACAGCAGGGATATGATCCAAAATTTGGGGCAAGACCCTTGCGCCGTACCATTGAAAAGCTTGTGCAGAATCCCGTGGCAGAGATGATGCTAAGGGGAGAAATCCCGCAGCATTCCAAGCTTTTGGCAGATGCTTCGGAGGAAAAAATCAGGATTCAGGTGGTTCAGTAACAATAGGGACTGTCTCTTTAAACTAATCAATGTATAAATAATTTTTCGTAGGGGCTGATGCCCTCATCAGCCCGTTTTTTCGGGTCGATGCAGGCATCGACCCCTACGTTTTTAAATGTTTATAGAGACAAGCCCTCGGCATTTATAAAGAGGGGGAGACTATGAATTTCCAGAGATTGACAGACTTTTTGAACAACATTCCAAAGCTCGGGGTACCAGGCACGGACTGCATCATTTATCACCGGCAGCAGGAGGTATACCGTCATCAATCCGGGTATTATGACATTACGGAAAAAATCCCCATGAAGCCGGATGTGCTGTACAATTTATATTCTGCCAGTAAGGTTGTGACTTGTGCGGCGGCCTTGACCTTGGTGGAAAAAGGCGAATTTTTGCTGACAGACCCTTTATGGGAATATATACCTGAATTTAAAACCATGTATATAAAAGAAAACGGAACGGTGCGCAGGGCAGAACGGGAGATTTTGATTCGCGATTTATTCACGATGACGGCCGGGCTTAACTACGATATACGCTGTGCTTCCATTATGCGGATTAAAAAGGAAACTGACCATCGTTGTCCCACTCTGGAGGTGGTACGTGCCTTGGCAGAGGAGCCCCTTAGCTTTGAGCCGGGCGAGCGCTGGCAATATAGCTTATGTCATGATGTTTTGGGCGGTTTGATTGAAGTCGTGAGCGGCATGACCCTTGGCGCCTATTGTCAAAAAGCTCTTTTTGAGCCGCTGGGCATGCACAGCACCGCCTATCTGCCGGATGGTGACATGGAAAAACGCCTGGCACCGCTTTACATGTATAATCAGGAAAAGAAGCAGGCAGAAAGAATTTCCCCTGTTAATGTATATCGTTTTGGCAGTGAATACGAAAGCGGCGGCGCCGGCCTTATTTCCTCTGCGGAGGATTATATAAAATTTGCCGTTGCCATGGCCGGCGGTGGAAAAGCAGCATCGGGCGAAAGCGTTATAAGCCGGCATAGCATTGATTTGATGCGCACCAACCATCTGCCGAAGGATGTTATGCATACCTTTGACTGGCCGCAAATGAAGGGCTATGGCTATGGTCTAGGTGTGCGCACTATGGTGGATAAGGCCAGTGGCGGCTCCGTAGGTTCGGTGGGCGAATTTGGCTGGGGCGGTGCAGCAGGAGCCTATGTGCTGATGGACCCTGAGCAGGAGCTGGCGGTGTTTTATGTCCAGCACATGCTAGATAGTATGGAGCCCTATATTCACCCGCGTCTGCGGAACATTATTTATACGTGCTTAGACGCGTAAACTATGCAAAACGCACAGAATTCACCGCTTTTTCACGGACGTAAAAAGTGCATGTATTAGTCTAATCAGAGAGGCGGGGCACCCTTGTGGGTCTTTCGTTTTCATCAAGCGCCACAAACACAAGGCTGGCCTCGTTTGTCATAATCCTGTTACCGGTTTGCAAATTTTCTGCCCAGACAGTTACCTTGATGTTCATGGATGTCTTTCCCACGGAGATGAGCTCAGCCCTTAATTTGACCATTTCACCAAGCTTTACCGGATGCTTAAAATCAAGAGTGTCCATGGAAACTGTTGCCACAATGCGGTTTGAGTGCTTAGAGGCGGTTAATGCCGCGGCAATATCAATCCAGTGCATCAGTCGGCCGCCCTTTAGATTATTAAGCAGATTCACATCATTCGGCAGAACCAGCTCAACCATTTCAACAACAGATTCGCTACGGGGTTTTGTATATTCCAAATCAGTCCCTCCTTGTTCTTTAAAACCATGTTTCCTATTTTTTGATTTCGACTATACTTTTATTCTACCATAGGTCAATGGTAAAAATTTACGAACAACATTAAAAAGAATAGCCAGTATCTGTCTGGTATGAAAGCCGTTTTTTTTATCATACTAATATAAAGTATGTTTTGAGGGATGATTATGAAATATATATTCATTGTAACTATATGCATTTTAACCTGTGTGGCATGTGCGCCTGCAAAGCCGCAGAAGGAGAGTCCATCGCCCGTGCCGGAGGCAACAAGCGAGACGCCTGCAAGGGAAGAGCTGCCACAGCAAACGGAAGAGGCTGATCCCGTAGAGGAGCCGGCACCGGTGCTTTTAGCACAGGCGGAAACAAAGCTTTTAAACAGAGAAAATGACCGTGTACACAACATTTTGCTTGCTGCCCAAGAAATTGATGGTTATAGGCTGGCACCCGGCGAAGTTTTTTCTTTTAACCGGGTTGTGGGAGAGCGGACAACAGAAAAGGGCTACCGAGAAGCGCCGGTGCTGATTGCCGGCGAGGAGGAGCAGGATTGTGGCGGCGGTGTTTGTCAGGTGAGTACCACGCTGTATCAGGCAGCAGAGGCGGCAGGGCTTTCTGTTATTGAGCGAAACAACCACCAGAAAGAGGTGGGATATGCGCCGCGAGGGAGTGATGCTGCCGTGAACTACGGTACGCTGGATATGCGCTTTGAAAACAGCACAGAATCTGT
>SVKE01000030.1 GCA_015068615.1 Oscillospiraceae bacterium | reverse complement strand
AGAAAATAAGCAAAAAGCAAAACAGCACCCATAGCCCATATGCCTACCAGAATAAAGCTACGGATAAACAGGATGATATCCTTAGGGTCTGCCGAGGCGCCCGCCATCGGCTCAGGAAAATCTGTGCCCGAGCTGGTTTCCGGCAGCGTTAAAAGTGCCTCCTCATAAGTCGCTGTTTCGGCAGGTAGCGCATTAAAAACCGACACACTGCTTTCCGGCAGCGAGGGCACTAGGAAACGGATGAAAAGAAGCGCCCAGAGCCACAGCTGCCATCTGGCCGACAGCTTGCTTTTAAATACGCGTTTAAAAATAAGCACGAATAATGCCGTCACGGTTAAAAATATGGTCATTTCTATCATATAACCAAGCATCTGTCTCACTCCTCCATTTTATCAATTATATCAATCAGCTGCTTGAACTCTGCCTCTGACAATTTACTCTCTGAAACAAGATTCGACACCAGCAGACGGACAGAGCCGTTATAAATGCGGTTGATTAAGTTTTCCGTTTCCTTACGCTTGCACGTCTTTTCATCCACCATGGGATAATATCGAAACTGACCCTCACCGTCATCAATGGCAAGAGCGCCCTTTTGCACAAGCCTCCTTACCAGCGTTTTAATGGTAGAGTCACTCCAGTCGGTATCCGCCAATTTGTTTTTAATGTCGCCTATGGTCAGCATGGGAGTACGCCACAAAAGCTCCATAACTCTCCATTCTGTTTCGGCAATATGAATTTCCTTGCTCATATGTATTTCTCCTCCCAGGTTACACCTGTAACCTCTTTGGGTATAGTTTACATCTGTAACCTGTTTTTGTCAATAGGGTTTTTAAAAAAAATTTTTTACGATTTCGTGATGGGTCAAGACCACCGGTTAACCGGCATAGAACCGGGGGTTTATTTTGACGCCTAAAGGCACCAATAAAAAGGGGCTGTAGCAACATGCTACAGCCCCTTTAGCTCGTTTATTCCACGCAAAGCATCATTTTAATTTCGCTAGAAATTGTTTCCTGCTCCGGCATCGTCCTGCGTATATAGCCGGGGAGCGCCTCCAGGCTCTCCTGTATGGCTGGAAGGCTTTCCTCCGGAACAATAAAGCCTCCGTCCTCTTCGGGGTAAGCTACAAGCAGTTGCCGGGCACTCTCCAGCGCCTCCGGCGAAAAATAGTAGCATATTGCCTCTGCCTGCTGTGTGTTGGTTCGTGCAAGGTGGGCACTGCCTCCCACACCAGTGGAAGCCTTCATTGATTCGGGCACAGCAGCAGGAGTCGCAGTTTCAGAATCAGCCGCCGCTGCATCGGTCGAAGATTGCTGATTTGTGTCATAAAGAGAGGTCCTCATGGGTACACCACCCTTTTCATCTGCAGTCTCTAAAGCAGGTTCTTCAGCAATGTCCGTAAAAGTCTTATCGTCTGTTGCGGTGATTTTCTCTGCCGTTTGGCCCTCTGCCTTTTGATTGTTTTCATTCCTTGGTGCTGTTGCCATCTCAGGAAGAGATGCAGGTGCAGAGGTATTCTGTGCAGCCTCTGCCTTCTCTCCGGCGGCTGAATATATGATTCCGTGCGCTTCTTCTGTTGGCGCCGCTGAAGCGATACTGTCAGGCTCAATTCCACCGGATTCCCGCAACTCTGTGGAAAGGCCTCTGTTAATTGTCACTTGTTTCGGGTCAGTCTCAGATGTCAGTTCAAGATGCTCCGGCAAGCTGTTTAGAGTTATGACAGAAAGCACAAGCACTGCAGCAGCGGCAGCAAATCCGGAGACATAACGCCAATATGACCATCTGACGGGCACTTTTGCAGTTTTTTCCTGCTCCAGCCTCTCGCGAAGTCCAACGCGAAAGTCCTCAGTTATATCAAGCTCCGGCAATGATTTTGCTGTGTTGATGATACCACTCATGAAATCGGCGTTTTCCCTGCAAGTGGCACAGGAGGCAAGCTCCTTTTCTACAAGGGCTCTTTCCTCGTCGCTCAGCACATCATCTATGTATGCTGAGAGCTGCTCCTTTACATGATTACTCGCTTTGCTCACTGTTTTCCTCCCTCCTTTAACTGATATATGATATCTTTATCTACCGATTAGACGCTTTTATATCAAAAAAAGTTCCCTATCTTTTTCTAAAAGCTTTTGCAATGTTTGGCGGCCACGGTTAATGCGAGATTTTACAGTGCCCTCTGCCGTGCCTAAAATGCGGGCAATTTCCTCATAGGAAAGACCCTCTATGTCCCTGAGCACAATCACCTTTTTATGCTCCGGACTGAGCTTATCAAGAGCTGCTGCAAGGGCCCGCTGGGCCTCTGTCATCTGTACATTCTGATAGGGTGCATAGGTGTTGTCCTCAAGGGAAAGCGAGAACTCTTCGCCCTCACTGTTAACCTGATTTAAGCTGACCGTCGCATGATCCGGCCGTTTACTTTTGCGTAGAAAGTCAAGACAGACGTTAGAGGCAACCTTGTACAGCCATGTGGAAAAAGAGGATTGTCCCGAAAAGCTTTTAATAAAACGAAAAACCTTGACAAAAACCTCCTGAGCGGCATCCTCCGCATCGGAACGGTTGCCCAGCATGCGGTAGCAATAATTTAAAATTTTTCCCTGATACGCTTCAATCAGCTGCTCAAAAGCATCAATGTCTCCTTCTTTGCAGCACGCCAGCAATTCCTGTTCAGACACGGTTTTCACCACTCTTTCCTTCATTTTTTTTATTTATATAACAGCCGCGGCTTAAACTCTAAATAATCTGCCGAAACAAGGCGGTATTCCACGCCGCCTCGCAGTCCCTCAAAGGCTGTTTGATGGCGCCGTCCATGCAAATGACCATACAGACAAAGGGAAACCCCATATTCCTCCAAAAGCTTAACAAAGTCAGATTCCGGCGCCGGCGGATAATGCAGCATGGCGTAAATGGTTCTTGCACCCGTGGCCTTTGCCATATCAAGAGAAAGCCGCAGGCGACTTACCTCGCGCTGGTAGAGTTTTTGCTCCTCGGCACCGGTGCCGTTATTCGGATAGCCCTTGGCGGCACAGATGGCAATTTGTTCATGGCGATACACGCTGTTATGTAAAAAACGAATGGTTGAAAAGCCCATTTTTTCTGTATATCCATTTAGTTTATTGAGCGTTTCCCACCAATAATCGTGATTTCCCTTAGAGATGAGCTTTATGCCGTTTAAGGCATCAAGAAATGCAAAATCCTCCTCTGCCTCACTGATATACATAGCCCAGGAGGTGTCTCCGGGGATTAGAACCAAATCCTCCGGCTTAATTGTGTTTTGCCAGTTTTCTTTCAAAATCTCCAAATAATTTGCCCATCGCGGGCCGAAAATATCCATTGGCTTATTATTGGAAAGACCCAGATGTAAATCGGATATGGAGTATATAGCCATAAATCCGCTCCTTTTCTTCATGAAAGAAAAAAGCCCAGACCTTGCGGAATGGGCTCCATACTTTATGCAGTTATTTCATATACGCTGACTTGCTTTTTGTTCTTGCCTTTTCTCTCAAATTTTACCTGACCGTCAATTAAAGCAAACAGTGTATCGTCGCCGCCCTTGCCCACATTGATGCCGGGATGAATTTTTGTTCCTCTCTGGCGCACTAAAATGTTACCGGCCAAAACTGCCTGGCCATCACCTTTTTTAACGCCCAGACGTTTCGCCTCACTGTCACGGCCGTTCTTGGTGCTACCAACGCCCTTTTTATGTGCAAAAAGCTGAATATCAAAACGAATCATACTGTAAAACCTCCTTTTTTAAACGCAGCCCTGCTGCTCTTTTTGGCATACTGCCTTTGGCTTACTCTATTGTTCCTGAATGCTGATATACGCAGCATATTGCTCTGCCAGATTTAAAAATGTAAGCACCATGCTTTCTAAAAGAACATCGGCATCACGCCGTTCTCTTTCCGAAAGTCCTTCGGGCAAAGCGCAGTCGATATACCCCGGCGAAACCTCCGGCGTCAGCCTGATGGCTGCGATATCGGTTAAGCCGTTCACCGCCGTCATCGCAGCGGTTGTCGCTGCTGCACAGACAATGTCCGCGCCACTCTCGGCATATCCCGCGTGACCCGAAAGTCTGAATCTGACAAGCTTATTTTCCTTGTTTCTGAAAAAATCGACGCTAATCATTATGCGTTAATCTTTTCGATAACAACCTTTGTGTAAGGCTGTCTGTGGCCCTGCTTTTTGGAATAGCCCTTCTTCGGCTTGTACTTAAATACAATAACCTTTTTGGCTTTTCCCTGAGCAGCCACCTTTGCCGTTACGCTTGCGCCCTCTACCAGCGGTGCACCAACCTTAAGATCAGCGCCCTCACCGACGGCAACAACTTCATTAAAGGTGACAGTTTCTTCAGCGGCAGCGCCCAGCTTTTCAACGAAAACGGTATCGCCCTCGCTTACCTTATACTGCTTTCCACCTGTTTTGATAATTGCGTACATGTCTTGCACCTCCTCCATCCTTGCTCGCTGTACAACATAGGGTAGGCATTGCCATTTATAACCCTTTACACGCGGCTATTAGACATTATATCACACGAAAGCGCCGTTGTCAATCTTTTTTTGTGAAAATTTCCCGTTAGGAAAGTTCTGCTGTAGGCAACGGAGGCATGTTCTGCTGTTGCGCATTTTCCTTGGCCGGCGCCTGCATTTCCTGCCGGATGTTTGCCAGCATCAGCTTCAGGCGATTCTGCTGGTTCACGGCGCTGGCACCGGGATCGTAATCAATCGCCACCAGATTGGCCTCCGGATGATGTGCCTTAATGGTGTTCATCATGCCCTTGCCCACAATGTGATTGGGCAGACAACCAAAGGGCTGCGTGATAACAACGTTATTCACACCCTTTTCAATGAGCTCTGCCATTTCCACCGTTAAAAGCCAGCCTTCGCCCATTTTCACGCCCTTGCCAATGTATCGTTCCGCAAGCTTTAAGGTATCATTAAAGTCATTTGGCGCCCAGAACACGCCGTGTCGATTAATGGCCCGACGCATATCCCGCTGAATCCTCAGCACCATATGGTAGCCAAAGAGTCCGCCAAGGCTGGATAAAAAGCCGCCGCCATACAGCTTGTGGGTGATGCTTGCATTGCACAAGCAATACTGGCAAAAATCCAAAAGACCGAAAAGAACAACCTCCATACCCTCAGATAAAAGAAAGTCCTCCAGATGATTATTGCCCATCGGCGAATATTTAACATAAATTTCGCCCACAATACCCACCCTGGGTTTTTTCTCCGTCGTTTTGGGGATGGCATCAAAATCCTTCAGCATGTCCTTATAGCATTTTTTTAAGTACCGGTAGCTAACCACTTTTTTTCCGTCCCAACGGTCCAGCAAAATTTGGTTCCATTTCTCCACCACAGCATCCGTAGCACCGGCTGTCAGCTCATAGGGACGGCATTGATTGGATATATGCATCAAAAAGTCGCCGGCAACCGCCGCATACACAAGCTTAAGCAGCATAGAGCCCGTCAGCTTAAATCCGGGTGCGCTTTCAAGGCCGGCAATATTTAATGAAATCACCGGCACCTGTGAAAAACCGCTGCGCTTGAGCGCTTTTCGCAACAGAAAAATATAATTAGAGGCCCGACAGCCACCACCTGTCTGCGTAATCATAAGTGCGGTTGTATCCGGGTTGTATTTTCCGCTTTTTAAGGCATTGATAAACTGACCAATGACTAAAAGCGCAGGATAACAGGTATCGTTATGTACATAGCGCAACCCCTCTTCAATCACCTCGGGCCCGTCATTTTCCAGCATTTCTGCCTTATAACCATATTGATGCAAAATTTTACACATCAGCTTAAAATGAACCGGCAGCATCACCGGCAGAAGGATGGTATGCGTTTTTTTCATTTCCTCGGTAAAAACCGGGTAATCATTTTCCTTCATCATTGCGCTTTCTCCTTGCGTTCTCTTGCTGCACCCAGCAAGCTTCTGATTCTGATTTTTACAGCACCCAGGTTGTGGATGTCGTCAATCTTTATCTGTGTGTATAATTTCTGTCGGCTTTCCAGAATATCCCGCACCTCGTCGGTTGTGATGGCATCAATGCCGCAACCGAAGGAGACAAGCTGTACCAGATAAGCATCGTGCCGGGCACAGTATTCCGCCGCACTATACAGGCGGGAATGATACGTCCATTGATTTAGCACCTGCACCTTGGGCGGCGTCACCAAATCGCACACGCAGTCCTCAGAAAGAACCACTACCCCTAAAGAGGTAATCAGCCTGTCGATGCCGTGGTTAATTTCCGCATCTACATGATAGGGGCGGCCACACAGCACAATAACGTCCAGCCCGTGCTCTTTAGCAAAGCGAATGGCACGCTCCCCTTCCTTTTTAATCTCGCCTTGCCATGCCGCATGAGCACTATAGGCCTTTTTCGTGGCGGCCTGTATCTCAGCCCGCGTGATGCTGTCATCGTACTTATGAAAATATGCATAGGCGCGGCGTTGGAATGCTCGCGGGTTGTGCAGACCGAAGAAGGGATATAAAAACGTTGCCTCCTCCAGCCGCTCCACATTGGCATGCAAAAGCTCCGGATAATACGCCACCACAGGGCAATTAAAATGATTGTCACCTTTTTTCTCGTCAAAATTATAGGTCATACAGGGATAAAAAATTGTTTTTATCCCCTTATCCAAAAGATTTTCTATGTGCCCGTGCATGAGCTTGGCCGGATAGCACACCGTATCAGACGGAATGGAATATCTCCCTGCCCGGTACATCTGTGGCGATGAGGCATCCGAAAGCACCACCTCATAGCCCAGCTCCGTGAAAAAGGCGTGCCAGAAGGGCAGGGTTTCAAAAAAGTTCAGGCCGAGAGGAATGCCAATTTTACCCCGCTTACCGGGGAGAGAGGAAAGAGCGGCCAGCTTCTTACGTTTATATTCATAGAGGTTCGGCACCTCTTTTGTCTCTTGCTGCCGGTTAGGGCGCTCACACTTATTGCCGGAGAGATACCGGCTGCCGTCCGGGAATATATTCACTGTCAGACGGCATTTGTTCTGGCAAAGTCCGCAGGTGACCTCCTTTGTTTCAAACGAAAAGGTGCTGAGCTCCTCCTTAGAAAGGAGGCTACTCTTTTCGCCGGCCTTTTCTCTGGCATAAAGCGCGGCGCCGAAGGCACCCATGAGTCCTGCAATGGAGGGACGCACCACGTCACGTCCCAGCTCCTGTTCAAAGCTGCGCAACACAGCATCATTATAAAAGGTACCGCCCTGCACAACCACATGCTCTCCCAGTTCCGTAATATCGCGGGCACGAATCACCTTATAAATAGCATTTTTAATAACGCTGATGCAGAGCCCTGCTGAAATATCCTCCACACCGGCGCCGTCCTTTTGTGCCTGCTTGACAGAGGAATTCATAAAGACCGTGCAACGGGAGCCCAAATCGACAGGCCGCTCAGCAAACAGACCCAGCCTGGCAAATTCCTCCGCTGTGTAGCCCAAAGAGCGAGCAAAGGTCTCCAAAAATGAGCCACAGCCAGAAGAACATGCCTCATTCAGCATAATGCTGTCAATGGCATTATCCTTAATTTTCATGCATTTTATATCCTGCCCGCCGATATCTAAAATAAAATCCACCTGCGGTGAAAAATGGCGGGTGGCTCGAAAATGCGCCAGGGTTTCAACAAGACCGAAATCCAGATGGAAGGCGCTTTTCATTAGGGCCTCTCCATAGCCGGTGGAGGCCGCACCACAAATGGTGATATGCCCCTCACACAGCTCAGCAAGCTTTAGAAGCTGCTTGCGAATCAACTCCAGCGGATTGCCGTTGTTCGGGCCGTAAAACTGATATAAAATCTCAGCATGCTCGCCAATCAAGACCACCTTGATGGTCGTGCTGCCACAATCAATGCCTAAATAGGCCCTGCCACTGTAATCTGCCGGAGCAACCACAGGCACCGAGGCCTTGGCGTGCCTCTTACAAAAGTCCTCATAGTCGGCTTTGTCCCGAAACAGAGGATCTAAAATATGTAATCCCCCGTCAAAATCCTTGGGGAGTGCAAGCTTTTCGATCAGCTCTGAAAAAAGAAGAGATTCCTCATTTTCAGCGGCATATAGGGCGGCACCTGCCGCCACAAAAAACTGACCATTTTCAGGAAAAACAGCATTTTCATCGGAAAGCTCCAGACTTTTTTGAAACTGTTTTTTCAGCCCGTGCGAAAAATACAACGGCCCTCCTAAAAAGGCCACGCGCCCTTTAATTCGGCGACCTTGTGCCAGCCCGATAACCGTCTGATCCACCACTGCCTGATAAATACTGGCAGCAATGTCCTCCTTCCGGGCGTTCTGATTCAAAAGCGGCTGAATATCCGTTTTGGCAAACACTCCGCAATGAGAGGCAATCGGATATATTTTTTCCGCCTTCAGGCTCAGGGCATCCAGCTCATCCACCGTCACATTCATCAGCACGGCCATCTGGTCGATAAACGCTCCTGTTCCTCCGGCGCAGGAACCATTCATACGTTCCTCACGACCACCGGTTAAAAACAAAATTTTTGCATCCTCGCCACCCAGCTCGATGACAACATCAATCTCCTCTAAAAAACGCCGTACTGCTCCGCCGGTAGCATATACCTCCTGCACAAAGGAAAGCCCGGCGGCCTTGGCAAGACCAAAGCCGGCAGAGCCTGTCACAGCCACAGAGAACGGTCTGTCCCCTATGTAGGGCTCTACAAGTTGCAGAATTTCAGCCGTTTTTTCGCGCACCTGTGACATGTGCCGCTCGTAATGGCTAAAGAGAATCTGCTCCTCTTTCATCAACACCACTTTAACCGTGGTGGAGCCAACATCAATCCCCAAACTAAGACTCATTGTGACACCTCATATTACCTGACAATATACTGCAAGCAAGGTGTAACCTCACTTACAAAAATTCGCAAAATGTATTATTATTTTATCACATTCCGTGTCATTTGTAAACGTTTTTTAGATAGTCAAAAATGAATTTTCTGTAAAAAAACAAGAGGCAAAATTGCAGAATATACGGCAATTTGGCCCCTTTTCTTTCGTAATGGCAGACATCCTCATCCGTGACAAACGTTATCTGCCGAAGTCTAGCGCAAACTTACTCATTGCAAGCACACCGTTTTTCAGGCAAGCTTCATCAATGATAAAATCAGAGCTGTGCAACGGCCTATCTGCGCCGATGGCGGCATTTGCTGCACCATAATTTACAAAAACCGAAGGTACAGCCTGCGCAAAATAGGCAAAGTCATCACCCGCCATGGAAGGGTCAACCCCCTCTATGACCTGCTCTTCCCCGAGAATTTCCTTTGCGCTTTGGCGGAAGGCATCGGCCATACTCTTATCGTTTATAAGAGGTGGATAGCGGAAATTATACGTAAATTCACAGGTGGCACCAAAGGCCGCCGCAATCTGCACCGCAATTTTCTCCATTGCCTCCGGCAGAGTCTTGCGCACTTCATTGTTATACATTCTAACCGTTCCTTTGATATAGGCATCATCGGGAATGACGTTATAACATGTGCCGGCCTGGAACATATTCACAGAAATCAAATGCTTTTCAAGAGGAGTGGTAAACCGAGCCGAGAGCGTATTCCAGGCAGAAAGTATCTGCATGCAGACAGCAATGGGATCCACACAGGTATGCGGATATGCGCCGTGGCCGCCCCGACCGTGAACAATCATATCAAAATCATCCGGTGCCGCCATCACTTCATTGTCCTTAATCAGGACCTTCCCGGCAGGTACATTTGTCATCACATGGCCACTCGCCGCAGCATCCACATGGGGGTTTTCCAGAATACCGGCTTCTATCATCGGCAAGGCACCGCCGGTCGTTTCCTCTGCCGGCTGAAATACCAGCTTAATGTTCGCGGCCAATCTCTGCCGCAGGCGTGAAAGCACCATGGCCGTGCCTAAAAGAATGGCTACATGGGCATCGTGCCCACAAGCATGGGCCACGCCGTCCTTCTTCGAGGCATAGGGAAGGCCGGTTTCCTCCTGCAAAGGCAGCGCATCCATGTCAGCCCGCAAAAGCAGTGTTTTCGTGGCCTTTTCTGCCTGTATCAATCCAACCACACCGGTTTTGGCAATGCCCTTTTTATAGGGAATCTGCAGCTTGTCAAGCTGTGCACAAATGAGTGCCGCCGTCTCAGCTTCACAAAATTCCAGCTCCGGATTTTGGTGAATGGTTCGCCGGAGCAAAACCACTTCGTCAAAAATTTCCTCTGTAATCTGTTTAATTTCGTTCAATTGTTTCACCTCTATCCGTTAATACACGCGAAAGACACCGGAAACCGTGCCTAAAATCCGCACCTCGCGTACCAAAATCGGTGAAAGAGCATCATTTTCCGGTTGCAGACGGATATACCCGTTTTCCTGATAAAAGGTTTTCACCGTTGCCGAATCGTCTAAAAGTGCCACGACAATTTCGCCGTTGCGAGCTGTTTCCTGCTGCGTGACAATGACATAGTCACCATCTAAAATACCGGCGTTAATCATGCTGTCGCCCCTGACCTTAAGCATAAACACATTTTTATTTTTTGCAAAAAGCATAGGGAGCGGAAATGTGGCTGTCACGTTCTCCTCTGCAAGAATCGGCGTGCCGGCTGCCACAGTACCCACAACAGGCACGGATAAATACTCCGAGATGGGCTCTGCCATACGTTCTGCCTCCGTCTCCACCAGTCGGATGGCACGGGTTTTAGAGCCGTCCTTTACCAAGAGGCCTTTATTTTCAAGCTTCTTTAAATATGTATGCACGGTAGAGGGAGAATTAAGCCCTACGGCTGCACAAATTTCACGAATGGAAGGCGGATAGCCCTTTTTTTGTATCTGTTCATTAATAAAATCCAGAATTTCCTGCTCGCGATTAATACGTTTTGCCATGGCGTTTCCTTTCATCACATTAAAAGGTTTTTTTCTATTGTATCATAAAACCGAACAAAAATCAAACATTTGTTCTAACTTTTTTCTAAAAAATAAAAAAACTGTCGCACCGGATGATACGACAGTCTGTTTCTTAGCATTTACTCGCCGATAATTTTAATCAAAACCCGCTTGTTCCTCTTCCCGTCCAGCTCATAGTAAAAAATCTGCTCCCAAGGGCCGAAATCAAGCTTTCCATTGGTGATAGCACAAACCACCTCGCGCCCCATAACGGTTCTTTTTAAATGAGCATCAGCATTGTCCTCATAGCCGTTGTGCCAATACCGGTCGTAAGGCTTTTCCGGCGCAAGCCCCTCCAGCCACACCTCAAAGTCGTGATGCAGCCCGCTTTCATCATCATTAATGAAAACGCTGGCCGTGATATGCATAGCATTAACGAGCACCATGCCCTCCTGCACGCCGCTTTCGTCAATGGCTCTTTGTACATCCTCGGTGATACGGATAATTTCACGTCTTCTATCTGCCTGAAAATACAGCTCCTTACGATAAGACTTCATGTTTATTTCCCCTTTCTCAATGTATGTAAAAGACAGGCCGCCGAGGCTTCCTCCAGCTCTATCGCACCTTCACCTTCATAAATATCCCATAGGTAATGGGCGTCTGAGCTGGTCAGCAGCAACAGCTCCGACAGATACGGCCAGATGCTCACGGCCTCCTCCCGGGATATATGCCGTGATAGTTCCGCCACCCGAAAGCCCAAGTCCGGCGGCACCGATCCCAGGTTTGATATCACGCTGTAGGCGTCCTTATTCACATGGGCAGGATATATAACGCCGCCCATCGACTGCACCACCGGCACCGCATCATAAACAGAAAGCGACAGCGCCGTGGTGAGCAGCCGGGGCTCGTAGCCCGTAATTTCATCCAGATCATTCATATAGGCCTGCTGGCCGAAGATGTCCGGTCGGTTTTCAATCGGCAGAAAGTATGGCGCTAAAAACGCGGCGAATTCCTCCGCTGCAGAAAGCGTCTCAAACAGGCAGACAAAATGTGCCTCCTCCATGGTTTCAAGCTCCATCCCCGGCACAACGCAAAGCGGCTTATCCGCCGCCACCGAAAGCACAGCTTTTGCATTACCAACGCTGTTATGGTCGGTAATTGCAATCATCTCAAGCCCGTTGAGTATGGCCATATTCACAATGTTGTTCGGTGTCATATCCATGTCTCCGCAAGGAGACAGCGCCGAATGGATATGCAAATCGCAGCGGCACCTCATCGGCTCTTTTCATATAGGCGGCAGGCCAGCTCATAGGCCGGTAGCTCCGTCCCTAAAATTGTAATGCCCTGCTCCTTCCCTTTTGCCTTTGTTTCCTCATCGGGCACACGGCCGTCTACCAAAACAATACACGAGGGCTCACAAAGAGCGCTGACCGCTGCAATATTCACATTTCCCTGCACAGTCATCCAGACATTGCCGGGCACAACGCGACTCATGGCAAGACTCAAAAGATCGCCGATGTAGCACCCGGAGATTTCTTCGCCGATGTCACCCTGCGTAAAAACCTGCAAATTATTTTGTTCAATAAAATCCTGTACGGTCATATTCTCTCCCCCTTAGTATTCCCGATCATCGGCATTAAATGAGCCCGGCATTTTTTCCTCCAGCTCAATCATCTGCCGTGCCAGCTCGCGCACCTTTTCGCGCAGCTTATATATGCAGTCTGTTTCTGTGGCAAAGTCACGGACAATATCCTCTGCCAGCGATTTACAGCTGGGCGCACCGCAGGAGCCGCAGTCAAGCTGAGGCAAATCATCATAAATCTGCCGCATCCGTTCCATCTTCTGCATAGCCACCGTCATGTCATCATCCAGATTCATCACGTTCCGATACACCACCGGACTATCCCAGACCAGCTCCTCGTTTTCAATGGGCACGGGAATGGATGTTTGCCCCTTATCCCGAAGTATCTCGGCCAGCTTTTTAATCTTTGTTTTTGCCACAAAGTTGTTCTCCACCGTTAAAGGGCCGCCCACGCAGCCGCCGGTACAGGCCAGCGCCTCAATAAAATCTAAATCCAGCTTTTCGTCATCCTCTACTTCTTCTAAAAGATGCACCACGTTATCAATGCCGTCCACCGCCACATATTTTTCACTATCAAGCGCGGCCACCTCGCCGCCCGAGCTGGCCCAGTTGACACCGGCAAAGGCGCAGGTGGATAAATCCTCTACCTTTTCAATTTTTCCCATAATCGGCAGCAGCTTTAAATAAATTTCTTTTACAGAGATAACGCCGTCTATCAATGGCTTAGAGCACCCCAAGGGATTGCGCACGCTGGTGGCCTTAGCCGCACAGGGGGAAATAAAGAACACGCCGATTTCTTCCGGACGCAATCCTGTTTTTTCCACCGCCTCCCGCCGTGCAACCTTGGCGGCTACCTCCATGGGTGAAATCAAGGGCAGAACATGGTTTAACAAGTTGGGGAAACGCACCGAAATCAAACGCACAACCGTGGGACAGGCCGAATTAATCACCGGTCGCATCAGCTCGCCGTCTGCAATCAGCTTTTTGGTAAAGGCTGTGATGGCCTCCGTGGCCTTTGCCACCTCATACACATCATCAAAGCCCAGATATTTAAGGCCGGTCAGCACCAGATTAACGTCCGTCAGGTTGTTGAACTGACCGTAGAGCGTCGGCGCCGGAATTGCCACTTTATATCTATAATTAAAAATATCATCCAATCGCTCTGTCACAGCGCTTTTGGCGTTATAAGGACACACTCTAATGCATTCACCGCAATCAATACAGCGCTCCTTAATGATTTTTGCCTTGCCGTCCCGCACACGTATCGCCTCTGTGGGACAACGCTTAATGCAATTGATGCAGCCCTTGCATTTTTCACGATCAAGCCGCACCGAATGATAAAACTGTTTATTGATACCACTCATGGAAAAGCCTCCTGTCAGACGCTTTATTATGAACACAACAAGGTTTCGGTAGACCCGTCCGCAATCGGAGTTTGCACTCTTGGGGCGGATTCTTATTTTCCGGCTTATGCCGCTTTTAAATTGATAATAAGTGTAACGGTTGTACCCTCTCCCACGCGGGAGGCAATATGTAATTCGTCAGAATATTTCTTCATGTTCGGCAGACCCATACCGGCGCCAAACCCAAGCTCGCGGGCCTCATCACTGGCCGTGGAAAAGCCGGCCTGCATCGCCTTGTCAATATCGGGGATGCCGGGGCCGTGATCGGTAAATACAATCGTAATGCTTTCGGGTGAAATGGTCACGTCCGCCGCACCACCCTTGCCATGAATAATTGTATTGATTTCTCCCTCATACATGGAGATGGCCGCCTTGCGGATGATCTCCGGATCCACGCCCAGTTGTTTTAACACTCGTTTAATATGACTGGAGGCCTGCCCCGCAATGGTAAAATTCTCGCCATCAATATCATAATGTAACGCAATTGCATTACATTATG
>SVKE01000029.1 GCA_015068615.1 Oscillospiraceae bacterium | reverse complement strand
CCGTAAAAAGTAAGGTCGCCTTATCCCTCCACCACCTTCGGCGGTCCCCCTCCCTTAATGCTACGCATCAAAGGAGGCAAGACGGGAGCTGTCAGCGTAGCTGACTGAGGGATTGTTTTGCTTTTTTTCAACCCCTCCGAGTTTGCTTTGCAAACCCACCTCCCCTTACACAGGGGAGGCTTTTTTTATCCTCGACATTATTCGACACCTCAACATTGCTCGTGTCAAGTCAGGAACAGAAAATTTTGTAGGGGACATTCACGAATGTCCCGCGGGCGATTCTTGAATCGCCCCTACATTTTATCCTTTGTATATCAAGCTTTATAAAAAGCAAACCCATTTGGATATCGGTTTCATCATATCACAATTAGACATATTTTGCAAGCAACGATCGGCGTATAAAAAAGAAAAATGTGGATATACTAGAGATAAAACCCATGCTTGAAAGGAAGATTTGTATGAATTTAAAGGGTACAAAAACCGAGCAGAATCTGCTGACGGCCTTTGCCGGGGAATCGCAGGCGCGAAACAAATATACTTATTTTGCCTCGGCCGCCAAAAAAGAGGGCTATGAGCAGATTGCAGACATCTTTATTAAAACCGCCGAAAACGAAAGAGAGCATGCGAAAATCTGGTTTCGTCTTTTGGGCGGCATCAAGGATACCAAGGGCAATTTAACAGATGCCGCAGCCGGAGAAAACGCAGAATGGACAGAAATGTATGCTGAGTTTGCCAAAACCGCCAAAGAGGAGGGATTTGACTCCATTGCCAAGCTGTTTTCACAGGTGGCAGACATTGAAAAGGAGCACGAAATTCGTTTTCGTAAGCTGATTGAGAATATGGAAAAGAGCGAGGTGTTTAAACGCTCCGGCGAGCAAACGTGGATTTGCCGCAACTGCGGTCATATCCACACCGGCACGGAAGCTCCGGCAAGTTGCCCTGTCTGTGCCCATCCGCAGGCGTATTTTGAGATAAGGGAATGTAACTATTAAAAACAAAAAACAGGAGGGGGCTGTAGCAAAATGCCCAGACCGTGTAAAGCATAAAAATTCCATAACAACAAGTGTGTATTGTAATCTAATGATATTACAATAGTAAAAATATGAATGGAGAAAAATCGTTTAGGAACGATTTTTAAATTAAAATGCTTTGCACTTCGAACAAACTTCGCCTCTCTGCGTACCCATGTACGCCTTCGGGACTCAGTTTGTCCAATCTGCGCTATTTTGCGTCCATCACCAAGGGGGCTGTAGCAAAATGCTGCAACCCCCTTCACTGTTTTGCGGCGGCTCTTTTTTAAATACGAAATATCTTTTTTAAATACGAAATATATGGAAAGCCTTAGGAGCAGACACAGTGATGTGATGGTGATACTCCCTTTAAGAGACAATATTTTATAATTTTAATTGAATTATTTACATATTTATGGTAGAATATAGATAAATCATTATACGGAGGTGTTTATCATGTGTGATAACAACAAGTTTTATATCTGTGAGCATTGCGGAAATTTAATCGGTATGATCCACGATGCAGGAGTACCTATGATGTGCTGCGGTCAGAAGATGACAAAGCTTGAACCGGGCAGCGTTGAAGCAAGCCACGAAAAGCATATTCCAGTAGTCAGCGTTGACAGCAGTAGCGTAACCGTTACAATCGGTTCTGTTGAGCATCCCATGACAGAAGAGCATCACATCGTTTGGGTATATCTCCAGACCGACAGAGGCGGTCAGCGTAAATGCCTTGAAATTGGAACGGCTCCCGTTGTGACCTTTGCTCTTGCTGACGAAAAGCCCATTGCAGCATATGCGTATTGCAATCTTCACGGCTTATGGAAAGCTGACATCTAATATACCCCCATTTAGCATACAATACAATAATTTGAGCCTCCGACGAGTCATTTCGCGGAGGCTCTTTTCGTATTGCCTGCTTATTCGCTTCCATGAACCTGCAAAGCATTGCTGCCACCTCTGCTCTTGTAGCGTTGTCTCTATTGCGTACCCGGATGTGCTGTCCGAGTCATCATATGAGAGAATGTTTGGGTTTTCGCCTACTCAAACATTTGGTGTACGGTGGGCCGGATGGCAACTGTTTGAGTCGGCTCCCTTGAATCCCTCCACCAAGCAAAACTTGGTCCCCCTCCCTTTAGGCAAGGGAGGCGAATCGGGAGCTGTCAGCGAAGCTGACTGAGGGATTCATGCTAATGCCTCCAAAACACGCATTTAAGCCGTTTTCCGCCATCTCCGCCTTTTATAATTTCTTTAAAAATTGTCCTTGCCATATTGTTCTTTTCCATATTACTTACATCTGCGTCTTTCAAAACTTCAGTCAATCTGCGAGGCTCTTTCCTGTCAAGTTTAGCTTCCTCTTCAGGTTCAGCAAAATTAAGTTCAACATTTGGAAGTTCCATATCAGATAAGATATCAAGAATAATTTTAGCTATTTTTTCGGCTTTTATATATCCAACCCCATCACACAAACCTCTGCATCTGTTTGAGCATCCGAAAAATCCACCCTGATTTGATAATACCGCACCACACTTTTCACATCGAACGATGCCCGACAACCAATGCGAAAGGTCTTTTCGGTCAGGGGCATAATATTTTCGGTACTTCGTTCTCTTTAGTTCCATTTGCTCCTGAACCTTTCCCCAGGTTTCCATATCAATGATTGGAGTGTGTGTTCCGTCGCTCCAATTCTTTTTCGCCTAAGCTCGAAAACTCTATATTTGTATTATCCCCGTTATCTATGAAGAGCTCAATTCGAAATTCATCCACGTTGACCACCTCATATCATTCTATGAGATAAAACCTTATAAAATAACGGACTTTTATGTATATCTCTTATTTCACATGTTTTAAATTCATGAAGGCTATTACCAATATAATACAAGGTTCTTTTTTGTAAAAAAATCTCTCTTTTGGCATAATAAAGATTGCAATTATCTGCAAAATGCAATATAATAAGGGGGAAGTTATATTATAAATTGATTTTACACAAGGAAGGGCAACATGGGAAAAATAACACGAGCAATAGACAGCGAAGGAAATCTTCGCATCAGTTTTATCGACAGTCGCGACATTGTAAATGCCGCACAGTCCATTCATCACACCTCGCCGGTTGTCACGGCTGCTCTAGGCAGAACGCTGACAATCACCGCGCTGATGGGCTCTCTGCTAAAGGCAGAAACTGACAGCGTAACGGTGTATATTAAAGGCGATGGTCCCTTAAAGGGCATGGTTTGTGCCTCTGACGGCGCCGGTATGGTTAAGGGCTATGCCTATGAGCCGCTGGTGGATTTACCTTTGAAAAAAGGTAAGCTGGATGTGGGACGGGCCGTGGGACACGGCTCACTTGCCATCTCCCGGGATTTGGGTTTAAAAGAGCCGTATATGGGCCGTGTGCCTCTTGTCACGGGCGAAATCGGCGAGGATTTTACGTATTACTTTGCTAAATCCGAACAAACGCCGACGGCGATCGCCTTGGGCGTATTGGTGGATACGGATTTATCCGCCAGACAGGCCGGAGGCTTTATTGTGCAGCTGATGCCCGGCGCCGGTGATGACATTGCTGTAAAGCTGGAGGAAAACCTGCAGCAGCTGCCCCCTGTGACCACGCTCTTAGAAGAAGGGTTAACAGCTGAGGCCATCATCGAAAAAATCACAGAGGGCCTCACTCTTAAATATTTAGACGAGGCTCATTACGAATATCGATGCGACTGTAATCACGACAAAATCTGCCGCGCACTCATCAGTCTGGGACGCGATGAGCTGACAGATATGATTGAAAAAGACGGCGGCGCTGAAATTACATGCCAGTTCTGTCCTAAAGTATATCGTTTTAATGCTGAGGAACTCAGAACGCTTCTGGCCGATGCCTAAGGAGGTAAATCTTACATGAAAATTATCATTGTCGGCGACGGCAAGGTTGGTATGATATTAACTGAATATCTGTCCCGTGAAGGACATGACATAATGGTAATTGATAAAAATCCGGAGGTTGTTGAAAACGCCATGAACGTCCATGACGTTGCTGCCATTAACGGGAGCGGCGCCAACTATAACGTGCTGGTTGAGGCCGGTGCAACCCGGGCCGATCTCCTGATTGCTGCCACCAGCTCTGATGAAATGAATATTTTGAGCTGCCTGATGGCAAAAAAAATTGGCACACGGCACACCATTGCCCGTGTCCGCAACCCGGAATATGCCCAGCAGCTCGTCTTTATCCGCGAGGAGCTGGGACTGAGCATGATTGTCAATCCCGAATTTGAAGCGGCACAGGATATTTCCCGCGTGCTCCGTTTTCCCTCTGCCATCAAGCTGGACTGCTTTTCTAAGGGGCGCGTGGATTTGGCCGAGATTCGCATTCCGGAAGACGGTCATTTAGCCGGACACAAGCTTTCCGAGCTGTATAAAGTCTGCAAAGAAAAAATTCTGATTTGTGCTGTGCAGAGAGAGGAGCAGGTGCTTATTCCAAACGGTGACTTTGTGCTGATGGCAAATGACAGAATTCACATCACCGGCTCACATGCCGCTCTGGCCTCCTTTTTTAAGGCCATTGGTATATTCAAGCAAAAATCAAAGCACATTTTGATTGTCGGTGGCGGCAAAATTGCATATTACCTGGCTCGCCAGCTGGCAGATACAGGTGTGGACGTGAAAATTATTGAACAATCGGAGGAGCGCTGCTTAGAGCTTTCTGAGGCACTGCCCCGGGCCACCATCATTTGCGGCGACGGTACGGACCACGCCATCTTGCAGGAGGAAGGGCTTGCTTCCTCAGATGCTTGTGTGGTATTAACCGGCATTGATGAGGAAAACATTATTGTGGCTCTTTACGCGCAAACGATGGGTGTTTCTAAGGTCATTACAAAAATTGACCGCCGCTCCTTTGGCGACATGGCTGACCACATGGGCATAGATAGCTACATTTCTCCAAAGGTGATTACGGCAAACCGCATTGTCCGCTATGTCCGCGCTATGGATTTTGCAAAGGAGAGCGACTTTAAAACTCTGTATAAGATTGTCAATAACCAGGTAGAGGCCTTGGAATTTTCCATTCGGCAAAAAGCCTTTTACACAGACAAGCCTATTAAGGAATTAAAAACGAAAAAGGGAGTTCTGTTTGCCAGCATCATTCGGCACGGCCGCGTGATTATCCCCAGTGGTGAGGACCACCTGGAGGCCGGAGACAGCGTCATCATCGTCACGACCAACAGCGGCTGCATCAACCGGCTGGAGGACATTTTTGCTTAGGAGCTATGCACTATGAATTATAAAATGGTAGGTTATATAATCGGTAGAATTATGGTCATTATGGCCATATTAATGTGTCTTCCCTTTATCGTGGCTCTCCTGCATCGGGAGGATACAATTTTCGGCTTTGCTCTTGCCATCCTTTGCCAGCTTATAATCGGCTTTGCCTTTAGCGTGAAAAAGCCTAAAAACACAGAGCTATACGCCAAGGAAGGCTTGGTTATTGTTGCCCTCGTCTGGATTCTCACCTCTTTGTTCGGCGCATTGCCTTTTTACTTAAGTCGCGAGATTCCTTCATATCTGGATGCATTGTTTGAAACTATTTCGGGCTTTACAACCACGGGTGCCACGATACTCTCCGATATAGAAGCGCTTTCCGACAGCGCCCTTTTTTGGCGCAGCTTTACGCATTGGATTGGCGGCATGGGTGTTTTGGTCTTTGTGCTGGCCGTACTGCCTAAAACACATGTCACACAGTCTATACACCTTATGCGCGCCGAGGTGCCGGGACCCCAGGTGGGGAAGCTGGTATCACGCATGCGGAGCACTGCCCGGATTTTATACGGCATTTATATTATTCTCACCCTGCTGGAGGTGCTTTGTTTGCGCCTCGCGGGCATGCCTTGGTTTGACAGCCTGCTCAATTCCTTTGCAACGGCAGGCACCGGCGGCTTTTGCCTTAAAAATGCCAGCATCGCAGCCTATAACAGCGCCGCTATAGATGCCATTATCACCTTTTTTATGATTGTGTTTGGCATTAATTTCACCTTGTTTTATCTGCTCTTAACCGGCCATGTGCTGCAGGTGCTAAAAAGCGAGGAGCTCCGCTGGTTTTTGGGTATTATTGCTCTTGCCACACTGTGCATCACTTTAGATGTTTCTCATCTTTACGAGAGCTTTACCGAGGCCTTTCGTTACTCCGTATTTCAGGTCTCCTCCATTATAACAACCACCGGCTTTATCACAGCAGACTACAGTCAATGGCCTATGTTTTCGCAAACCATTTTGGTGTTGCTTATGTTTGTCGGCGCCATGGCCGGCTCTACCGGCGGCGGTATTAAGGTCTCCCGCGTGATGATTCTTTTAAAAACCGTGCTTCGCGAGCTGCGACATCAGCTGCGTCCCCGGTCTGTTTCAGCCCTCAAGCTGGAGGGAAAGCTTGTGGAGGAAAAAACCTTTTTAGGCGTCATGTCCTACATGTCTATTTATGTGTTGTTCTTCGTGGTCTCCATGGTGCTCGTCTCCTTGAACAACCTCTCCTTTGCCTCAAGCTTTTCGGCTGTGACCACCTGTCTTAACAATGTCGGTCCGGGTCTTGAAGCAGTGGGGCCTGTCAATAACTTCGGCAGTCTTAATGCCCTCTCCAAGCTTACCCTTTCGATTGACATGCTGGCAGGACGCTTAGAGCTTTTGCCAATTCTCACATTGTTTACACCCTCCGCCTGGAGGCGCAGATAATTTTTTTATGAAAGGAAGAAGCATATGCCGCACATTACGCTGAAGATGTATCAGGGAAGAACCGAGGAGCAAAAGAAGGCCGCCACAGAGGCTTTGACTAAGGCTCTGCAGGAGAGCTTGGGCTGCACGGAGGATCACATCAGCATCTCTATTTACGACTATGACCCAAAGGAATGGGGCGAAAAGGTATTCTACCCGGAGATTATGAAGGATGAAGAACACCTGTATAAAAGGCCGGAATATAAGCCTCTGTAGTCTCATAATGCATGATGGCAATAAAAAATCCCTTGCTCTGAGCAAGGGATTTTTTTATTAGAATGTTAATCTACCTTCACGCCATCAATTACGTTCTGATGAATCTCAATGGTCATTTCGGATTTATATGAATCTAAAATTGCATTGTATTTATCCTGTGCGAGGCTACTCGTAAGAGTCTGCACCGCCTCATCATAGCTGGTGCCGGAGGTCGGCAGCTTATATCGCTTAATGATGTGCCATCCATATTCGGTTTCCACCAAATCGGAAATAGCCCCCACTTCAAGTGCATAAGAAGCACTTTCAAAGGCTGCCACCATCTGGCCCTTTGTAAAGGTATATCCCTCGGGTGTGCTTTCCATGCCGGGATCCTCGCCGTATGTCTGTACCAGTCTGTCAAAATCCTCACCGGCCTTAGCCTTTTGCAAAACAGATTCAGCCAGTTCCTTCTGCTGCGCCGTGTATTCCTCGGCGGGCATCGTCGTTGCTTCACCCTCTGCTTCGTCGGTTGCTGTGGTATTCTCCGTGTTGGAAATCAGGATATGCTTAACATGGACATATTCCTGCTCATACGCTGCAGCAATTTCCTCTTTACTCGGCGTCAGGGCCTCGGGGTCGTTCTGGTTTAAATCTGTTGCGTAGGCGCTGGCAAGAGCTGTTTTAGTGAATACGGAAATCAGTCCGTCATCGGAAAGACCGGTCATCTCCTTTACAGAATCTACCTGTGCCTTGCTTGCGCTGTCCGTGGCTTTAACCGTGGCACGAATTTGCTTCAGCTCATCCTCAGAGACAGTAAGACCCTTCTCCTCTGCCTTGATGCAGGCCATTTCCACTCTAAGCATTTCCTCTAAGGCCTTTTTCTTAGCAGCCTCGCTGGCCTTTTCGCCGTCAATTTCTGCTTCCCAGAAATTCTCTGCATCTGTTGCACCCGATTCGGACAGCATCTGTTGCTTAACGTTTTCCAGATAATACATATATTCTGCCTTAGTCACAATGCGGCCGTTTACCTTCGCAATTTCTCTTGAAATTTGCAGTTTACCGCAACCGGTAAGGCTAAGCAACAAGCAAAGTACACAGGTAAGCGCGGCCATTCTTTTCATTTTTGTCAATGCAAACACTCCTCTTCTTATCAAAATGTATATATAATCTTTTTCATTATACACTACTTTCCCTTATGATGCAAGTCTTTATAGGTCTGTAACAAACTTTTAATACTGTCTGTCACCGATTTTTTCTCCTCCGGCTCCAGCCGATAGGAAAAATAAGGCTTTTGTCCGGCAGAAAGCAAAATCCTACCGCTGTAGTGGTTAATCAGCTCTGCAAGCAGTGCCGGGTCAAAGCCCTCCTTGAAGTAACAGAGCACCCTTCCTTCTCGCAGGACAATTTGGGAAAGGCCCGTTTCCTTGGCAAGGGCCTTGATGCGCACCGAGGTTAAAAGATTGCCCACACTTGCCGGATATTCGCCAAAGCGGTCAATGAGCTCATCCATCGTGTCGCGGCAATCCTCCTCACTGACAGCTGCCGCAATCTTTTTATAAAATTCCAACCGGAGCCTGTGACTCTTGATATAAGAAGCCGGAATGTAGGCATCTGCCTCAAAGTCCAGCTGTGGCTCCCAATCTTCTGCCTGCGGCGGACGTCCCTGCAGCTCATTCACACTTTCCTCCAGCAGGCGGCAGTACATGTCGTAGCCCACGGTTTCCATGTGACCATGCTGCTCTGCACCCAAAAGATTCCCCGCACCTCGGATTTCCAAATCACGCAGAGCAATTTTAAAACCGGAGCCGAACTCCGTAAACTCGCGAATGGCAGATAACCTTTTCACCGCCTCTTCTCGCAGGGATTTATCCTGCCGATATGTCAGATAGCAATAAGCGCGGCGGTTGGAGCGCCCCACCCGTCCCCGCAGCTGATAGAGCTGGGAAAGGCCAAGACGATCTGCATCTTCCACAATCATTGTATTGACATTAGGTATATCAAGACCCGTTTCCACAATGGTCGTGCAAACCAGCACATCAATCTCGCCCTGCTGCATTAGGAGCATCACATCCTCCAGCTCCTCCGGCTCCATCTGCCCGTGAGCAAAACGAATGCGTGCGCCAGGCAGGGCTGACTCCAGCCGTCTGACGCAGCCCGCTATGCTCTGGGTTCTGTTATGCAAATAATACACCTGCCCACCGCGGGCGAGCTCTTTTTGTATTGCATCAATCACAATATCCTGATTGAATTCCAGCACATAGGTCGCCACGGGATGCCGATCCTGCGGCGGCTCGGAAAGCAGGCTCATGTCCTTAATGTGCACCATAGACATGTGTAGGGTCCGCGGGATTGGAGTGGCGGACAGGGTGAGCACATCCACATTGTTCTTCATTTCCTTGATGCGCTCTTTATGCCGCACGCCAAAGCGTTGCTCCTCATCGACAACCAACAGTCCTAAATCGTGAAATTCCACATCTGTGCCCAAAAGACGATGCGTGCCGATAACAATATCCGTTTCTCCGCTTTTTAAACGACGGAGAATGGCCGACTGCTCCTTAGCGGAAATTAGCCGGGATAAAAGCTCCACCCGAACCGGAAAGGCCTTCATGCGCTTTGTAAAGGTGTTAAAATGCTGCAACGCCAAAACCGTTGTGGGCGCAAGATAAGCCACCTGCTTGGAATCCTGTACCGCCTTAAAGGCCGCCCGAAGCGCCACCTCTGTTTTACCATAGCCCACATCCCCGCAGAGAAGGCGATCCATAGACCGACTGCTTTCCATATCCTGCTTGACCTCACTGATGGCCTGCAGCTGATCCTCTGTTTCCTCATAGGGAAAGCGGTCTTCAAATTCCTTCTGCCACGCCGTATCCGGAGAATAGGCGTAGCCCTTGGCCGCCTGTCGAGCGGCATAGAGCGCGATTAAGCCCTGCGCCATTTCCATGGTGGACCGCTTGACCTTGGCCTTTTGCCGTGCAAAATCCGCACCGCCCATTTTGGAAAGACGCACCCGCGTCTCCTTGCCGATGTATTTCTGTAAAAGCTCCAGCTGGTCACAAGGCACATACAAATAATCCGTGCCCGCGTACTGAATCTTTAAATAATCCTTGTAATGTCCTTCCACCTCCAGCGTATCAAGACCCACATACTGACCGATGCCGTGGGTGCTGTGGACGACATAATCGCCGATGTCAAGATCGTCAAAGCTTTTGAGCTTATTGCCAGCCGCTGCCTTTTTATGCCGCCTCCGGCGCGCCTCTCTGCCGGAGATTTCGCTGTCTGTCAAAAGCACAAGTCCTGCCTCGGGGTATAAAACTCCCTTTTTGAGGCTGCCTTCTAAGAGCAAAATCTGTCCCTTTTTTGCCTCGCTATCCTCTGAGGCCAGCAGAACGGGAAAGCCCTCATCCAAAAGCTCCTGAAACAGCGCATCCCGTCGCTGCGTGCTTGCTGCCGAAATCACAACCGCATATGGCTTGGAAAGCCAGTCGGACAAATCCTGATACCACAAATCCCGCCGCCCGGAATAGGTGGTGACATCATGCGAGGTTAGATTCACCTGCGCCTTGGGCCGATACGTCTGGTATGACTGCGGCAGCGTGTACAGCCCTATAAAGGGATGACTGAGCAGCTTTTCCGTCACGCTGTCATAATCGTGAATATAAGCCTCCTTTGCCTCGCTGATAACGCCCTTTTCTAAAAGGGCGGTCACGGTCTCACCGATGTTCCACAAAAGACCCTCAGCCCGCTCGCGGATGCGCTCCGGCTCATTCCAAAACACCATGGCCTCCTCCGGCAGATAGTCTGCCACACAGGGGGGCACGCCCGCGCCTGCCTCGATTTCCCGCGCCGCTTCAACGCTGATGACGGAAAGCTTTTCCACCGAGGTTTGCATAATCGGGTCAAAGGCGCGCACAGAGTCTATTTCGTTCCCAAAAAACTCCACTCGATACGGGTTTTCAGCAGAGGGAGGATAGATATCCACAATGCCGCCGCGGACAGAAAACTGCCCCCGTGCCTCCACGGTTTCCTCCCGGACATACCCCAAAGCCTCCAGCTCGCTGAGTAGCTTCTCTGTGTCATAGCTGCCACCATCCTCTAAGGTGATGATGGAATCACGAAAGGCGCGAAAATCTGCCGCAAACTGCAAAAGAGCCTCTATACAGAGCACCAGCACCGGTGCCTCCTCACCCTCTGCCAGCACCCTGAGGGCAGCCAACCTTTGAGCCTCTAACTCATTGCTTTTTGCGTCTACACGATAATATTCAATTTCCTTCGAGGGGTAGTAAATACAGGGTCGGCCCAGAAAAAAGCTCATGTCCTCGCAGAATCTTTGCGCCGTCAAATCGCTGTCGCAAACCACCAAAGCGCCGGCGGCCACATCCTCCGTAAAATGCGCAGCCAGCTGGGCCTTTGCCTGCTCGGTCAAGCCGGTGACAGCAAGGGGAAGACTGCCTCCCTGCACAAACGCTTCCGCCTGCTGCCATTCACTCGATCCGACTAAGATTTTTTTAAACACCTATATCACGTCCTATTTTTCTGCCATGCCGTTAAAGCGGTTCATGGCGCTTTGCGGACCGTTTTTAATTATCTCCGTCACCATATCCGGCACCTGATCCACTGCACTAGACAGGGTTTTAATCTGCTCCTCCGTAAACCTTGCCAGCACCCAATCTGCCAAATCATAATGCTCGGGCGGCGTACCCACACCAAGCTTAATGCGGCAAAAGCGGTCACTTTGCAGGTGATAAATAATGGATTTTATGCCGTTATGTCCGCCGTCTGAGCCCTTGGCTCGAATGCGGATGCGCCCCTCTTCTAAGGTTGCATCATCATAAATCACAATCAGCTGCTCCGGTGCAAGCTTATAAAAATCCATGATGGAAGCCGCACTTTCGCCGGAGAGATTCACAAAGGTCTGCGGCTTAACCAAAAGCACCTTTTCCCCTGCCAGCATCCCCTCACCGATTAGGGCCTTATGCTTGATTTTGTTAATCTGTATGCCACAGGAGGCGGCCAGATAATCCAGACTGATAAAGCCGATGTTATGCTTTGTATTTTCATATTGCCTGCCGGGATTTCCAATCCCTAAAATCACATACATTCTCTTTCCTCCTCAGGATTTTACCATGGTCAGCGCCACGCCGTCTCCCACAGGCAAAACCGCTGTATAAAATCGCGGGTCGCCACACAAATAATCAAGGTATTCCTGCATGGCACGAACACCTGTCCGATGCTTATGCGCAGGCTCCCCCTCTTGGGCGGTGCGTCCGCCGTAAAGAACATTATCCGTCACAATTAAGGCCCCCGGCGCCGTCAGGGATAGGGCCATGTCAAAATAGCGCCGGCTGGCGCTTTTGGCCGCATCAATAAAGACCATATCAAAGGGGCCCGAAAGACTCTTTATAAGCTCCTCCGCATCACCGCAAAGAGGCTTGATATGCGCCAGCGCACCAAAGGCGCGAAAATTGTTCCGCGCCACCAAAAAGCGTTCCTCATCCTTTTCAATGGTCACAATCTGCGCTCGCCTTTTGGTGCCAAGGTACATAGTCAACGCGGAATAGCCCACCGCCGTGCCGATTTCCAGTATTCGTGTCGGCGCCTTGAGCGCAGCCAAAAGGAATAAAAGCCGGGCCGTCGGGCGCACCGCGGCGGGAATTCCCTCCCGCCGGGCAAAATCCTCCAGTTCCCGCAAAAAGCCGTCCTCCGGCGGTAATAATTCATGTAAAAATGTATCTATATACGAATAGGTAATCTGATTGTCCATAAGCACCTCACACCATCCACGATTGTAACGAGGAATAGCGTTTTTCCTCAAAATCGTTGCCAATCATTTTCTCTACTGCGCTTTTCTGCCCCACCAGCACCACCAGTCGCATGGCTCGGGTCACCGCGGTATAAATCAGGTTGCGGGTCATCAGCTGAGGTACACCGTGAAACACCGGCATAATCACAGCGGGAAATTCACTTCCCTGGCTTTTGTGTACCGTAATCGCATAGGCAAGGGTGAGCTCCTCCAGCATGGAATGCTTATACAGAACCCGGCGTTCTCCATCGAAGATGACGCTGATGCAGTCCGGCTCAATGCTTTCGATAATACCGATGTCACCGTTATATACGCCGACACCCTCCCGCGCATCCTCCACGCCCTCCCAGGGCAGGTCATAGTTATTCTTTATCTGCATCACCTTATCCCCCTCCCGCAGGGTGCGCAGCGTAGTGACATACTCACGCCGACCCTTTTGGTGTGGATTGATGGTCTCCTGCAGAATGGAATTTAAGTTATTGACACCGGCTGCTGTTTTTTTCATGGGAGAAATTACCTGAATGTCTCGCAGAGGGTCAAGTCCGTACGCCTTGGGCAGACGCTGTGAAACCAGCTCTGCCACGCGCGCTGTGATATCCTCAGCATCCCGGGCACCCAGAAAAAAGAAGTCCTTATCCTTTTGGTTATAGAGCGGCTGCTCACCCCGGTTGATGCGGTGGGCATTCTGCACAATCATACTCTCCTCTGCCTGTCGGAACACCATATCGAGCCGTACCACAGGCGCTCTGCCGGAGCTGATGGCATCCTTTAAGGCATTGCCCGCACCCACGGGCGGCAGCTGGTCGGAATCTCCCACCAGAATCAGGCGCGCACCGGGCTTAATGGCCTCTGTCAAGGCCTCAAGAAGCAGCACATCGGCCATGCTGGCCTCATCCATAATGATGACATCCTCCTCCAGAGGGTCCTCTTCACATTTTGCATACTCCCTCAATAGCTCGTCATCGCTGGAAAAACCGGCCTCCAGCAGACGGTGTACGGTCTTTGCCTCCTGGCCGGCCAACTGGCTCATTCGCTTGGCAGCACGACCCGTCGGCGCACAAAGGGCAATTTTTTGTTTTCTCTTATGAAAGGCATTCAGCAAAAAACGCACCGTAGTGGTTTTACCTGTGCCCGGCCCACCGGTGATAATGGAAAACCCGGCGCCCAGTGCAGTGCTCACGGCTGTGCGCTGTTCCGGCGCAAGGCAGATGTCGGTCTCCTCCTCCAGGAGCGAAATTTCCTCATCTATATCTGCCGGAGAAACCGCTTCCCGGCGACCTTCACACAGCTCGCACAGCCGCCGTCCCAGCCGTCGCTCTGCCTGATAGAAAACCGGCAGAAAAACACCCTCAATGCCATCAATTGCAGCTCCGATTAAGCTTCCTTCGGCCAAAAGAGAGACAACAGCGTTTTCCGCCGCCAGCTCATTCACAGACAACAGCCGTGCCGCACTGCTTACCAAAAGCGTCCGGGGCAGATAGGTGTGTCCACCGGAAAAGGCCGCATAGGTGAGCGTGTGTTGCACGCCGGCGCGAATGCGGTGCTCGTCATCAGGCCGGATGCCCAGGCTCTGTGCCACGCCGTCTGCAGTGCGAAAGCCCACACCGGGCAGCACTGCACAAAGCAAATAGGGGTTATTTTCAATGGTGCTCACAGCACGGCTACCATAGCGCTCGTAGAGCTTCATGGCATAACGGGTAGAAATGCCGTGCTTTTGCATAAACATAATCAACTGCTCCAAATCCTTGGTGTCAAGGTAGGCGCGCTGTATTTCAAATGCCTTTTTCAGGCTGATGCCTTTGATTTCTGCCAGACGCTCCGGCGTATCCGTCATGACATGCAACGTATCCGCACCAAAGCGGGCCACCAGCTTTTCTGCCGTGGCGCGCCGCACGCCGGGCAAAATGCCGGAGGCCAAAAAGCTTAAAATCTCCGTCTCACAGCCCGGCTCCGGGCGGATAAAGCTCGTCACCTTAAACTGCTTGCCATAGCTGGGATGATGCGTCCATTCGCCTGTAAGCGTCAGACTTTCGCCGGGGTTCACGAAGGGCAGGCTGCCGGTGCAGGTGATGACGCCTTCCGATTCCACAAAAAAATCGAATACGCTATAGCCGTTTTCCTTATTAAAATAAATAACTTCGGTCACAGAGCCGTCAAATCGTAAAGCAGCCTCCACGAAGGCTTCACCGCCCCTTCTTTTATCCTCGGCTTTTTTGTAGTTCCTGCAGCACCGCCGAAACGGCCTCTTCATCTCCCGGATCCAGCCACAAATAGCGTCCGTCGCGCCGGAACCATGTCAGCTGTCTTTTGGCATAGCGTCGGGTGGCCTGCTTAATCTCCTCAAGGCATGCCTCCCGGCTGATGCTACCCTCTAGGAAAGAAAAGGCCTCCTTATAGCCAATGCCCTGCATGGACTGCATGTCTCGGGTAAGACCTTGCGCCGCAAGTGTCTCTGCCTCGCAGAATAAGCCGTTTTCTGCCATTTCCTCCACCCGCCGGTTGATGCGGTCATACAAAACCTCCCGCGACGGTGAGAGCGCCAGCATAAAGGGCGCATAGGGTGAGGGCGTTTGCTTTGAACGAGCATTTTGCTCACTCAAGGTAAGGCCGGTGGTTTCAAAAATCTCCAGCGCACGAATGACCCGCTTTTTATTGTTGGGATGTATCCTCGCCGCTGCTGCTGCATCCACGGCAGAGAGTCTTTCGTAAAGAACCTCTATGCCCTTTTCCTCAGCCTCCTGCCACAGCCTTTTTCGAACAGTCGGATCTGTTTTTTCCTCTAAAAATTCCACGTTATCCACCAATGATGAAATATAAAGCCCCGTGCCGCCGGCCACAATCGGCAACCTACCACGGGACAAAACCGCATCAATACATACCTTGGCCTGCTTCACATAATCTGCAACAGAGAAGGGCTCAAGGGGAGACACAATATCAATCATATGGTGGGGCGCAGCGCTTCGCTCCTCTTTTGTCGGCTTTGCGCTGGCAATATCCATGCCCCTGTAAATCTGCATGGAATCGGCCGAGATAATCTCGCCGTCACACAATTTTGCCAAGCGGATGGCAAAGGCTG
>SVKE01000028.1 GCA_015068615.1 Oscillospiraceae bacterium | reverse complement strand
TGCTCCCGCTGCTCCAGATCATTCACCTTCAGCACAGCGCCGTCAATGTCAAAAGGCAGCGTCCTTCGTTCCTTGCCAATCTCCAGCACACGGGCAAAGGCCGCCTCGGCCGAATCAAACACCTGAAAATCAGGCACCACCTTAAAGCCCTGCTCTGCCAGATAGCAAAGCCCCTCCTGGTGGGTGGCAAATCGAATGCCCTCTGCGCGCTGGATATTAAAAATATAAATATCCAAACGCCGCTCGGCACAAATGGCAGAATCCAGCTGCCGGAGACTCCCCGCCGCCGCATTGCGCGGATTGGCAAACAGAGGCTCTCCCGCCTGCTCGCGACCGGCATTTAGCTTTTCAAAATTCTTTTTGCCGATAAACACCTCGCCACGCACCTCTAAATAAGGCACCTCGTCCTTGAGACGAAGGGGGATAGCATGAATGGTTTTTAAATTTTCTGTTACATCCTCTCCCGTTCTGCCGTCGCCACGAGTGGAGCCGCGGACAAAGCGGCCGTTTTCATATTCTAAGGAGACGGAAAGCCCGTCGATTTTATATTCCACGCAATAGCTGTAGGCACCATCTAAGAAAGCGCCGACGCGAGCGTCAAACTCCATCACCTCTTCCTTGTTAAAGGCGTCTGTCAAACTCTGCATGGGCACCTCATGCACCACAGGCGCAAAACCCTCTGCCACGCTGCCGCCTACCCGAACGGTGGGAGAGTTCGGGTCCTTCAGCTCCGGGTGTGCCTCCTCAAGGTTGCGAAGCTCCCGCAGCGCCATATCGTATTCATAATCTGAAATCTCAGGGTCGTCCAGTACGTAATACCGATGGGCATGGTAATGTAAAAAATCCGTCAGCTCCTTCACTCTTTCCCGATGCATAAAAGCCTCCTCCTGCGAACCTGTATCCCTTGTCCGCACTAAAATCGCCAAGCGGCACAAAACATTTTTTGATAGTCTAAAGGGCTGTAGCAAAATGCTACAGCCCTGTGTTATTCCTTTTTTGTCTCCGGCTCGGGCTTGGGATTGACAATGTCGCGCCAATCCAGATCCCCACGCTCTAGGCCTAAAACCAAAACCTCCGCCGTGGCCACATTGGTTGCCACAGGGATGTTATGTACATCGCACAGGCGAAGCAGGGCCGAAACATCCGGCTCATGGGCCTGCGGCGTCAGCGGATCACGAAAAAACAGCACCAAATCAATTTCGTTATAGGCAATTCTGGCACCAATCTGCTGGTCTCCTCCCTGAGGTCCTGACAGAAAACGATGAATATCAAGCCCGGTCGCCTCCATGACCAAACTCCCTGTTGTGCCTGTCGCACACAGAACATGCTTTTCCAAAATGCCCTTATAGGCAATGCAGAACTGAATCATCAATTCCTTTTTCTTATCATGTGCAATCAAAGCGATATTCATGGTTCGTCTTCCTTTCATATATAACACGCTCAGGAAACCAGCTGCCCTGTTTTTCGGATGGGAATGCTGGCCACCAGAGCCGGTACCACTGCTGTTTGCTCTTCGTTTTCCGTCTCTGTCAGCTTAATCTCAAGCTCCGCCGGGTCTATTTCCATATACGCAGACAACACCCGGAGAATATCCTCCTTCACCCTTTCTAGGAGCGCCGGACTGATGCCCCTGTCTCCCATTAAAACCAGCTTTAACCGTTCTTTGGCGATGTCCCTGGATTGTCTTTTCGAGAAAAAGCGATTAAAAAACGCCGTCATGATACACCCTCCCTTACAAAGAGGTGTTTGAGTTTACCGAAAAAACCTTCCCTGCCCAGCTCCAAAAAGGGAACCTCCTCGCCCATGATACGGCGGGCAATGTTCTGATAGGCCAGGGATGCAAGGGATTTTGTCCGCAGAACAATCGGCTCTCCTCGGTTTGCACAAACGATAACCGATTCATCATCCGGCACCACACCGATTAAATCAATACCCAGAATATCTGTCACATCCTGAAGGTTGATCATATCGCCCCGGCGCACCATGTCCGGCCGGACGCGGTTTACCAAAAGCCTTTGCCGGGTGACACCGTAAGCATTTAGCATGCCGATAATTTTATCTGCATCACGCACTGCCGAAACCTCGGGCGTTGTGACCACAATGGCCTTGTCGGCCCCTGCCGCGGCATTTTTAAAGCCCTGCTCTATACCGGCGGGACAGTCTAAAATAACATAATCATAGGACTCGCGCACGGAATCGCACAGCTGCTTCATTTGCGTCTGCGTCACCGCATCCTTATCCTTGGTCTGCGCTGCCGGCAAAAGATACAGCGTGTCAAACCGCTTATCCCGCACAAGGGCGCTCTTTAGCCCGCAGCTTTCTTCAATGACATCCACCAAATTGAAAACCACCCGGTTTTCAAGTCCCATGATTAAGTCCAGATTCCGCAGCCCGATATCCGTGTCAATCAAAAGCACACGCTTTTTTTGACAGGCAAGAGCCGCACCGATATTGGCCGTTGTCGTGGTTTTGCCCACGCCGCCTTTACCGGAAGTTACCACAATTACCTCTGACATGTTCTTCCTCCTTAGTATAGGTGTTTAGCCCCCCATTCTCTAGTAACAAGTAACAGGGAAAAGGTCAGAAAGTGTTTAAAATTTCTTCCTTCTTCACCATTACTTTTTACGCCTCACATCATGCAAAAGCACAATGTGAAATCGGCTGCCCCCCTATACCCGGATTCACTCAATCCGAACGGGTAAAACCATATCAAGTATATTTTACCATATTTTAGCGGTTCTGTCTATATGTTTTTCAAGTTTTGTGCGCAAATTTATGCATTTTTTAACTCTTTAAACTTGACTATTTAGTGATGATACAAATGCTTCCCTCACGGATTTCGGCAAACTCTGGCCGGAAGCCTTCCGGCTCCCCTTCTCCGTCCGGCCTCCTGGAGATTACATCGGCAATCCGTATTTGGGAGGGTGCAAGGCGCGCCGCCGATACCACCGCGCTTCTGTCACCATGTATACCTGCACATAGCACACCCCGGGCCGTGCCCGTAACTACAATGCTACCACCGGCACGAAGCTCACAGCCGGGGTTGGCATCACCCAGAATAACCAGATTGCCTTGGGCCGTCACCACCTGTCCCGAACGAACCGTGCCGCGATACCACACATCCTCTGTCGCCATCTCTTTTTCCTGTACCGTTTCCTTCGGTAGGGACTCTGCCTCACTTTGTATAAAAGAAACTGATGCACCCTCTAATATATTTGTAATTTCCATTTGGAGCAGGTACAGCTGAAAGGCTGAAAAGCAGTCTGATTCCAGACGAATTACCACCTTTGCATCACGAAAAAATGCCTTTGCCTCTCCCAGCTTCTGCGCAAGCTCCTCCCGCGCCGCTTCCAAGGAAGCTGCCTCTTCAATGTAAATGGTGATACCATCCTTCGAGCCTTTTAATGTAATCATTTGCCGGCTCCTTTCTATGGTAATAATGTGTTTTGTTGTGTTTTTTCTGCAGCCACGTCCTCTGCTCCAAAGAAATACTGCCAAAAAACATCCCGGGCTACATGAGACGCATTGCCACCGGAGCCGCCATGCTCAATCACCACAGCCACCGCGATTTGCGGATTTTCATAGGGGGCATAGCCCACATAGATACCATTACTTGAGCCCTGCGAAACCTGTGCACTACCTGTTTTGCCGCCGGTTTTAAAAGGAAAATCCGCAAAGGCTGCACTGGCCGTACCCTCCGAGGTGGCCAGCTGCATACCGCCCAGAACTGCCTCTAAATTTTCCGGCTTTATATCCAACTTATTCTTGATTTTCGGCATGCTTACTCTAATCATTTCGTCGGCAGAATTGGATTTTACCCCCTTCAGCAAATGTAGCTCATAATTGGTGCCGCCATTTGCCAGGCTCGAAACATAATTGGCAATCTGCAGCGGTGTAAAAAGGTTATCCGACTGCCCGATAGCCGCCTGCAGCACATCTCCCGGATACCAGGGCTGTCCTGATTTTTCTCTGACCCCGGGGCCTGCGACCTGTCCCTTTTCCTCCTCCAGCTCAATGCCTGTGTAATCGCCCAGACCCAGCTTTTGCGCATATTCTTCAATGGGCTCAATACCCATGCGGCTTGCCAGCTCATAAAAGTAGTAATTACAGGAATGCTGAATCGCCTGAGATATGTTAATGGCTCCGTGATTGCCACGGCTGGTACGGTATATGTTGCACATGAAATCATGGTTTAAATAACGGTAAACACCTTTGGTGTGAATGATTTCGTCCGGCTCGGTATAACCGCTTTCCAAAGCGGCAAGAGCCGTCGTCAGCTTAAAGGTGGAGCCGGGCTCATACCGACCGGACAGCGCCCGGTTGACCATAGGCGTTACAGCGTTCTGAAGCATGGCGTTGTAATCCTCATAAAACCGTGCCGGATCATAGGTGGGATAAGAAGCAAGGGCCAGCACCTCTCCGGTGTTTAGATCAAGCGCCACCACAGCGCCGGCATTGGCATCATGTCCGCTGCCGTACTTGCTTGTGGCAGCAATTTTTTGAATGTTACGGGCCAGCGATTCCTCCGCCGCCCATTGCAAATCCTTATCAATAGTGAGCATAACAGAATGGCCGGGAATCGGATCCTTAGAATAGACCACCTCTGTTTCACCCTCACGGATTTTCCGTTCAATGCTGTTGGTGCCGTCAACACCGCGTAAATATTCCTCAAAGGCCTTTTCAGCGCCCTGCTTACCCAGAAAGTCATTCATGCCGTATCCCTCGCTCTTCAGGGTCACATACTCATCAGAGCTGATGATTCCCACGTGTCCGAGGATATGAGCCGCCAGCGTACCGCTGGTGTATTCACGGATAGGCTCATTATACACCGTTACGCAAAAGTAGGTTTCCCGCTGCTCCTTAATAATCGTCACAGTCTCAATGTCTACGTCCGTTGCAAATACATAGGGATTATTAGAGGAAAAATTGCGTTTTTCCATTTCGTAGCGTATACCGGCAATTGTCCGCGCCTCTTTCGCGGAATAGGCCTCCGTAATCTCATATTTATCTCTGTATTTTTGCAAAACCTCAGCCGCCGTAATATCCGCCTTATAGCCCTTGTTCTTAACAAAGCCGGCAGTCGCCTGCTGCCGCTCCTCCTCTGTGCCGGAAAAAACAAAGGAAAAAGGCTCTTCCTCAGAGACAGGAAAGCTGTCATCATAGGAAAGCCCTTTGGCATTAAAAAGGTTCGCCATGTGTAAAATGACGTCGTTTAAAGCTTTTTTATCATCGTTAATTTTGGCAATCGCCACCGTGTAACCCATCCGATTTGTGACGAGTGCTCTGCCATAACGGTCTAAAATTTCGCCCCGGGGAGCCTTGATGGGAATGTTTCTTGCCAGACGGCTGTCTGAAATGGCACGATAGTCTTCACCCTCCATAAGCTGTAGGTAAAACAAACGGCCCACAGCAGTAAGCGCAAACATAACAATCAGAACATAGAGCACGGCACAGCGTTTTTTTGTTTGTTTGTCATCCATTCTATGTCCCTCACTTTCATTTGTCTGCAGATTTTATTTACGCCGATGGCACCGGTTCCTCTGCCAACCGTTTCACCGCCGGATACAATATAATTGTAAAAATAAAGTTGTATAAGGCAGCCGGGATAATTTTTGCCACCAGCGCAAACCCTAAAGATCCCCGACCCCAAATGACAAAATAAAACAGATATATCAGCGTTTCATATGGCAGCGACAGCAAAAGAACAAAGACCATGGAAACAAATCTGTTGTTGTTAAACAAATCGCCGCTGATGGAAATGCAAAAATAGGAAGCCAGCGTGCACAAAAGTGTATTAATACCAATCAGCCGTCCTCCGGTCAGGTCCAGAACCAGACCGCAGGCAAAGGCATAGGCAAGAGCCACATAATCGCCGCGGAGCAGGCTATAACAAACCGCAAAGATAAACAACATATTAGGGATGGTATGAAAAATTTCAATTCCCCGCAGCACTGTTGTCTGCACCGCCGCCAGCAGAAATATGAAAATGCCTGTCAATACATACCGCACGTCGACGGCACCCCTTTCCTTTATAACGCTCCCTCTTTAACCGGCATTGCGGATGACCATAACCTCACGAATTCGTTCAAAATCAACCGCCGTATCAACAACGGCAGATTGAGAATAGCCCATTGAATCGCTGATAATCTCCGATACCGTTCCAATCAGGATTCCCTCCGGATATACACCGCCAAGGCCGGAGGTCACCACCGCATCGCCCAAGACAAGACTTGGAGCCTGCGTCACATAGCTAAGGATACATTTTCCGCTGTCTGCCAGCGTCAAATCGCCATCCACAATGGCAAAATCCTGCGTGCGGCTAATCAGCGCACCCACAGAGCTGTTGCTGTCAATGATGCTCTGCACCCGAGCCCAGTTGGGGCCTACCTCTGTCACATGACCCACAAGTCCGGCACCGGACACAACGGTATCATTTTTCTCTATACCGTCTCCTGCCCCTTTATCAACCGTGAAGGAATAGAACCAGTTGCCCGGATCCTTTGCAATAACCTCGCAACCCACCATGTCCAGTTGGGGCGATCCCTCCTTCAACTCCAAAAGCTGCCGAAGACGCTGGTTCTCCTGGCTGTAGCTATCTAAATCCCGTAGCTTCTCAGAAAGCTCCTGAATCTCTTCCTTAAGCTCTAGGTTTTCCTCCTGCATGTCCTTCATATCGCCCACAAAGCCGAAAAAGCCGCCGACGCCGTTGCCCACGTAGGACAGAAGGTTTTGCACCGGCTGCAAAACTGTGCCTAAAATACCATTCGGTGAGGAGGTGTTTTTGGAATAGGACGCAAAGGAAATTCCCATGAAGACAAAAATAACAATTGTCATCACGAGCACAACCACGCGCAAGTGCTTATTTTTTTTCATCTGCCCCCTCCTCGCTTTTTATTTTTTCAGCTTATTTATTATCTCCACTTTTTGGTCTTGCTACTTAAAATCCCCTGCCCCGCCTTCTCAAAGGCAGACAGCGCAAGGCCCGTACCCAGCGCCACGCAATCCAGCGCATTATCTGCCACATAGACAGGAATGCCGGTTTCATCGGCAATGAGGACATCCAGACCGCGAATCAGCGCTCCGCCGCCTGTTAAGGTAATGCCGCGGTTCATAACATCTGCCGCGAGCTCCGGCGGCGTTTTTTCCAGAGTGCCCTTAATGGCATCTACAATTGCAAAAATAGATTCGGACATAGCGCTCCTGATTTCCTTGCTGGACAGCACAATGGTTCTGGGCAGGCCGGAGATTAAATCACGACCCTTCACCTCAATGGTACCCTCGCCCTCATATTCATAGGCAGAACCAATGGCGAATTTAATTTCTTCTGCTGTGCGCTCGCCTATCATTAAATTATACTCTTTTTTAATATAATCTACAATATCATTATCCAGCTCGTCACCGGCAATGCGCAGCGATTGACTGGCAACAATGCCGCCGTAGGAAATCACCGCCACCTCGCTGGTGCCGCCACCGATATCGACCACCATACTGCCGGTGGGCTCCGCCACAGGAAGACCCGCACCAATGGCCGCCGCCATGGGCTCTTCAATGAGATATGCATTCTTGCCGCCGGCCTGCAAAACGGCCTCCTCCACGGCACGGCGCTCTACCTCTGTTACGCCATAAGGAATGCAAACCACCACGTTCGGCTTCATAAATGCAGAGTGATACGCTTTTTTTATAAAATATTTCATCATGGCCTGTGTGCTGTCAAAATCCGCAATCACACCATCCTTAAGCGGGCGGATTGCCACCACGTTACCCGGTGTACGGCCAATCATTTCTTTCGCCTCGTTACCAACCTTTAAAATTTTGCCCTCTTTCTTATTCACAGCCACAACGGAGGGCTCCCGGAGAATAATACCCTTTCCCTTTAAATACACCAAGGTATTAGCTGTTCCTAAATCAATTCCGATATCCTTTGCAAATGACATACTTTAAACCTCCCAAGTCAATTCTAAATTAAATTCCTCCTGCAAAAGCTTTCCCAAACGGCAAAGCGGCAGACCTACCACATTGTAATAATCGCCCTCGATTTTCTCTATAAAAAGACCGCCTAAGCCCTGTATGCCGTAGGCACCCGCCTTGTCAAGGGGTTCCTTACTGGCAACGTAAGAGGTAATCTCCCGCGGGCTCAGCGTTTTAAAATACACAAAGGTTTCCTCTGTTACGCTAACGCTTTTAGCGTCCCGTCGGCGCAAAACCGTCAAGCCGGTCAGCACGCTGTGCCGCTTACCGGAAAGCTGGCTGAGCATTCGTTCTGCGTCCCTTGCATCCTGCGGCTTTGTGAGGATTGTCCCTTCTGAAACAACCACAGTGTCTGCCGCAATCACCAGTGCATCTTCGTCCTGATGTTTCGCCACGTCGGCCGCCTTTAAAAGCGATAATGTCTGCACTGCAAGCTGTGGTGACATGCCCGCCGGAATGGTTTCATCGGCATCCGAGGGAAAAACCGAAAAAGGAAGACCAATCTGTGTAAGAAGCTCCCGTCGCCGCGGCGAGGCCGATGCCAGCACCACAGACATCCGCGGGGGCAGCTGTATTGATACCTGTTCCATGATGTCCTCCGTTCCTATGATGTTGTTAGAGCTGTCAGGGCGTATTGTGCCGCAAGGCCGTCCACATCCTTTTCTCCGGTGATGCGAATCAGCAAACGATTGGGCAAACAGACCAGCATTTCGCCGGCTTTAAAGATGCGTCCCGCCGCTATTTCATCCCCATCCGGGCAGCTTGATTCACTCACGTGAACCGATCCTTTTTCAATCACTATCTTATTATACCCAAATTCTGTCATAATTTCAAGAGTCTTTCCATCTTTTTCTTGCAAAGAATATTCACCGTATCTCCGGCCGTCTACCTCTACCACAGCAAAAGGCCTCTTTGCGCCGGAAAAAAGAGGCCGCAAAGAAGAAGTGACAGAAGTGCACCAAAAAACAGCACAGAAAAAATCAGCCTGTCTCCCTTTGTCAGCATGCCCGCCTTCATCATCTGCCGCACCTCACTGCACACCTCGGTAAAAATGCCCTCGGGTAAAGTCAAAGTTCGGCGCCGGAATCGTCTCTCCCGCAAGGGCGCGCTGATATGTCCGGATGATATTCCGGCAGAGAGCCCCCTCCTCCACAGTAAAGGAAAGGTGCAGGCCGTCAAGCCCCAGAGTCAGCAAATCTGCCATGCGGTCTGCCATGTAAATGGGCTTTGCGTTGTATATCTCATTACCGCAGTGGAGCGGCAAAATGGGGAAAATTTCATTTTTTCTGTCGCGCAGGGAAAATTTTCCTGCGTGACAGGCACAGCCGACCGCACTTTTAATCACACAGTTTGCAAGCAGCATCAGAGGCAGGCGGCCGTAGCAAATGGCCTCCAGCTCCATGCCCGCGCGCTGCCGAACGGCCAAAATGCCCTTTGTGTTTAACTCCGGCGAAAGCACAGCCCGACGCACGCCCCACTGCGCAAGGCAGTGCAGCGTTTCGCTGTTAGTGATGTTCAGCCTATGCCCTGCCGTAAGCTCACGGTTAGCGCCGACGGAGAGCTGGCCGAGATTTTCTATGCAAACGCGCTCTGCCTCCTGCCTCGGCTGCCCTTCGCCCTCGCACGTCAGGGGTGGTAGCTGCAGAACCGGCTCAGGCACAAGTGCTGCATGCGCCCATAAGGAGGCCGGCAGATACACCCTTTTAATGCCCAGAGACAAAGCTGCCTCCAGCTGCTCCCCGGTCTGCACACTAACCACGAGCGCCGCTTTATTCTCTCTCTTATAATGTACCGCAGGAAGAGGCGCACGCTCCGGCAGCTGCCTCTTATAAGCCTTCGCCAAAGCCGCCGCAAGCATCTCTGCTCCCTCGCGCCGGAGCGCGTTAATATCCTTCATAGCCACTGCCACATCGGGCGCGGCCGAAATTTCGATTCGCTGTGCGTAAAAGGGCGTCTCCCCCAGCTTGCCGAGCTGCTGCTCCATACGCTCTGCCGATGTCGGAGTGGTATGTGCCTTTTCGCAAATAGCGCCCGTCTGCACAACAGCTGTGCCGTCTGCCGCCGTCATCACAAGCCGAAGGGGCTGCCCTGTCTGTGCATATAACGAGAGGGAGACGGGTACGCGTTTTTCCATTTTTTGCAGCACAGGCAGGTTGCCGGAAATTTTATCGCTCGCCTCCGGATCCATCATGCGACCGTAGCTCACCCCATCAAAATAGCCGTTGCAGGAGCCACCCCGGGAAAAGAATTTCAGCATGTCCTGAATCTCTTCCTCCGTCACGCCGCCGTTTGCAGCCTTTTTATATACCTGCGTCACCATCGCCACATATTCCGGGCTCTTCATGCGCCCCTCAATTTTTAAAGATGTAACGCCAAGAGCCGCCAGCTCCGCCACCCTATCGGCCAGACACAGATCCTTAGGGCATAAAAGCGCTCTTTTTTCTGTCACCGCCTTGCCGTCCCTGAGCAAGGTATAGGGCAGGCGGCAGGGCTGGGCACATGCACCCCGGTTTCCGCTCCGGCCTCCCAGCATGCTGCTCATCAGGCATTGCCCCGAATAGGAAATACACAGGGCGCCATGAACAAAAACCTCCAGCTCGGTCTCCGTGTTGTTTTTAATTTCCTGTATCTGCGCCTTAGAAAGTTCTCGCGCCAGCACCACGCGCTCGGCTCCCAGAGCCGCCAGCCTATTCACGCCCTCGCTGTTGACGATTGTCATTTGTGTACTGGCATGGACGGGAAAATCCGGAAGCTCGTGTCGCACCCGCCGCAACAGACCTAAATCCTGTATAATGAGCGCGTCCACACCGATGGTATAGGCATGGCGAATCAATTCCATTGCGCTGTTAAGTTCCGCTTCCTTCATCAGAGTGTTGCAGCAAAGGTACAGCTTAACACCGCGAATATGGCAAAAATCGACCGCACTCTCCAGCTCTTCCTCAGAGAAATTCTGCGCATTTTTTCGCGCACTGAACCGGCTACCACCCACATAGACGGCATCCGCGCCGCTATGCACCGCTGCACAGAGCGCCTCAAAGCTACCTGCCGGTGCTAGAATTTCCATTTCCTTCCCTCCTTGCTGCATAAGACTTTACTTCCTGAAATTTTTCAAAATGGTATCACGTGAGCACCACGAAAAGGGGTAATTCCCATACTGCTTTTTAAAGCTCCGACCGGAAAGGGATGCAAGCTCCGATTGAGAAAGCCCCGCAAGTGGCGCCTCATAAAAGGCACGAATCGGCGTATCCGGCACGTCTCTGTTATGAGGACAAACCTCCTGGCACACATCGCAGCCATACACGCTGTCCTGCCCCTTCATAATTTGCTCCTGTGTTTTTGAAAGACTCTTAATCTGTGTGAGATACGACACACAGCGCTCACACGCAAACCCAAAGTCCTCGTAAATCGCCTGTCCGGGGCAGGCCCTTCGGCAGGCGCCGCAACGCTCACAGCTCCGCTCTAAGGGAGCATCCGGTGCAAGGGGCAAGGTCGTAAGCAATGAGCCAATGAAAAAATAAGACCCGTAGACGGGATGAATCAACAAATTATTTTCTCCAAAAAAGCCCAGTCCTGCCCGATAGGCCAGCATTCTGTCCATTAGGGGACTCGTGTCGCAGGCAATAAGGCACCCGGCCTCCGGGTTGCGTTCCTTGATGTACTCCGCAAGCTGCGTCAGCAGGAACCGCACCACCTTATGATAGTCCTGTATGCTTGCATAGCGGGAGATATTTCCCTTGGCAAGGCTGCTGATATAATACGGAAACAGGCATACAATCACGCTTTCTGCCTCAGGAAAAAGCCGCTTGGGATTCACACATTTTTCCACATCCTCCTCCTGGAAGCATGCCGCAGAAAAGTGTTCTCTCCGATTTTTCAGGCGCGCTGCAAAAAGGCCGTCTCGTTCCGCACCGCAAATGCCGGTTACCGGAATGGAAAGCGTTTTTGCATATGCCTTAATCTCCTCAGCGGTTATCATAAGCATCCTCTTACATGTTTATTATAATACATTTCGTTATATACACAGAAGGCAAAGGGGCTGTTGCAATACGCACAGCCCCTTTGCCCTGCTAAAAGCACCGGTCAGCGGTTCTCCACATAGTATTTCACCATAGCCTCCAACAGCTCGTCCCGCTCAATCTTGCGAATCAGCGCACGGGCATTGTTATGGCTTGTAATATAGGTCGGGTCACCAGAAAGGATGTAGCCCACCATCTGACTGACGGGATGATAGCCTTTTTCCTTCAGTGCTTCATACACGGTGGTGACAATGGTGCGGATATAATCCTCACGGTTTGCCCCAAACTGATATTTCTGCGTTTCATTGATGTCCATTTTCATCGCCGCCCTTCTTTTTTCATATCAAATTTTGCACGCACTTGTATTATACTGCAAATTCACTTTTTATGCAAGGTCTTTTCCATCATTTTTATGTTACTTTATCTTTACAGGTATGCCGGAAACCATCATATAGGCCTCATCGGCACAGGCTGCAATTTTGGTGTTAACCCGGCAGATAATATCCCGCCGGATTTTGTTAAAGCGATCCGTCGGGCGGCTGCCCATCCCTAGCTCATTGGTGATGACAATCACCGGCGAGGGCACGCTTTTAGCAGCATGCACTACCTCCTTCACCAAGGCCAGAATAGATTTTTCAATCTGCAGCACCGTTGAAAGCGGCACCGATTCCCAAAGGGCGTCATATTCACCCAACAGCTGCGTCACCATCACGGAAGCCCGATCCAGCACAATACCATCATAGGCAGCACCGAATTCCTCAATATGCCGGGCAATGCCGTCATAGGCCTCCAGCGTATCCCAGCCCTCGGGGCGCAGCTCCCTGCGACAGCGGACGCGGCTTTTAACCTCCTCATCCTCCCCGGGCACCAGCGTTGCAATGTACAGGATGCTCTCGCCGAATTCTTCTGCCAGAGCCTGTGCAAAGTCGCTCTTTCCGCTTCTCTTTCCTCCGGTTACTAAAATCAGCTTACCCATACGTGCTCCCTCCTTATTATAATGCAGGATGCGCAGGGCTCCTGCAAAGATAGCTACGATCAAGCTTTATAATATTTTCTCGATTTTTCAAAATTATGTGCAATGACCTCAATCATTTCCTCATTGTTGCGAGTGCGAAGCAGTGTGTTGATCAGCTGTTCTGTCACCTCCTGCGCCGTGAGGTTGGAGGAAAGATCCCTCCGAATGGCCCAAACGGCCTCCAACTCTCTCTGAGATTGCAGAAGCTCCTCCTTACGGGTGCCGGATTTGTTGATGTCAATTGCCGGGAAAATGCGCTTTTCGGACAGACGCCGGTCTAGGTGCAGCTCCATATTGCCGGTGCCCTTAAATTCCTCAAAAATCACATCGTCCATCCGGCTGCCGGTTTCAATCAATGCCGTGGCCAAAATGGTCAGGCTGCCACCGTTTTCAATGTTGCGCGCTGCTCCGAAGAACTTTTTCGGCTTGTGCAGAGCACCCGGGTCAAGACCTCCGGAAAGTGTTCTGCCCGAGGGTGGCACCGTTAGATTATACGCCCGGGCAAGGCGGGTAATGGAATCGAGCAGCACCACCACGTCCTTGCGCTGCTCCACCAGACGTTGCGCTCGCTCCAGCACGATTTCTGCCACCTTGGCATGATGCTCCGGCGGCTGGTCGAAGGTGGAAAAAACCACGTCTCCATGAATGGAGCGCTTCATGTCCGTTACCTCCTCGGGACGTTCGTCAATCAAAAGCACAATCAACGTCACATCGGGATGATTGGCTTCTATGTTGTTGGCAATGTGCTTTAAAAGTGTGGTTTTTCCGGCTTTGGGCGGTGCCACAATCAGGCCGCGCTGACCCTTCCCGATGGGGGCAATTAAATCCACCAGACGCATGGCGTAATCATTCTGGCTGTTCTCCAGCCGCAGCCGTTCCTCCGGAAAAATAGGCGTGAGATATTCAAACGGACGGCGGCGAATGGCCTTATCCGGCGTGTCATCGTTGACATGCTGCACAAAAATCAACGCCGGGAATTTTTCTCCGTCCTTCGGCACGCGGCCGATACCCGTCACCTTGTCGCCGGTTTTTAAATTAAAGCGGCGGATCTGCGTGGGGGATACATACACATCCTTCGGGGTGGACAAGTAATTTTCTCCTCGCAAAAATCCGTAGCCCTCCTGCAGCACCTCTAAAATGCCGCCCACCATATTGTCGTCACCCTGCAAAAGCAAGCCGTTTTTTCCCTGCGCAGAGGGCTTTGCCTCGGCGTCTTTTCGGGCCGGCTCCTTCTTCGGCGACTCCTCCGCTTCCTTTTGCGTCGCAGGCTCCAAGGCATCAGGCGCTTCCTCCTGCTCACTCTGTTTTTTTTGTATCAGCTCCAAAAGCTCCTGCTTTTTATACTTTGTTATACCTTTAATACCCATTTCTTTTGCAATTAATTTAAGTTCATTGATATTTTTGTCTGAAAAATCCACAGATGTACCTCCTGCAATCTGTACCCGCCGGCTTCTGTCACCTGCTGCTTGTCTGCCTAATAATCACGAAGGAATACTCAGAAAAGAAAAGTCCTGAAAGATACAGAATGATAAAACCGGAAATGGTAAATAATACTGCTTTAGAATTTGTTTTCGTTTCGTTCAATGTGCCGCAGCTTATAGGGAACGAGCAAGCCCCTGCCCTACATTGTACGAATGGGCTTAACGATTTAAATAACCCTGATTTTAAATGAATAATGAATGATGAATAATTTTGGCTGAAAAATGCTCTGCGTTTTTCTTTGTAATGCAAATGCAGGGCAATTGTTCTTTAATTCTTCATTATTTATTTTACCACATTTTCTAAAAAACCACAATATATAAATTAGACAAAAAATTCCCGACACCGTCATTAAAATACACCAGTTTCTGAACCTGCTTTCCGCACCGCGACTGTGTTTCCTGTCAAAGACCGTCGCCTTTTGTCGCCGAAAAAAAGAGTGATATATTTATTTAAGAAATGACTTTACCAAAAGCATATTTTGTGATATACTATAAAATAGATTGTCTTTTGACTTTAAGAAATGAGGACAGAGCATGAGAAACCTTTTAGAGAGAATAATCGGCAATTACAGCGACCGTGAGCTGAAACGAATTCGCCCCATCGCCGACCGTGTAATGGCGCTGGAGGATGAATACAGCGCACTTTCCGATGAGGATTTAAAGGCCAAGACGCCTGCCTTTAAAAGCCGCCTTGCTGCAGGCGAGACCTTAGATGACCTCTTGCCCGAGGCCTTTGCCGCCGTGCGCGAGGCCGCATGGCGCGTGCTGGGCATGAAGCATTTTTATGTGCAGGTATTGGGTGGCATTGTGCTTCATCAGGGCCGTATTTCCGAAATGAAAACCGGTGAGGGTAAAACGCTGGTCTCCACCCTGCCCGCCTATTTAAACGCCTTAGAGGGCAAGGGAGTACACATTGTAACCGTCAATGATTATCTGGCAAAGCGCGACAGCGAGTGGATGGGGAAGGTCTTTAAATTTTTAGGGCTCACCGTGGGACTGATTATTCACGACATTGCCCCCGAAAACCGCCGCGCCAATTATGAGGCAGACATCACCTACGGCACCAATAACGAATTTGGTTTTGACTATCTGCGTGATAACATGGTCATTTATAAAAACCAAATGGTGCAGCGCGGTCAGCATTACGCCATTGTAGACGAGGTTGACTCCATTTTGATTGACGAGGCGCGGACGCCCCTCATCATTTCGGGCATCGGCGATAAATCCACGGAGCTTTATCATGTGGCAGACCGCTTTGTTCGTGGACTTACCTGCCATCGGGTGGCAGAAGCTGATGACAAGCAGCTGGATGATGATATCAATGCAGACTACATCGTAGATGAAAAGGCACACACTGCCACCCTGACCAAGCAGGGCGTGGCAAAAGCCGAAAAGGCCTTTAATCTTGAGAATTTTTCTGACCCCGAGAACATGACCCTGCAGCATCACATCAATCAGGCCATCAGAGCCCACGGTGTGATGCACAGAGACAAGGATTATGTAAACAAGGATGGCGAAATCATTATTGTCGACGAGTTTACGGGCCGTCTCATGCTGGGCCGGCGGTATTCCGACGGCTTGCATCAGGCCATTGAGGCTAAAGAGGGTGTTAAGGTGGAGCGCGAAAGCAAAACTCTTGCCACCATCACCTTCCAGAACTATTTCAGGCTGTATGATAAGCTTTCCGGCATGACCGGTACCGCCCAGACAGAGGAAGTGGAATTTCAGGATATTTACAAGCTGGATGTCATTGTGATTCCCACCAATAAGGATATGATTCGTAATGACCTGCCCGACTCTGTGTATAAAACCGAGCGCGGTAAGCTAAATGCCGTTGTGGAGCAGGTGGCTGCCTGCCATGAAACAGGCCAGCCCGTGCTGGTGGGTACCGTAACCATTGAAAAATCCGAGCTTTTATCCGGCATGCTCAAGCGCCGCGGTATTCGCCACGAGGTGTTAAATGCCAAGCATCATGAAAAAGAGGCAGAAATTGTTGCGCAGGCCGGCAAGCTGGGCGCCGTGACCATCGCCACCAACATGGCAGGCCGCGGTACGGATATTATGCTAGGCGGTAATGCAGAATTTATGGCTAAGCATGAGCTGAAAAAGCGCGGTCTGGATGAGGATATGATTTCTGAGGCCACCGGCTTTGCCGATACGGACGATGAGGAGATTAAAGAGGCCCGCCGTTTGTACGCTGAGCTCTATGATAGCTTTAAGGAAAAAATCGCTCCGGAA
>SVKE01000027.1 GCA_015068615.1 Oscillospiraceae bacterium | reverse complement strand
TTTGATAATTCATGAAAATAATCCCTCCTTAACTGTTATTAGGTAAAAAAAAGACAGACTATAGAAATCTATAGTCTGCCATAAAAACATACTTGTTTTTTAATTTTTGCAAGGACGTAACGCCCTCATCGCACACAGCGATTATTTACGATAAATACCTACCACCTTTCGAAATTGAGTTGTTATTTGCATTTTTTACTGCAAATAAAATTGAACCGCAACTCCGCAAACCCGCATAAATACTGGGGTTTCGTTAGTAGGTCCTAATGAACAGTGTTCAGGGACAAAAATTTGTAGGGAACGGGCTTGCTCGTTTCGTCTTTTTCGGCAGGAGCAAGCCCCTACCTTACATTGTCCATAATGCTTGCTTGCAAGGGCATTTTTACGACGCCGTCAATTGGCATACGCAGGCTGAAAGACTGCAGAAAGCCGTCAGGCTTTTAAGAATTTTATAAAATAAAATTCTGTATATGCCAATTATACCACACAAGATACAAAAACACAATTTTTTTAACCCTAATTTACTACCGTTCATTTTTATAAATTTCTTCCAAAAGCATTGCATTTTTTTCCAATATGCGATACAATATTAAAGATGAATAATAAAATCAGGAGGCGATTGTATGGATACGGTTCCCGGGCGATGGATACAGAAAGCTACATATTTGACAAGGGAACGTATCACACGCGCCTAATGGTCTGCGGCGTTCCCGGAAAGGAATGCCATGGAAGAGACAAAACGCTTAGAAGACACCCTGAAAGACACAGTAAAGGACTGTCTTTCTCAAAATCAATATGCTAAAATCCGCAGCCTTCTGCTTGACATGAATCATGTGGATATTGAGACGCTTCTGGCTGATTTCCCCTCAGATGAGATGCTCCGTATTTTCCGCATGCTTCCCAAGGAGATTGCTGCAGAGGTGTTCGCTGAGATGGATAGCGACATGCAGCAGTATATCATTGAATCCATCACCGATACAGAGGTTGGCCGTATCATGGATGAGCTTTTTATGGATGATACGGTAGACTTTCTGGAGGAAATGCCGGCCAATGTGGTCAAGCGCGTTTTGCTAAACACCGATGAAACCACGCGCAAAACCATTAATCAGCTCCTCCGCTACCCCGAAAACAGCGCCGGCAGCATTATGACCACCGAATTTGTGGACCTAAAGAGGGAAATGACCGCACAGGAGGCCCTGCGCCACATTCGTAAAACCGGTATTGATAAAGAAACTATCAACACCTGCTATGTATTGAGTCCGCAGCGGCATTTAGAAGGGGTCGTCTCCATTCGCAAGCTGATTTTAAGTCAGCCCGAAAGCACAATGGCAGACATTATGGATACCAATGTAAAGGTCATTCATACCTTAGACGACCAAGAAACAACGGCCTATCTGGTACGGAAATACGATCTTTTATCCATGCCTGTAGTAGACACAGAAAACCGATTGGTGGGCATCATCACTGTCGATGACATCGTGGATGTTATCGAGCAGGAAAACACAGAGGACTTCCATAAGATGGCCGCCATGACGCCCACCGAGGAGCCGTATCTCAAAACCGGCGTGTTCACACTGGTTAAAAACCGCGTGGCCTGGCTCTTGGTGTTAATGATTTCTGCCACGGTAACAGGCATGATTATCCGCTATTTTGAAGGCGCCTTGAGTCAGGTGGTGGCACTCACCTCATATATCCCCATGCTGACAGGCACTGCCGGCAATGCCGGTGCGCAGTCCTCTACTATGATTATCCGAAGTCTGGCGCTCAATGAGCTGCACTTCCGGGATATTTTCCGCGTGATGTGGAAGGAGCTCCGTGTGGGCGCTTCCATCGCACTGGTGCTCTCCTTGGTGAATCTGGCGCGTATCATGATATTTGATAGTGTCCCCTTCTTTGTGGCGTTGACCGTTTGCGTCAGCCTGTTCTGCATCGTCACGCTGGCCAAGGTCATCGGCGGTATGCTGCCGATTCTTGCGGAAAAGATGCATCTTGATCCGGTTGTGATGGCAAGCCCCATTATCACCACCATTTTAGACGCGGTATCGCTTATTGTTTATTTCCGTTTTGCCACAGCTTTTTTAGGAATTGCCTGAGCCGGAAGTGGATATACTACTATAGAATTCCGGGCGAAAAGGAGTATATGTATGCCGTTTTATTATTACGATTCATATTATCTCATCCTGGTGGTGCCGGCTCTGATAATCGCCTTGCTTGCGCAGTTTAAAGTACAGAGCACCTTTAAAAAATACGCAGCTGTGCTAAGCAGGAGAGGCCAAACTGCCGCTGAAATCACACGACGGATTTTAGATGGAAACGGCCTTGCAGAGGTTTCTGTAGAGCGGGTGTCCGGCCAGCTGACAGATCATTATGACCCAAAGGCAAGAGTTGTGCGCCTGTCAGACTCTGTCTACGACAGCACCTCCGTGGCCTCCATTGGTGTTGCGGCTCACGAGGCCGGCCATGCCATACAACACGCCTCGCAGTACGCCCCCATTCGTCTCCGCAACGCGGTTTTGCCGGTGGCAAGCTTCGGCTCTCGTTTGGCTGTGCCCCTTATTTTAATTGGCCTGCTATTAAGCTTTGCGCCCCTAGTCTCCGGGGGTATAATTCTTTTTTCCGCCTTGGTTTTATTTCAGCTGGTCACGCTCCCTGTAGAGTTTAATGCCAGCCGCCGCGCCATTGATACCCTGCGTGCAAACCAAACGCTGGATGAAGCAGAGCTTGCCGGTGCCAAAAAGGTGCTCTCTGCCGCTGCCATGACGTATGTGGCCGCAGCTTTGACCTCTGCTATGCAATTGCTCAGATTGGTGTTGCTTTCCAATAGAAGAAGACGCTAAAATAACAAAAAACAGGAGGATGTTCATGAAAGCCATTGTGTTAGGCGCGGGTAAAGGAACCCGCCTGCAATCAGAAACATTTCAAATGCCCAAGGTGCTCCGTCAGGCCAACGGCCGTGCACTGATTTCCTATGTGCTGGAGCATATCAGCTTTATTCCACAGGAAGATACCGTTGTGGTGGTGGGCTATAAAAAAGAGGACGTCCGTGAAGCACTCGCAGACGGCAACTATTTGTTTTCCGACCAAGACCAGCAGCTGGGCACCGGTCACGCTGTAAACTGTGCCAGAGACCATTTTGAAGGCTATGACGGTGATGTGCTGGTGCTGTACGGCGATATGCCATTGCTAACCCGGGCTACATACGAAAAAATCATTCGTCAGCATACAGAATCCGGTGCAGACTGCACCATCATGACCGCCATTGTGGATGAGTCCCTGCCCTATGGCCGCATCATCAAGGATGAAAACGGCAACCTGACAGACATCGTGGAAACCAAGGACTGCACACCGGAACAGTTAGCTGTAAAAGAGCTGAACATCGGCGTGTATGTGTTCCGTGCACCGCTTTTGTTTGAGAACCTGAAGGAGCTGAAAAACAACAACGCACAGGGAGAATATTATCTAACGGATATTCCGAAAATCCTTTTAACAAAGGGTTGTAAAATCACCACCTGCACCGTTTGCGACAACAATGAAATTTTTGGCGTAAACACGCTGGAGGATTTGGAGTTCTGCGAAAAGCAGCTGGCTAAAGCTTAAATATCCTATGAGCAGACATAAAAACGGGGTGTGCAGATGCACACCCCGTTTTTATGTCTTGCTATCTTCTAGTGCAATAAGCTATCGGCCAATTCGTCCAAAATCCCCAAATGAATGCATATAATCGCTCATATTCACGGTCTTATCTCCTGCTTTTTATCCTGCCCCCGGCGGTCAAAGCGCAGCATGCCAATCACAATGGAGGTCATGCTGAATACCTCCGTCAGCGCCCCGCCATAGGAGCGGTGTAAAATGTTATAAATCAGCCAAAGCGGCGACGAGGGAAAGGCTATAAGCCGCGTCAGCTTGGGATTGTTAATGCCGAAGGCCACCGTGGTCAGTATCATGCCCACCATAGGCATGATCGATGAAGGCCCCTGCCAGGTAAAAATGCCTGCCGCCACGCATATGAGCGAAAAAAACACAAGCCAGAGGTTCGAGGCCGCCCATCTTTGATTCTTACACACAAATACGATGCTCCGCAAAGCAGCAATCAGGTTCAGCAAGGCACCCGTATATGCCTCCATCAAATAAAAGTGAATCACAAAGCATAGGTTGGCCAAAAGCTGCAAAAGAACGATTCTTTTATGCTCGTTCTGCTGAAAGGACCAAGCCGACAAACAAAATGCAATAATACCAATAATCTGTACCATAATATACCATCCTCCTGTTATCTTTAAAGAAAATACGGAGTTGCAGCAAAAACCACAGCCCGAAAAAAGTCAACTACCATGTGTGCTTTGATTCTTATTCCTTATAAGGGCAACCGCGGCATTGTCCTCTCATAAAGCAGAATGTATTTCCTCTGCATAGCGGACTGCCTCCATGGCATCTTTGGCATAAAAATCCGCCCCTATCATATCTGCATATTCCTTTGTCAGAACCGCACCCCCTACAATCACCTTGCACCACGGTGCATCGCGACGTATCAACCTGATGGTTGTTTCCATGGCAGGCACGGTCGTGGTCATGAGGGCGCTGAGACTTGCAACAGGAGCTTTTCTCTCTACCACTGCGTCCCTTACCGCCTCCGGAGAAATATCCTTTCCCAGATCCACGGTATCAAACCCGTAATTTTCTAAAAGGAGCTTGACAATGTTTTTCCCTATATCGTGGATGTCTCCCTTTACCGTTGCAATGATACAGGTACATTTATCCGTAGCCCTGCCGCCTCCCATAGCGGCTTTGATGACCTCGAAGGAGGCTTTTGCCGATTCTGCACTCATTAACAACTGCGGAAGATATACTGTTTTTTTCTCAAAGCCTGTGCCCACCGCATCAAGGGCGGGAATGATTTCATTTTTTATAATATCAAGGGGCTTTTCATTTTTTAAAAGCTCCCCGGTGAAATTCGCAGCGCGCTCTTTAAGACCCCTTATAATAGCGTCCTGTAGCTGTGAGCCGCCTATCGGCATTTCGCCCCCTACCACCTTGGAGACGGTCACGGCCTCTTCTGCAAGACCATTGACAAACTCTATGTAGCTCTCACAGTTTTCGTCATAGCCGCCAAGTGCGCAAAATGCGGTATATGCCTTCATCATTTCCTCTGAATAAGGGTTCATAATCGCAGCGGACAAGCCGTTAGACAGGGCCATCGTAAAAAATGTGCTGTTTAATATTTCTCTTCTCGGCAAGCCAAAGGAAATATTCGACACCCCAAGAGACGTGTGCACGCCAAGCCTTTTAGAAATTTCTCTTACGGCTGCAAGAGTCATGCTGCCCGCTTTTGAATCAGCGCTGATTGTAAGGGCAAGAGGGTCAAAGATGATGTCCTTTTTAAGGATGCCGTACTGTTCTGCCTTTTTTAGAATCTTCTCTGCAATTTTAACTCTTCCCTCAGCGGTCTCCGGTATTCCGTCCTCGTCAAGAGTCAGGGCAACCACGAGTCCGCCATACTTTTTAACAAGCGGAAACACCGCCTCCATGCTCTCCTTTTTACCGTTTACGGAGTTTACCATCGGCTTGCCGTTATAGCTTCTCATGGCAGCTTCCATGGCGGCACCGTTTGAGGTGTCGACCTGTAGCGGCAGGTCGCAGACTGCCTGAATACCGCATACGGCCTCCTTTAGCATTTTCACCTCATCAATCTCCGGAAGCCCGACATTCACATCCAGAATGTCGACCCCCTTTTCCTGCTGGGTAATCGCCTCTTTTAGGATGTAATCCATATCAGCGTTGCGTAGTGCCTCTTTAAACCGCGGCTTCCCTGTTGGGTTAATTCTCTCGCCAATCAGAACCGGCTTGCCGCCAAGTACAACGGCCCTTGCATAAGAGGAAACCACAGAAATGCCCTTGTCGGTAACAGGAACGGCAGTCAGCCCGTTGCATGCTTCGGCAAGCCTACAAATGTGCTCGGGCGTTGTTCCGCAGCATCCGCCGGCCACCCGCACACCCTGCTTTATGAATTCTGTCATATCCTCTGCAAATTCTGCCGGCAGCACATCAAAAACAGCTTCCCCGTTCACCGTTTTCGGCAGGCCTGCGTTAGGCTTTAACAGCACGGGAACAGAGGCATATTGCAAATAATCAAAAATGACCGGTGCAAGAGTCTTAGGTCCATAGGAGCAGTTAATGCCCACTGCATCGGCACCCATTCCCTCCAGCATCGCAATCATAGAAAGAGGGTCAGCTCCTGTCATGAGCCTTCCGTCCTCACCGTAGGCGTTAGATACAAAAACAGGCAGGCTGCTGTTTTCCTTTGCCGCCAAAAGTGCCGCCTTGGTCTCTAGGCTGTCGCTCATGGTTTCGATATAAATAAGATCAGCGCCGTATTTTACCCCCAGCTTTACCGTTTCGGCGAAAACCGAAACAGCCTCCTCAAAATCCAAATCCCCATACGGCTTCAGCATTCTCCCCGTGGGTCCCACGTCAAGAGCCACCCACTTTTCCTGGGCACCGCTACTCTCTTCTGCGGCACGTCTTGCATTTTCTATGGCGATCCTAATGATTTTTTCCAAATCCTCGCTTTTAAATTTCAGATTGTTTGCACCAAAGGTGTTGGTGTTCACCACATGACTACCCGCATCAAAGTAATCCCGATGGACTTTTGTGATAACCTCCGGACGCGATAGATTCCATCGCTCCGGCAGCTCGCCCGGAGAAAGCCCTTCCTTTTGCAAAAGGGTACCCATGGCGCCATCCAATACAATAATATTTTCCTTTAAAAATTCTGTTATCTTCATCGTTACATATTCCTTATTTAAATATATTTTAAGTTGTACGCAATGCCGACAATGGCCTCTAAAAGACACTCCGAAACCAGCTTTTCTAGCGCCGGCAGCGGCGGATCAAATGTTTTTACGTAAACCGTGCTGTCCATAATTACCCTAATATGTTCGACAGGTTATCCATTATTTTTTCTGCAACCTCCGGCTTGTTCATAGAATATACATGAACATTTTTAATACCGTTGGCAAAGAGATCGATAATCTGATCGGTTGCATACACAATACCCGCCTGCTTCATAGCCTCCGGTGAATAACCGAATTGATCCACAAGGTTCTTAAATCTCTGTGGCATAAAGGAACCGGAAAGCTTTATTGCACGCTCCACCTGGTTTGCGTTTGTAATCGGCATCACGCCGGGAATCACCGGAACGGTAATGCCCGCCTCACGGATTTTATAAAGGAAATTATATAAAAGATTGTTATCAAAAAACATTTGCGTGGTCAAAAAGGAGCACCCTGCATCAACCTTTTCCTTTAGGTATTTTATGTCCTCCTTCTGATTTTCGCTTTCCGGATGCACCTCGGGATAGCAGGCACCGCCTATACAAAAGTCTGCTTCACTTTCCCTTATTTCTCGAATCAGGTCCACAGCATGAGAAAATACCCAGTTATTTCTGTCACTTTGCTCAAGCTCCGGCGTCAAATCTCCCCGAAGTGCCAGAACATTCTCTATCCCACACGCTTTCATTTGCTCGATCTGCTCCCGCACGGTTTCCTTTGTGGAGGAAACGCAGGTAAGGTGTGCAATCGTTGGTACCGCAGAGCTATCCTTTATGTCCTTTGCGATATCCAGCGTATACCGGCTTGTGCCTCCGCCTGCACCGTATGTAACACTCATAAAGGAGGGTTTGAGCCTTGCAATTTCCTCAACCGCAAACCGTACCGACTCTAACCCCGTACTTGTTTTAGGTGGAAAAACCTCAAAGGAAAGGGTCTTCTTATCCTGCTTTAAAATATCTGATATTTTCATATTCTTCCCCCTCTTTTTTCTGCGTTTTTAGCTGCTCCATCCACATCTCTTGCCTTGATACACGCGCGCCCGGCTGCCACAGGTAATCCGGAAGTTTTGCTATAGCAGCGCAGAAAGGCTAAGCGGTTCTGGACATCCCTCTGGCGGGAGTAAAAATCTTTGCTTGCAAGGAGATTTTTACGACGCCGTCAATTGGCATGCGCAGCCTGAAAGGCTGCAAGCGAGTTAAAAACTCGTAGGAGTTTTGCAAAGCAAAAATCCGTATATGCCAATTATATAATTATGTGATAGAAAAGATGCAAGTCAATTCTACCAGGAGTAAAAATCTTTGCTTGCAAGGAGATTTTTACGACGCCGTCAATTGGCATGCGCAGCCTGAAAGGCTGCAAGCGAGTTAAAAACTCGTAGGAGTTTTGCAAAGCAAAAATCCGTATATGCCAATTATAACACTACTTTTTTAAAAAAACAATGCCCTAAGCTAAGTAAATGCTTTTTTGTCGTTTCTGCTTATGTATATTATTAAAAAAAATCTAAAATTTTAAAAAAGGCCTTTATTATTATAGAAAAATTTGGTATAATAATAAATGCTAATAGGATAGAAAATCCCTTGGCGGGATTTTCATTGATGCATTTATTGCACCTATCAAGGTTGCAATCCTAGACGGATTGCTCTTTGGGTGTAATAAGTATGCTAATAGGATAGAAAATCCCTTGGCGGGATTTTCATTGATGCATTTATTGCACCTATCAAGGTTGCAATCCTAGACGGATTGCTCTTTGGGTGTAATAAGTATGCTAATAGGATAGAAAATCCCTTGGCGGGATTTTCATTGATGCATTTATTGCACCTATCAAGGTTGCAATCCTAGACGGATTGCTCTTTGGGTGTAATAAGTATGCTAATAGGATAGAAAATCCCTCGACGGGATTTTACTTACTGCATTCGTTACACCTATCAGGGAAATTCCTAGACGGATTACTTTTTTGCTGTAATGAGCCTGCGAATAAAATTAAGAATTTTTAAATACATGGTGATATTTAGGCCGGCCGCAACGCGGCGCCTGTTATATACAATAATATATGGAGGTTAAATTGTGTCAAAAAATCAAAAATTGAAAATTATCCCGCTGGGAGGGCTCAATGAGATTGGAAAGAATCTGACTGTTTTTGAGTACGGCGGCGACATTGTCGTGCTGGATTGCGGAATGGCCTTCCCGGATGATGACATGCCCGGTATAGATATTGTTATTCCGGACATTTCGTATCTGGAGAAAAATCGGGACAAAATCAGGGGCATTGTGCTGACCCATGGTCATGAGGATCACATCGGAGCCATCCCCTATTTTCTGAAGAAAATCAACGTGCCAATTTACGGGACAAGATTAACGCTGGGACTTGTTGAATGCAAGCTGAAGGAGCATAACCTGCTTTCTAAGACCAAGCTGGTGCGTGTCAAGGCCGGCGATACAGTGAAGCTGGGGTGCATGCGCGCCGAATTTATTCACACAAATCATTCCATTGCCGACGCTGTGGCCATTGCTCTGCATACGCCGGTGGGGATTGTGGTGCATTCCGGCGACTTTAAAATTGATTGTACACCCATCGAGGGCAGTATGATTGACGTGGCTCGCTTTGGCGAGCTGGGCAAGAAAGGCGTTTTGGCGCTCCTTTCTGACAGTACAAATGTGGAACGCGGCGGTTACTCTATGTCCGAATCCACCGTGGGAGACACTTTTGATGAGCTATTCCGCGGCTGTAATAAGCGCATTGTGGTGGCAACCTTTGCCTCTAACGTGCATCGCATTCAACAAATTATTAATGCAGCTCACCGGTATAACCGTCGGGTTGCCTTTTCTGGCCGTAGTATGGAAAACGTGGCAGAGGTCGCTATTAATCTGGGCTATATGACCGTGCCGGAGGGTGTCCTCATCAGCATTGATGATATAAAAAAATACCGTTCCAATCAGCTTTGTATCATCACCACGGGCAGCCAGGGAGAAACCATGTCCGCCCTATGGCGCATGGCGTATTCCGACCACAGAAAAATCGAGATTGAAAAGGGCGATTTGGTCATTGTCTCTGCCAGTCCCATTCCGGGCAACGAAAAGGCCATTTCTAACGTGATTAATGAGTTATTTAAAAAGGGTGCCGATGTGGTATACAAATCTCTGGAAAACATCCATGTATCCGGTCACGCCTGTCAGGAGGAGCTCAAACTTCTGCTCTCCCTGGTTAAGCCGAAGTTTTTTATTCCGGTGCATGGCGAGTACCGACACTTAAAGCTGCATGCCGCCTTGGCAGAGCGGATGGGCATGAACCCGAAGAACATTATTATTTCCGATATCGGAAAGGTCATTGAGCTGGGCCCCAACAGCATCCGCCAGGCAGCCAGCGTACCCTCCGGGGTGGTGTTGGTGGATGGTCTGGGTGTGGGCGATGTGGGCAACATCGTACTGCGTGACCGCAAGCATCTGGCAGAGGATGGCATCATCATTGTTGTGGTGACCCTGGGTAAAAAAACCGGCGAGCTTTTAGCCGGTCCCGATGTGTTATCCCGCGGCTTTGTGTATGTCCGTGAATCAGAGGATTTAATGGAGGAAGCCAAAATCGTGGCCAGACAAGCGCTGGATAAATGTGCACGCAAGAAGGTTACGGACTGGGTTGGCCTGAAAAACAGCTTAAAAAACAGCATGAGCGACTTCATGTATGCCAAAACAAAGAGAAAACCCATGGTGCTGCCTGTCATCATGGAGGTTTAAAGACAAACGATACTTGTATTTTGTGGGGGAAAGCAAAATGAATACGAAAAAACTTTTTACTTCAGAATCTGTAACAGAGGGACATCCGGATAAAATCTCGGATATTTTATCCGATGCAATACTGGATGAAATTATGGCGAAGGATCCCATGGGCCGTGTGGCCTGTGAGGTGACTGTCACCACCGGCCTTGTGCTGGTTGTGGGAGAAATTTCCACCAATACCTATGTGGATATTCCTCGAATTGTGCGGGAAAACATCCGCGAAATCGGCTATGACCGCGCCAAATACGGCTTTGACTGTGATACCTGTGCGGTGCTGACCGCCATTGATGAGCAGTCTGCCGATATTGCCCTTGGTGTTAACAAAGCCTTGGAGGCCAAGGAAGGAGCTGAGAGCGAGGACGAGCTGGGTGCCGGCGATCAGGGCATTATGTTCGGCTATGCCTGCAACGAAACCGAGGAGCTGATGCCTCTTGCCATCAGTCTGGCTCATAAGCTGACACGACGTCTTTCCGAGGTGCGCAAAAAAGGAGAGATTTCGTATATTCGTCCGGACGGCAAGTCGCAGGTCACCATCAGATATGATGAAAACGACCGTCCGGTTGCTGTCGATACGGTTGTGGTATCCACACAGCACAGCGAAGATGTAACGCAGGAAAAACTGCGGGCAGATATTATGGAAAAGGTCATTCTGCCAGTCATCCCGGCTGAGCTTTTAGCAGAGGACACGAAGTATTACATCAATCCCACAGGCCGCTTTGTCACGGGCGGTCCGCAGGGCGATTCGGGCCATACCGGACGTAAACTGATTGTAGATACCTATGGCGGTGCTGCCCGTCACGGCGGCGGCGCTTTTTCGGGCAAGGATCCCACAAAGGTTGACCGCAGCGCTGCCTATGCAGCCCGCTATGCGGCCAAAAACGTTGTGGCTGCCGGTCTGGCTGATCGCTGTGAGGTGCAGCTTGCCTATGCCATCGGCGTGGCTCAGCCCGTCTCCATTCGCGTAGACACCTTCGGCACAAACCATGTGCCCGATGCACTGATTGAAGAACTGATTACCTCTCACTTCGACCTGCGCCCCACCGGCATTATCAAATCGCTGGATTTACGTCGGCCCATTTACAAGCAAACTGCCTCCTACGGGCACTTTGGCCGGGAGGATTTGGATTTACCTTGGGAAAAAACAGATAAGGCTGCCCTGCTCAAGGCAGAAGCGGCAAAGGCCTTGCAATAAAAGGTAAAAGGGGAAATGAACATGAAAATTCTGATTGTAGATGATGAAAAGCTACTGGTCAAAGGCATAAAATATAATTTTGAGCAGGAGGGGTATACCGTCCTCACCGCCTACGACGGTGAAGAGGCCATTAAAATGGCCTATGACAAGAGCATTGATCTCATTATTTTAGACCTGATGCTGCCGAAAATTGACGGACTTTCCGTGTGCCAGAAGGTGCGCGAGTTTTCAAACGTGCCCATTGTGATGCTCACTGCCAAAAATGAGGATATGGATAAGATTCTGGGTCTGGAATACGGTGCTGATGATTACCTGACCAAGCCTTTCAACATTTTAGAGCTCAAAGCTCGTGTAAAAGCGGTTCTGCGTCGCATGACCCCCGCCGGTTCTCAGCCGAAGGACAGCACCGTTTCCATCGGCAGTGTAAAGCTGGATTACAACCTGCGCCGTGTTTCCGTTGACGGCAAGGTGATTGACCTGACTGCCAAGGAATTTGACCTGATTGATTTATTTGTCTGCAATGCCGGCAAGGTATATTCCCGTGAAAATCTTTTGGATATTGTCTGGGGCTATGACTACCCCGGCGATGTGCGCACCGTGGATGTACACGTCAGACGGCTGCGGGAGAAGATAGAGCCCAATCCGGCTGAGCCTTCTTATATACACACAAAATGGGGAGTTGGTTACTATTTTAAAGAAGTTTAATGCCAGCTTTTTAAACATCCGCCTAAAAATCGGCCTGACCTACCTGATTATCATTCTGGTGGTTCTTGTTGTGCTCAGCTCCTTTTTGCTCAGCACCCTATATTCTTACCTGTTTGACCAAAAAAAGGTGGATGTTCTAACCAATGCAAACATCATAGCAAACATTGTCAGCGAGGACTTCACAGAGGCATACATCAGCGAGAAGCTGCCTCATATGCCGCTGGAGAAAAATGCCCGCGCCATTGTGGTGAATACAGAAAGCACGGTGCTTTTTGACTCCTACAAGGAAACCAGCATCAAAGGCAAGACCTTTATCAATTCTGCCATCACGGCTGCGCTTTTAAAGGATGGAAAAAACTCCTCCAATGCTTACAAGGAAAACGGCAGCTGGTTTATTGATGCAGCCGTCCCCGTGATTAAAAATGCAAAAACCGTTGGTGCTGTGTATGTAATCCAGTCCGGTGACTCCACGGAGGACATCATTTCCCATATTCGCAATGCATTGTTCATGCTGGGTGGTCTTATCATTGTTTTTGTGGGTATTTTCAGTGCCTCCATGGCACGCATTCTCACGCTGCCGATTGAGCGCTTTACCAAATTCATTAACAACATGCCAAAGGACAGCCTGCAGCATGTGGAGGTCAGCTCCCGGGATGAAATCGGCCAGCTGGCCATTGCCTTTAACAGCCTGATTGACCGAATGGCAGAGCTGGAGGAAAAGCGGCGCGCCTTTGTTTCCAATGCTTCGCACGAGCTTAAAACACCGCTTTCCATCATCAAGCTTCTGTCCGATTCTTTAATCCAGACAGAAAATCCGGACCCGGAATTTATCAGGGAATTTTTGAGCGATATGAACAAAGAGGTAGAACGCCTCACCCGCATCATTGAGAGGCTTCTGGATATGACCCAGATGGATTCCAGCCAGCAAAGCATGCAATTTGTCCATACCGATGTGCGTGAAATTGCGCAGGAGGTATTCGATAAGCTGGTGCCGCTGGCCCGAAGTAAAGAAATTGACGTAACACTCACCACACCTGAGGAGGAGGTCATCCTCCCCATCGAGCGTGATACCCTGACGGAGGCCGTCTATAACATCGCCGATAACAGCATTAAATACACAGAGACCGGTGGCAACGTTTCTATCAGTGTCAGCCGCGATTTAGGAAATGTTTACATCGCTGTATCGGATACAGGCATCGGCATTCCCAAGGAGGAAATTCAGAAAATTTTTGATAGGTTCTACCGGGTGGATAAGGCCCGGGCAAGAGAAACCGGCGGGACAGGTCTGGGACTTTCCATTGCACTTGATGCCGTGAAGCTGCATAATGGCCATATTGAGGTTATTAGCGAGGAGGAGGCCGGTAGCCGCTTCACCATCTCCCTGCCCTACAGCGAGGAATACAATCAATAACCGGAGAGACAGAATGATTTACTTAGATAACAGCGCAACCACACGCCCCTTTGAGCAGGTCATCCAGGCGATGGCAACAGCCCAACGAGAGGACTTTGGCAATCCCTCTTCCCTGCATCATCTGGGGGTGATGGCAGAAAGGAAGCTGGCAGCAGCCAGGAAGCAGGTTTTCGCCGCCTTAGGTGCCAGAGACGGTAGTTTTGTTTTCACAGCGGGTGGAACAGAAGCCAACAATCTGGCCATTTTAGGCACCATGCTGGGACGCATACACAGAAAACCGCAGGTAATTACCTCTAAAATTGAGCATCCCTCGGTTTTGGAAACCGTTTCGTTTTTGGAAGATCTCGGTGCCGATTGCCGCTATGTGGGTGTTGACAGCCAAGGGCAGGTGGATGAAGAGGAATTTAAGACCCTGCTCTCCCCCGATACATCTTTAGTCAGCATTATGACCGTGAATAACGAAATCGGTTCTGTCCAGAATATCAGTCGCTTGGCACAGATGACTAAGGCCGCAAGCCCGCGGGCTCTGTTTCACACCGATGCCGTACAGGCCTTGGGCAAGGTGCCCATTAGGGTGAGGGAGACAGGCGTGGATTTGTTGTCTGTCAGCGCACATAAAATCAACGGCCCCAAGGGGGTCGGCGGCCTTTACATCCGTCAGGGCGTTCATGTGAAGCCCATTCTTCACGGTGGTGGGCAAGAAAACGGCCTGCGTAGCGGAACACAGAATACGCCGGGCATCCTGGGCTTTTCTGTAGCGTTGGAGCTAACCCATAGCCAAATGCAACAGACCACGGCGCTGATGGAGACATTGAAAAAAAATCTGATGGCAGGCCTTAATGCTCTGCCCGACTGCCGCGTCATAACGCCGGAGCTCTCGGCACCGCATGTCGTCTGTGCAGTCTTTCCGGGATTGAAATCCGAGACCTTGCTGCACGCCTTAGAGGCGCGGGGGCTATATGTCTCCAGCGGCTCGGCCTGCTCCTCAAACAAGCCACAGCTCAGCCCGACCCTTTTAGCAATCGGCTGTAACCGCAAGGAGATTGACGGCGCTCTGCGCTTTAGTCTGGGTAGCTTTACTACACAGGAGGATATCGACCGGGCGCTATTGATTCTGCAGGAGGAGCTTGCTCTTCTGCCCCGTGCTTAGAGCCGCATCATACAGAGGGCAAGGCAGGGTGGTATGTTGCCTATATTCGCGTTTTTTATGATATTTTTAAGCATGATTCCGTCACTACCCTCCATATAATAGATAGAGATACAGAGCTGTTCTTCGGCCTCGGCGGCACGCCTTTGGAAACGCTTGCAAAAAGCTTTGAGCTGCAGGATTTCTATGCGATAAATGCGCTGCGCGTCAGGGAGGGTTATGAATATCTGGCTGTGGGTGTCGCCATTCGCGCGGACGGTGTTCCGTACCTGGCGCAACGTTATATGACGCCCCTTAGAATAACTTTGAGTGAATAGAGGTGCAAACGTGAAAAACATTATTTTGATTGGATTTATGGGCGTGGGGAAAACCACCATTGGCAGACGCGTTTCCGCTGCGCTTAATATCGAGTTTTATGATACGGATGAGTATATAAAGAAATGTGAAAAAATGCCTGTCCATGAGCTTCTCAAGAAAAAAGGCGCCAAGTATTTTGAAGGTGCACAGCGTTTTGCTGTATCCACCCTGACACAAAATGAAGGCTGCCTGATTTCTACCGGCGGTGACGCAGTGATGGATGAATTCAACCTATCACGGCTTCGGGAAAACGGCATTTTGGTCTGGCTCAAGGCCTCCAGCGAAACCATTTTCAAGAACACGAGAAACTCCGCCGTTAAGCGTCCTGTTTTGTACCACGCTACCTTAGAAGAAATCGCGGATATGATTAAGGAGCGGGAGCCCTACTACGAAAAGGCCGATATTATGATTGATGTGGATCACTGCGAAATTGATGAGGCAGCAAAAGAAATCATCCGTCGCTACCAATCATTTGACATAAAGAATGACTGATGTCTGACAAAAATAGAAGGGAACGAAGTTTCATGAACGATTGCATTTTTTGTAAAATTTTGCAGGGAGAAATCCCCTCAAAAAAAGTCTACGAGGATGAGCTTGTGTATGCCTTTTACGACATAGCACCGGCCGCACCTGTGCATGTTTTGATTATCCCAAAAATACACCTTGCCGGCATGAACGAAGCCACCGAAGAACACAAGGCACTTCTGGGGCATATCCTGCTGACCGCTCAAAAGCTGGCCGACGAGCTGGGAATTTCGAAAAGCGGCTATCGCATCATCAATAATTGTGGTGAAAACGCTGGTCAAACTGTTTTTCATATGCACTTCCATCTATTGGGCGGAGATACCTTTACGAGCCTGGTATAAGCATAAAATCATGGTGGGGGCTGTAGCAAAGCGTGCAGCACCCCACTATTTTCAAAAAAACCACAAAAAAATATGTTTTTGTAAAAAAATTATTGACAGGCTTTCTTTCTTGTGCTATAATTAGTATGTTGTCGACATGCTGGTGTAGCTCAATCGGTAGAGCAGCTGATTTGTAATCAGCAGGTTACAGGTTCAAGTCCTGCCACCAGCTCCACTCACTTTTTCAAGGAAAATATTTTTGCAAAAGTGATTGACATTTGAAGGCTTCTGTGTTATAATGTGACAGGTCGGCGGCTTGTTGCAAGATATTTGTAGCTGTAATATGGAGGGGTTCCCGAGTGGCCAAAGGGGGCAGACTGTAAATCTGTTGTCTTCGACTTCGATGGTTCGAATCCATCTCCCTCCACCATTTTTTCTGCAATGTGCAGAATGCTTGAGCCCCTTCTTATGAAGGGCTTTTTGTTTGTAAAAAGAAAATATCCCGGGATATAGCGCAGTTTGGTAGCGCGCTTCGTTCGGGACACGATACTAACCAATTCGCAAGTATCCAGCCGAACTCCCACAAACCTTTTAACACCGCCACTTTACGGCGACTTAAAATACAAAATACATGTGGTCAAATCAGTTTTGACCACATGT
>SVKE01000026.1 GCA_015068615.1 Oscillospiraceae bacterium | reverse complement strand
TTTTTGACAACACTTTTCTTGTTGAATGGGTGGAAAGGGTAGAATTTTCGTGCTGAAACAGCACGAAAACGCACTATTTAGACCTAAATTCACGGTCAAAACAAAAGTGATGTTAGAGTGGGAATAAAAATTAAAATCCCCGAAAGCCTTGAAAATACAGGGTTTTCGGGGTTTCTTTTTGCTTTTTGAGTGCATTTTGAGTACGATTTTTAATTATTCTGCCTATATAAATACCATACAAAACAGCGGATGGCCTTAAGCTATTGCTCCGGGTTATTCAGCCTGCGGAGGGGCTTCGGCTCTAAAAGCGATATTTGTCTCATAGAGAATGAAAATACATAAAAAGGCAGACAACCGGAAAAGCTAACAGAAAAAACAAAGAGAGGTTGTCATTATGTTTAAGCACGAAAAAATGTTTTTTCATCCGGTGTCTGTTGAAAAGCCGAATCCGCAATACGCTGCACTTCTGCAGGAGCAGCTGGGCGGCGCCAACGGCGAGCTGAAGGCGGCCATGCAGTATATGTCGCAGAGCTTCCGCATTCAAAATCCCGACATTAAGGACTTGTTTTTAGATATAGCGGCAGAAGAGCTGGGGCACATGGAAATGGTTGCGCAAACCATCAATTTATTAAATGGTCATGACGTGGAGGCCGGGTCCGTTCCGGCCGGCGAAATACAAACCCATGTTCTGTTTGGCCTAAATCCGGGTCTTGTGAATGCCTCCGGCTATTCCTGGACGGGCGATTATGTCAGCGTGACGGGCGACCTTTGTGCCGATCTTTTGTCAAACATCGCATCGGAGCAGCGTGCCAAGGTTGTGTACGAGTATTTGTACAGACAGATTCAGGATAAAAAGGTGAAGGAAACCATTGACTTTCTGTTAAATCGCGAGGAGGCGCATAATGCCATGTTCCGCGAGGCCTTTAACAAGGTGCAGAACACAGGCTCGAATCAGGACTTCGGCACCACAAAGGCGGCCAGAATGTATTTCAGCATGTCCGAGCCCTCTCCTGCGGGAGCGGACTTTGCCAATACCAACGTCACACCGCCCTCCTTCCCGCAATGAGATCGTGACATCCGGCCTTTGGCCGAATACAGATAATAAAAAACACAGCGAAAAGGTTTTATCCCTTGGCTGTGTTTTTTTATTGACTAACAGGCGAAACAGTAGTATAATAAGGGGTGGTTTTTGTTAAATAATAGCTGCGGAGGGGCATGATGGACGTTTTTAGACTAACCCTGAACCAAATGCTGGTTATGTTTGTGTTTATTGTGCTGGGGTTTGTGCTCCGAAAGGGGAGAATCCTGCCGAAGGATTCGGCGCTTACCCTGTCCCGGCTGGAAACGTATATCTTTTTACCGGCGCTGAACCTGGGCAACATGCTCACAAACTGTAAGGTTACCAGCTTTAAGGAAAACGCTGTGCTGATTCTCTACGGCGCTGTTTTGGTTGTAGGTGCCATTTTGCTGGCCTATCCGGTCTCAAGGCTGTTTATTAAAAAAGCCGACACAGCGGAGCTTGCCCACCAGCGTAACATCTATAAGTATGCGATTGCCTTTGGCAATTACGGCTTTTTGGGCAATTTTCTGGTACTGGGCATTTGGGGCGGCGAGGGACTTTTTAAATATCAGATGATGACGCTGATTCCCGCCTTTGCATGCACGGCCTGGGGCCTATATATTTTGATTCCCAAGGATCAAAACCACAGCCACCCGTTAAAAAATTTGCTGACGCCGCCCCTGTTTGCCATTGTGCTCGGCATCGTTGGCGGTCTGTGTAATGTTGAGGCATATCTGCCGGAATGTATCTTAACTATTCTGTCTAATGCCTCAAGCTGTATGGGTCCGGTTTCCATGATTCTGGCGGGCTTTGTCATTGCCGGCTACGAATTGCGGGGTCTGCTTTCCAATCAAAAGGTATATCTTGTCACCCTTTTGCGTTTGATTGTGATTCCGGGCTGCATGATGCTGATTTTGCAGCTTCTGGGCACACCAAAGGAGATTATGACGCTGGTGCTGATCCTCTTTGCCACACCGCTTGGCTTAAACACCATTATATATCCGGCGGCCTATGGCGGCGATACGAAAACGGGTGCATCCATGGCGGTGGTTTCGCACACGCTTTCGGTTGTGACAATTCCGCTGATGTATCTTGTCTTTATCATTTTGCTGTAAATATATAACGATTATAAATGGAGGTGTATGGCGCAGTTCTCTGCGCTGTCGACTTATGAAAATCTTTCAGCCAAAATTATTTTCCGCTTTAAAGGATTACAGCCTTAAAAAGGGCATTAGCGATGTCGTGGCGGGCATCATCGTGGCCATCATCGCCCTGCCGCTTTCCATTGCACTCGCCATTGCCTCGGGCGTGTCGCCGGAAAAGGGACTTTATACGGCCATCGTTGCCGGCTTTGTCATCGCTCTTTTAGGTGGAAGCAATGTGAATATTTCGGGGCCCACCGCGGCCTTTGCGACCATTGTGGCCGGCATTGTGGCAAGCTATGGAACAGAGGGGCTTGTGCTTGCCACCATCATGGCAGGCCTGATTTTAATTGTCATGGGTCTGTGCCGCTTCGGCGTGCTGATTAAATACATACCCTATACCATCACCACCGGCTTCACGGCCGGTATCGCGGTGACTATCGTCATCGGCCAGCTTAAGGATTTCTTCGGCCTGACCTTTGCCGAGGGCACGCACGCCGTAGAAACCATGGAAAAGCTGACCGCTGTGGTGCGGTCCTTTTCCACGGTCAACCCAGAGAGTGTGCTTGTGGGCCTTTTGGGCCTTGTCATACTTATTGTCTGGCCCAAAATCAGCAAAAAAATTCCCGGCTCTTTAATAGCGGTGCTTGTGGGCGTGCTGGTGGTCAAGCTTTTGGGTCTTGAGGTAAATACCATTGGAGATTTATATGAAATTTCTCGCACGGCCCCGAGCTTCTCGGTGCCTGCCTTTAGCCTGAGTGCGGTGCGCGAGCTGCTCCCCAGCGCCTTTACCATTGCCATTTTAGCCGGCATTGAGTCGCTTTTATCCTGCGTTGTGTCCGATGGCATGATTGGCGATAAGCACAATTCCAACACAGAGCTGATTGCGCAGGGCGTGGGCAATATCTGTTCGGGCCTGTTCGGTGGCATTCCCGCAACGGGCGCCATCGCGAGAACGGCGGCAAACGTGAAAAATGGCGGACGCACGCCGATTGCCGGCATGGTACACGGCCTTGTGCTACTGCTGATTCTTTTGGTGCTCATGCCCTATGCGGCCTGGATTCCCATGCCTATCATCGCAGCTATTTTATTCATGGTGGCGTATAACATGAGCGAATGGCGGCAGTTTGTCGGCATTTGCAAAACGGCGCCCAAGAGTGACATTGCGGTCTTAGTGCTGACCTTTGTGCTGACGGTGGTCTTTGATTTGGTTGTGGCCATTGAAATCGGCCTTTTGGTAGCGGTCATTCTGTTCATGAAGCGCATGGCCGATGTTACGCAGGTGCGCACCTGGTCAAGGAACGATGAAAATTCAGAGGACAGCCGCCTCAAGGAGATTCCGCCGGCCACGCAGGTCTATGACATAGATGGCCCCATGTTCTTTGCCAGCTCAGACAAGCTTTCTGCCCTTGCAGTGGAGGAGGATGTGCAGGTGATCATTCTGCGCATGGGCAGCATTCCCGCCTTGGATGTGTCGGCTCTGCGGGCTCTGGAGACCTTTTGCGAGGCTTGCAAAGAGAATAACATTGCGGTGCTTCTGTCTCATGTGAGCAGTCAGCCTCTTGCGGTTATGAAAAAATCCGGCTTTTATGAGGGGCTCGGCGCGGACTGCTTCGTGGACAATATTGACGAGGCGTTGGCAAGGGCGGAGGAAATTGTAAAATAAAAGGGAGTCACCGGCCGTCACAGGTGGTTTATATCATTAAAAATATGGAATTCTTTAAAAAAACACCTTGACAAGACCGAATTATTATAGTATAATAACCTCCTGAGCGAGTGTGCTGGAACTGGCAGACAGGCACGTTTGAGGGGCGTGTGTCCATGACGTACGGGTTCAAGTCCCGTCACTCGCACCAAAACAGAGTTACCCGTTAGGGTGACTCTGTTTTTTTGAATTGCAGGGACTTGAACCCTAAGAGGGTTTTTGCGTAAAGAAAAACAGTCCGGTGGACTGTTTTTTAGCAAAAAGGTGCGCAGTCCGGTACCAAAATGCGCAGCATTTGGGTGGACAAGCAGGCAAGACGCCGCAGGCGGCTGTGTCCCGTCACTCGCACCAAAACAGAGTTACCCGTTAGGGTGACTCTGTTTTTTTGAATTGCAGGGACTTGAACCCTAAGAGGGTTTTTACAGAGAAAAAAGCGCAGTACCCCTCACATTTGCGCCGGACTTTCTTCCTATTTTATATAAATGCATAATCCTTTTCTTTTGCTCTTAGGGATTTTTACCTGTTCCGGCTGGTCAAAAACATAAAATCTGCCAAAAAATATGATTTTTTCAAGAAACCGTTAAAAAAGCCTTGACATTAGCCGATTTTGCGATTAAAATAAATAGAGTAGGATTTTTATGCTGGAGGGTAGTGCGTATGTCGAAGTATATTTTTGTAACAGGTGGCGTCGTATCGGGTCTGGGTAAGGGCATCACAGCGGCCTCGCTGGGTAGACTCTTAAAGGCGAGAGGCTTTCGAGTTACCAATCAGAAGTTTGACCCGTATATCAACATTGACCCCGGCACGATGAGTCCTATTCAGCACGGCGAGGTGTTCGTCACGGATGACGGCTCTGAGGCTGACCTTGACATCGGTCACTACGAGCGCTTTATTGACGAAAATCTGAACGAGAACAGCGATATCACAACCGGTAAAATCTACTGGTCTGTTATTAATAAGGAAAGAACCGGTGACTATCTGGGCGGAACGGTGCAGGTCATTCCGCACATCACCAATGAAATAAAAGAGCGCATATACAGAAGCGGGAACACGGGCAGCGGTGAGGCAGACATCGTCATTACCGAAATCGGCGGCACCGTGGGCGATATTGAAAGCCTGCCGTATTTAGAGGCCATCCGCCAGGTGGCAACAGAGGTTGGCCGCGAAAACGTGATGTATATTCATGTGGCGCTCATTCCGTATCTTGAAATGGCGGGCGAGCTAAAGTCTAAGCCCGCACAGCACAGCGTAAAGGAGCTTTTAGGCATTGGCATCCAGCCGGATGTAATCGTGTGCCGCGTATCCCGTCCCTTGGAAGAGGATATCATCAATAAGCTGGCTCTTTTCTGTAACGTGCCTGTTGATTGCGTCATTCCCAATTATGATACACCGTGCCTGTACGAGGTACCCCTAATGCTGGAGAAGGCCGGCCTGGGTCGTGCGGTGCTGAGAAAGCTTGCACTGCCGGATTATCGTCCGGACCTGGAGGATTGGAAGGCACTGGTTTCTAAGGTAAAGAATTTAAAGAAAACCGTCAAAATCGGCCTGGTGGGCAAGTATGTGGCGCTGCACGATGCATATTTAAGCGTTGTGGAAGCGTTAAAGCACGCCGGCATTGCAAACGATACAGCCATTGACCTCATTTGGATTAACTCCGAGCTTTTGACGGAGGAAAATCTGGACGAGACCCTCTCGGAGCTGGACGGCATTTTGGTTCCCGCCGGCTTTGGAGACAGAGGCGTGCACGGAAAGCTTTTGGCCGCGCGGTACGCCCGCGAGCACGACGTGCCGTATTTCGGCATCGGCCTTGGCATGCAGGTCGCCGTTGTGGAATATGCAAAAAATGTCTTGGGCTTAAAGGCAGCCCACTCAACCGAGATTGACCCCGGAACTGTATACCCGGTGATTGATATAATGCCCGACCAGAAAGAAGTCGATAAAATGAGCGGCGGCTCGATGCGCCTGGGTAAATACCCCTGCCGCATCACGCGGAACACCAAGGTGTTCGACGCCTATCAGAAGGAGACCATTGACGAGCGTCACCGCCACCGGTATGAGGTAAACAACGCCTACCGCGACAGGCTGGAAGAAGCCGGCATGAATTTTGTCGGTCGCTCGCCGGACGGCAAGCTTTGCGAAATCATGGAGCTGCCGGATAAGCGCTGGTTTGTGGGCGTGCAGTTCCATCCGGAGTTTAAGTCCCGGCCCAATCGGCCCCATCCGCTGTTTTTAGACTTTGTTAAATACAGTTTACAGTACCGGCAGGAGAAAAAATAAAGGTCAAAAAGGGCAATAATGCACGAAAGTGCGTTGGTATATAGATTTGCCGTTGTTTTACATTTATATTACAACTGCAAATCAGGCATTGACTATCGCAAAAACAAGTGATATAATCAATGCATGAGGATGACGGGATATCTGTCTCCTCAAGTCGTGTCTCTCGTTTTTGAAAGAGGAACGGGTTACGCGAAAAATCAAACTCTTTCGGAAAAATAAAAAATTATTATAAGGGAGGATTTGAGAAACTATGAAAAATCTCAAAAAGCTGATGTCAGTAATCTTAACAGTTGCTATGCTGATGAGCCTCGTGGCTACAAGCGTTGGCGCTGCTACCTTTACTGATGTCGACGAAACCAGCAAGGCTTACGAGGCTATTGAAGTTCTGGCTGCCCTCGAGATCCTCGAAGGTAAAGAGGAAGGCAACTTCGACCCCGAAGCAGACATCAAAAGATCTGAGTTCGCTGCAGTTATTTGCAGAGCCATGAACCAGGAAGCTGCTGCTGCAGGTTCCACTGGCGCATCTAAGTTCGTAGATGTTTCCGGCGAGCACTGGGCACTGGGCTACATTAACTGGGCTGCAGATCAGGGCATTGTAAACGGCAAAGGCGAAGGCAAATTCGATCCCGACGCTCCTGTTACATATCAGGAAGCTGTTAAGATGATCGTTTGCGCACTGGGCTTTGGTCCTCTGGCTGAGAAAAGAGGCGGCTACCCCACAGGTTACATGGTAATCGCTTCCAACTACGAGATCACTGACGGTGTTGCTATGACCCCCGCAACCGCTAACGCTACTCGCGCAGGCGTTGCACAGCTGGTTTACAACGCATTTGACGCTCCGCTGATGGAAGAAGCTTTCGTTATGAGCTATTATGACGATGCTTACAAAATCTATGACGGTTCCAAGAGCGTTGACTACGAAAAGAAAACTCTTCTTTCCGAGTATCATGGCATCTGGAAGATCCGTGCATCTGTTGCAGATACCTACAGATCTGACCCGGCAAACCTGCTGAACACCAAGACTGGCGATATGTACATCGACCTGCTGCTCCATGGCGTATACGGCTTTGATGCTGTAGACTTCTTAGATGGTTGGTATGATGAAACAGAGCTGACTTCTACTCTTCTGCAGGCTGGCGTTGCTATGAGCGACGTTGTTGCTAACAACCCTGCATTTGCTGATTACCTCGGCTACAATGTAAACGCTTTCGTTACCATTAACGAGGATGATGACATTGAGCTGATTGCTATGGTTCCCGATACAAAGAACTTTGATATCGTAGAGATCGAAAGCGTAATCGGTCAGTCTGTTGTTGCAGCTATCTCTTCTGGCGTTCCTTCTTTCAGCTACTATGAAGAAGGCGAAACCAAGGCTACTGTACTGGATCTCGCTTCTCTGGCTAACGTAACCGTATACAAGAACGGCGTTGAGGTTGGTACTTTGGCTTCTACCGGTGCTGCTGTATTTACCGGTCTGACCGGCAACGATGACGTTGCTTCTCTTGTCTTAACCGGTTCTGACGATGAATACAACAAGATCTTCATCACAGAGTATGAGTATGGTATCGTTGAGGAGCTCGAGGCTGAACTCAACTTCATTGGCACCGACAACAACGCATACGACCTGTCTGAGGACAATGACTACCTGTTGGCATACAACATCTACAAAGATGGTGCTGCTATCGGTATCGAAGACATCCAGATTGGCGACCTGCTGAACGTAGCAGTTGGCCAGCAGGGTGGTTCTTCCGACTACATTCTGGACATCTATGTAACCAACAACACTGTTGAAGGTTCCATTTCTGAAGTAGACGATGCTGAAGGCATCTACTACATCGATGGCACTGGCTACTATTCCGTAGGCGAGAGCTGGAAGGCTGGTACCACCGGCGAGTTCTATGTAACCATCGACGGCAGACTGTATGATGCAGAAGTTAGCCGTGACTTCACCGGTAACTTTGGTTACATCTTAAACATCGCTGAGGACCGCGCTGGCTTTGGCGAATCTTATCAGATCAAGGTTCTGACCAAGGACAACGCTATCACAACCTTTAAATGGGCAAGCAGCCTGAAGGTTGACCAGGTTGTTTCTGGCACACCGGACACCTATGAGACCATTACCTACAAAGCAGGCAACAGCTCTGCTAACAAACAGTCTACTCTGTACACCAACATCTTGGCTTCTGTTGATGTAATCAACAATGTAGCTTATGACACAACTCTTACAGCGACTGACATCAACAACGAGATTGCAAACCTGTTCATCACCTACAAAGCTTCCGGCGACACCATGTCTGCTATGGCTTTTGTTGATACCACAGGCGACAGCGACTTTAACATGGATACACTCAGCGCTACCTACAACAAGGATAAGAACAAGATGGGTTCTGCCGGTTACACCACCAGCGGCACCGTAATCTTCGATCTCGCTCCTGTTCTGTATGAGGATGTTGACCATGATGAAGATGCTGGCACAGCTGAAATTGATTACTATGCAATTAACGAGGATAAGATTCAGGTTTACTCCACCAGCCGCTTAAAGGACGAACAGCCTTATGCCGGTTATGTATTCGCTGTTGATGAAAACAACGACGAAATCGGTGCTATGGTTGTTACCTCCGGCATGGGTTCTGTAACCTCTGAAAACGCTCTGGCAGTTGTTCGCAGCATCTCCTCCGGTCTGAATGCAGCCGGCGAAAGCGCTGACATGCTGAACGTATGGCAGGGCAGCGAATTCGTAAGCTATCCCGAAAGCAGCAAGCTGACCTACGATCTGGATAATCTGGATGCAGGTGACGTGGTACAGGTTGCTGTTAACGCAGCCGGCGAAGTTGATGATGTAACTCTCATCTACGACTTTGACCTCGCTACCAAAGCTGGTGAGCTGCAGATCGTGTCCGATGGCTTCGATGTACGCTACGCAGCAGGTGTTGTAACCAACCACAAGAACGGTGTAGATCTGGAAGCTAGCACAACTGGCCCAGACAGGACCTTTGACCTCGGCTGGGCACTGGCTGAAGGCGGCACAAACGTTATCTTCGACGTTACAAGAGCTGCTACCAGCATTAACAATGCCTTTAGCGGACAGGGCACAACCTCTTATGTAAGAGAGAACATCAACGAGAATGACGGCACCTACTTAGGTGATGCTTACATTCTGGTTGTTAAGTGCAACGATGATGATGAGATCGAAGACGTTGTAGCTTACAAGTATGCTGCATACGGCGAAGCTCTCAGCACCATCAAGGGTTATGTTACTGTACCAGTTCTCGCATAGAGAAAGTCTGTTAAACAGAATATAAGCTTTCAAGGGGACATGGCAATAGCCATGTCCCTTTTTCTATCCATTAAAAAAAAGAACCCTTTGTCGCAGATTGTAGGGAACGACCTATATGTCGTTCCCTATGAAATGGAGGCTGGCAATGTCCGCCGCGAGGTTGCCTCTCGGTGCAGGTTGTAGGGGCCGGTGTCCCTGCCGCCTCCAGCCTTCCCCTTGAGGGGAAGGTGGCAGCCGTCAGGCTGACGGATGAGGTGAAAAGATAGGAGACGACCTGCGTGTCGTTTCGCAAAAAAAGGGCTGTAGCAAACTGCTACAGCCCCTTCCTCATTCTCTCGCTTTACAAAAGCGCTATGTATACACACAAACGCTTAGTGCTTTTTTATATCTGCCGCCTACGGAAGACCATCTAAATCGGTTCCAGCCAACCGATTTAATACCATGTGTTACAGCTCAATCAACCCAAAGCTCACGGTCAGGGCTTCGTTCACCCGTTCCATCAGCTCCTCATCAAGCCTGCCGATGCGCTCTCTTAGCCTTCTTTTATCAATGGTTCTGATTTGCTCCAGCAAAATAACAGAATCCTTAGAAAGACCATAGTCATCTGCCGTAATCTCAATGTGGGTGGGCAGCTTTGCCTTGTTAATCTGAGAGGTAATGGCCGAAATAATCACGGTGGGGCTAAAGCGGTTACCCACATCATTCTGCACCACCAGGACCGGACGCACGCCTCCCTGCTCCGAACCAACCACGGGACTTAAATCCGCGTAAAATATATCTCCTCTTTTAACAACCACACGTTTCACACTCCGCCAATTTTTCCTCGTATTTGGAAAACTGTTCATGCTCCAAATCAAAATACATGCCGGCGAGTTCTAAATTGATCTCCGCCATTTCCTGATATCCCTTTGTCATTTGCTCCTGCAGATGAAGCTTCCGCTTTTCAGCCAGATAGCACTTCATTGCCTCGCGGACAAACTTGCTCCGATTTGATTTTTCGCTACTGCAAACAAGGTCTACCTCCTGCAGAAGCGGCTCGGGAACGGTTATCAGAACCTTTTTGAGTTGCGACATCTTTGTGCCCCCATTCGTCATAAAATGCTGTGCAAGGTTCGGGTTTGCCTGTCAACTACACATATTATTATATATGCTTTTATATCATCCGTCAATGCAAAAATATTTCCAAAAGCCTTAGTTAAACCCGTTAAGTACATCCTGCTCCTGTCCGTTTTTCATATACAGGCGAGGAAGCCTTTCGCCCACTGTGCACAGGATTTCATACGATATGGTACCGATGCATTTTGCCAAATCATCTGCTGTAATCCGGGCATCGCCCCGCTTTCCGATGATGATAATCTCGTCGCCGACATCTATAGTATTGACAGAAGTTACGTCAATCATACATTGATCCATACAAATTCTGCCTGTCACCCGAACCGGCTTGCCATCGGCCAGCATCATGCCGCGATTGGAGAGCAATCTAAAATATCCATCCGCATAGCCAATGGATACTGTGGCAAGGGTTGCGGCCTCCGGAGCACGGTACGTCCAGCCATAGCTGACGCCGGTGCCCTTTTCTATGCGGTGCAGGTGTATCACTCGCGCCTTAACGGACATAACCGGGCGCAGCTCCGCGCGCTCCTTGTGCACATGGCAGGAGGGGTAATAGCCATAAAGCACAATGCCTGCCCGCACCATATCCAGCTGATATTCGGGAAAATCCAGAATCCCCGCGCTGTTTAGTATATGGCGTAAGGAAAATTGGAGACCCGCCTGAGCGAGCTGCTCCAGCAGGGCTGTAAATAGCCGGTACTGCTCATGCACACCGGAGGCATCCTCCTCGTCGGCACAGGCTAGATGGGTGTATATTCCCTCCGGATTCAGGCCGGGCAGCCGGCAGGCTGCGACAATGTCTGAAGCTGCATCCGGCGCAAAGCCGATTCGCTCCATTCCGGTATTGATTTTGATATGCAGACGCGCAACCTTGTCCTGACGGGTTGCCTCTTCGGATAACGCCTGTGCCTGCTCCATGCTATACACCGTGGCTGTGATATCGCAAGAGACGAGGTCGGCTAAGTGTTCGGGGGCTGTGTAGCCCAGCACAAGAATCGGTGTGCTGATTTGCGCGCTGCGTAGCTGCAGCGCCTCATCTACCGTGGCCACCGCCAGATAGTCTGCTCCGGAAGCAATAAGGGTCTTGGCGCAGGGAACCGCGCCGTGCCCGTAGGCATTGGCTTTAACCACGGCCATGACCTTGGTGGTGCTTGACACAAGCTTTTTAAGTTCTAAAAAATTATGCTCCAGGGCAGATAAATCTACCTCCGCCCAGGCGCGTCCTCGGCTGCATTCCTGCTTCATATGGGTTGCTTCCTTTCCCACTGCCACGTAAGGCAGCGCTTTTCTATTGTATGAAAAAGATTTCCTCCGGCAAGGAGGGGTTATACACAAATTCTGTAAATTCTGCCAGCATTCGCACGTTACCGCCCACATCAAAGACCGTAATATTCTTTGGCTCTAAGGTTTTTGTATCCAGCAGCAACGTTACCTTATAGGCCTCCGCTTTCTGCGGACGACACTCCGTTTCAAGCAGCATGGTGCCGCCTGATTCCTGAGAATTTACGCTGATGGCAGTTTCCTCGGATTGATAGTATATTGAAAAAAACTGATTCACCAAAAGGGCATTCGGCATCTTTTGCGTTGTTGTAACAAGGCCTTCGGGCGCTGCAGGCGACTCTATACGCACCTGACTGCCGTTAAACACCGTGCGCAGGCCGGAAAGAGAGTCCGGCTCCCGGATGGTAATGGCCGCCAGCTCCGGCTCTTTCACCTGCTGCGACAGGCGGTAGACCTGTTCGCTCTTGCGGCTTTTTACCGTCAGCGTGACCTCTGCCGTATAGGACTTCATCCGATTGTACTTATCATGAATCCTTTTGTATATGTCCACGTGGCTGTCGCTCAGCTGAAAATGAGATGCGCAGCCGGCTGTTATCATCAGTGTAAGCACCAGAGCAGCTGTTATCCGCAGACGCTTACACAAAAAGCTCACTCCTTTATGAATGCTCACCGGCCAGCTTTTTCATCACGGCGGGCAGCTCAGCTATTATGTCAGTCGCTGTCATGCCGTGACTGCCCAGACGATCCCGGGCGCGCAGACCCGCCAAGCTGTGAATATAAACGCCCAGATTTGCCGCCTCCCTTGCCTCAGCACCCTGCGCCAAAAGAGAGGCAATAATGCCGGAAAGCACATCGCCGCTGCCGGCTGTCGCCAGTCCGGAATTGCTCACCGGGCAAATATAGCAGCGCCCGTCGGGATGTGCCACAACGGTATCGGCACCCTTGAGCACTAAGGTCAGCTTAAATTCCTTGGCAAAGGCAGCTGCCGTGCCAATTCGGTTCTGCAGGATTTTCTCCATGGAATGACCGCTAATGCGGGAAAATTCCAGAGGATGGGGCGTCATAATCACCGGGGCCGGTTTATCCTTTATTACATGTATATTCCCTTTTAAAAGATTTATACCATCTGCGTCAATGACCATGGGCTTGTCGCACTCGGAAATGACGGAGAGCAGGGCCTTCTTCGTGTTCTCGCCGCTGCCCAGTCCGCAGCCGGCAAGCAACACATCCTGCACCTGCAGACGCTCTTTTAGCACAGCGCCTGCCGTTTTAGAAAGGCTTTCGCCCTCGCAGGGCAGGGCCAGCGTCATCATCTCCGGAACCCGTGCGCTCAGGCCGTCTGCAAGCTGTCGCGGCACAGCGGCCGTAACCATGCCCGCGCCTGTCTTCAGCGCGGCGCCTCCTGCCATCATGCACGCACCGCTCATACCGGGGCTGCCGGCGAACAGGAGCACCTTGCCAAAGCTGCCCTTGTGAGAATTCTCCGGCCGCGGCGGCAATTTTTCTGCCAGACCCTCATCCAGCGTCCGGTAGGGAGTGGGGAAGGTCAAAAGAACCTCTCGCGGAATGGAAATATCTGCGACAATTATTTTGCCAACAAATGCCTTGGCCGGGTACAGAAATTGCCCCAGCTTGGCGGCAGCAAAGGTGATGGTCAAATCCGCACGGACGCATACCTCCGCGGCGCCGCCGTCCTCTGCTGAGGTGCCGCTGGGCATATCCACGGCGACCACGGTGGCACCGCTTTGGTTCATGGCCCGTATCATATCCGCATCGCCTTCTTTTGGTTCCCCGTGAAAGCCGGTGCCGAACAGCGCATCAATCACCAGTGAAAACCGCCGTCCGCCAAGTTCGGCAAGAGGCAGAACCTCCAAACCCATACGGGTGATAATCTCAAAATTCAAAGCCGCATCCTGCTTGAGCTGCTCCGGCGAAAAGCCGGCAATCACCGTCACCTGAGCACCCCGGTTATGCAAATGCCGGGCGATGGCAAAGCCATCACCGCCATTGTTTCCTTTGCCGCAGAAAACGGCGATTTCCTTCCCGGCTACGGGCCCCGTTTCTCCCTGCAGCACCTCGATAAAGCTGCGGGCTGCGTTTTCCATTAAAAGTGTGCCGCTAATACCGAACTGTTCTATGGCAAGCTGTTCTAATGCCTGCATTTGCGTGGCTGTTACCAGTTTCATTCTAATGGCTCCTCTCTGCCTTCTGCAAGGACCTGGGCCGCCGCGTGGGTCTCAGAGTGCGTCAGGGAAATGAAAAGACGGCTGATGCCCTTTTCCCGGCATAGCCGCTCCGCGGCCCCTGTGAGTGCTATATATGGCTTACCGGAGGCTTCCCGCAGGATGCCGACCTCCTTTAATAAAAACCCGGCGATGCCTGTGCCGAGCGCCTTAGAAAAGGCCTCCTTGCCGGCGAAATTGGCTGCGACAACAGCAGGAGAGAAGTGCCTTTTTTCAAAGTATGCACGTTCCTCCTCTGTGAAATACTCAGTTAGAAAACGCGGGTTTTGCATGGCCCCTTCGATTCTGTTAATTTCAATTAGGTCAATGCCGTTTCCGATTATCATAATGCATCACTCTTAATTCATTTCTACCCGTTCGATGCGGGTGACTTCTCTTTCGCCATCATTTTCTTCTTCATAATAGGCCATCACAAATGTGCCTTTTCTGATGTCAACCTTCAGCTCCTTATAGCGTGCCAGCATGCCCTGCGCCTCGTCTGAGAGCTCCATGTTCCATGTAACGCCCTGCACGTTCAGGCTGATTTCGTCGTCGGTAAGTCGTGTGATGCGGCCTTCTACGATTTTTGGATTTGTGGATACGATACCGCCCTCGGGCTTGGTAATGCCCGGTGGCAGGGTTGCCTCCGCACCCATGCTGCCGCGGCATCCGCCGAGGGGCAGGCACAGGCCTAACACACAAATGAACATCATAATTTTATTCATGGCTGACTCTCCTTAAAAATTTATCATAATAGCTAATCATATAACTCAGCATCCAGTCGTAAATCACAAAAATAATCTCCAGCGCCAAAATAATCACCGACATGTACTGAAGTGCCAGCGCGATGATGGCGGAATTAAAGGTAGGCACAAAAAACAGCTTGAACAAGATATATAAAATCACCAGCACCAGGTTAAAGAAAACCACCTTCAGCACCCATTCGACCCAAAGTCTGTCCAGCTTCTCAATAAACAGCTTGACAATAGGATAATAGCCGACAAAGAGAATGTAAATCAGCGTAAACATCCGGTTTGGGATGAAAAGCAAGGATAAAATGGAGGCACCCACATACACCGTGGCGCCATAGCGCACGCCGTACTGGTAAACACAAATGGTGGCGAACACCGAGGACAAGGCAAGAGCCGCCACCCGACCGGTGGGCAGAATGGACGCGGCGTAGATGCAAATAATGGTTAATGCCAGAGAAGTTGCTGAAAAAGTAACTCGTTTTACCATGCTTCTTCCTTTCCTTCGGTGAATCTAGCAGCAACGAATGAAATCGCCGCCCATGCATTCGCAGCAGCAATCGGCGCAAATCAAGCCCTGACAGCAATCACAGGGGCTGACGCTGCCGCTCATATTGGTGCCCACATTGCGATATTGCCGGCCTTGATTCATATATTGGTTTAATGCCGACCGGTATTCAGGATTATGCGGCTCCATATTCACTGCCTGGCGAATAAAATTAAGCCCTTGGGAATACCAGCCGCGGTGCATAAACACGCTGCCCTTTAAAAAGAACCACTCTGCCGTGCGGTTTTGCAGAGCATCCAGCTCACGGTCTGCCTCATCAATGCGGTTCATGTTAATCAGATTGCGAATCTGGGCAAAGTTGCCCGCACCGCCGCCGTAGCTCGTGCTGCCGGGACGGTGGGAGTTCTGTCCGCCGGAGGCGCCTGAGCCGAAAAGCTGTTCGTAGGCCTCGTTGATTTCTTTAAATTTTTCCGCAGCTAAATCCGCCAGCGGATTGTTCACATAATTATCCGGATGGTATTTTTTGGCCAGCTTGCGGTAGGCTTTTTTAATTTCCTCCTGCGTGGCGCCCTTTTGCAGGCCCAGCACCTCATATGGGTCTCTCATGACGTTTCTCCTTCTTGCTGTATTGGCCGCCAAAAACGCTGTCCTGCGCGTTTTTCAGGCCTAAATATACAATGTTTTCTATAATCTCGCGATTGCGCATCGGCTGCAGGAGAGAGAGGCTGTTTGCAAGCTCGCTCAGGGTATAGTCAAGCGATAGCTGCAGCTCTTTCTCGTCGAGTGCTTCTCCTAATAAAAAGGGGTTGTAGGCTCCCTTCTTTTGGTCAGCCTTCCTGTCCTCCCAGGCGTCCAGGAGATAGATAAAGCGTCCCAGCAGAAAGCCTGCGTGAGACAGAATGCGCCGTACCTCATCCTTGCCTGCAAGGGGTGTGTCGAAAATGCCGGCCATCAATCGGCCAAAGGCCGCGGCCGGTGCATCGGGCATGCGTGACCGCTCCTTTTCAATCTGCGACAGCTCTTCTAAGGCTTTTGAAATGCCCTCATACAGGTCGGGATATCGCTTTTGCGCTTTTTTTCGCTTGCGGTACATCAAGGGCAGCAGCAGCGCGGCCTTTATGCTGCGGGAGTCTGCCAAATCATCCCGTAGCTTGAACCAGACAAGCAGCACATTCACTGCTGCAGCATAATGAAGCACGTTGTCCCGACTCATCATCGGCCGACGGAGCAATGGATTCGCCATACAGCGTCCCGTACACACCGCCGGAGAGGTCTCCTGCACGGAGGAAAGCAGCACGGCCAAAAATGCGGCATCGTAGCTTAAAAAGTACCGGGCAGGAAAACCGTAGTCCCTTTTAATTGCCTGACACACGCCGCAGTAATAGGCTTTAAACAAATTATACTCTTTAACCTTCAGCTCATCCTTGTAAATGCGTATGTATCCAAACAAACCGCGCCTCCTACGAATGAGATTTTCTAACCTTTTGCGTTTATTATACCATAAGTGCAAGCCGTGAATCGGCTTGCTACACACCGGTGCAATAAACACATCGGAATGAAATCCGTTAGGATTTCAAACTAACATTGTGTTTATTATACCATAAGTGCAAGCCGCGAATCGGCTTGCTACACACCGGTGCAATGAATGCATCAATGAAAATCCCGCGAAGGGATTTTCTAACCTTTTTGCATTCATTATACCACAAATTTCCTTTTAAAGATCATTTCGGTAATTTGTGGTGCAATAAGCGCAACCTATTTAATTTTAATTCGGTATGCGCTTATTATACCACATATTATAAAAAAGATAAATAGATAATTTGTTAATTTTTAGCAGTGCTCCAATTCCCTGATCATGGGGCACTTCCTATTGATTAAATGTGGATTTTAATAAAACATACACATGCGGACGAATGTAATTTAAAAAAAGACTTGACAAGATATATCCTTTTATGTATAATAAAATTAAAAATGATAATGATTCCTATTTTCAAGGTGGTGTCTATGAGAAAATACAGTCGACAGCGCGAGTTAATTTTAAATTATTTAAAAGGTACAACGGCTCACCCCACTGCTGAACAGATTTATGCTGATTTAAAGCCGGAAAATCCCGCTCTGAGCCTGTCCACCATTTACCGGAACCTAAATCTTTTAAGCGAATACGGCGTGATTCAAAAGCTTACCACCGGTGAGCATGGTGATCGTTTTGACGCAGACACCCGCGAGCACAGTCACTTTATCTGCTCCGGTTGCCATCAGGTGATGGATGTGTTTTCTTCTCTGCTGGACGAGAAGGAGCTGGTGAAGGCTCTGGGTGATAATTGTGAAGTCCTGCAGCATAAGCTGTATTTATATGGTGTGTGCAGCGCGTGCAATGCCGGGAAGAAGGAAATAAACTGATCTGTGTACTTAGGCCAAAGTCCTCTTTGTGCCCAAGAAAAATAATAAAAAATTTATAAAAATTTTTGGAGGTCACTATTATGAAAAAATTTGTTTGCACCATTTGCGGTTATGTTCACGAGGGCGATGCGGCTCCCGAGAAATGCCCTATCTGTAGCGCTCCTGCTGCAAAGTTTAACGAGCAATCCGGCGAAAGAACCTGGGCTGATGAGCATAGAGTCGGCGTAGCACAGGGTGTTGACCAGAGAATTATCGAGGGTCTGCGTGAAAACTTTAACGGCGAATGCTCCGAGGTTGGTATGTACCTGGCTATGGCTCGTGTGGCACATCGCGAGGGTTATCCAGAAATTGGCCTGTACTGGGAAAAAGCTGCTTATGAAGAGGCTGAGCATGCTGCTAAATTTGCAGAGCTTTTGGGCGAGGTCATCACCGACAGCACCCAGAAAAATCTCGCTATGCGCGTAGATGCTGAAAACGGCGCAACAGCCGGCAAAATGGATTTAGCCAAGCTGGCAAAGGAGCTGGGGCTTGACGCTATTCATGACACCGTTCACGAGATGGCAAAGGACGAAGCTCGACACGGAAAGGGCTTTGAAGGCTTACTCAAAAGATACTTTGGTTAATGCTTAAAACCGCTAAAAATCAAGGTTTTAGCGAAAAAATTATTATTATAATAATTTAAAAAGAACACCT
>SVKE01000025.1:10727-18619 GCA_015068615.1 Oscillospiraceae bacterium | reverse complement strand
GCCCTTTTCCGTTGCAGGACCGTAAGCAAACATTGCCTCGGGATACAGGCGCTTAATGGCCTGTGCCATGGTGTGTGCGGCGGTGTGCCGTATGATGTGCAGCTCCTCCTCGGGTGCACATTCCCGGACGATACCGTCACTGCAGATAACCTTCATAGAGATAACCCCCTAAATATAATTATAAAATAAAAAACACCCAAAACAACATAGCAAAAGCATGCTGTCAAGGGTGCAATGTGCACGGTTCCACCTTGATTTTTCACTCAGATTCCAATAAACCTTAGCCTTTCACGCAGGCATACGACAATGCTTACTAGAGGTTCGGCATTGCAGCTCCGGAGTGGTTTTCACCGCTCGTCCACATAAGAAACTTCCAGCATATGTTTCTCTCTCTTGATGCTTCCCTGGCGGCTACTCGTTCCTTCATCGCTTTTATTTATTTAATTTTCTAAAGTATATCATTTTTAAAAGGTCTTGTCAAGACCAAAATATATATTTGACAATTTTTACAATTTCGCTTACAATAAATGTAGAGTTGATGAGAAAGGCATGCAGGATTATGACGATACTTAAGGAGCTACAGGCGCACAGCAAAAAGGAGAAGGCCTCGTTTCACATGCCCGGCCATAAAAACGGAGCGGGCATTTGCGGCGCCCTGGACAGTTCGATTTTTGCACTGGATACCACGGAGCTTTGTGATACTGATGCGTTGATTGAACCTACGGGGAGTATACTCGCGGCAGAAAAACAGGCGGCAGCGTGCTACGGTGCGAGGCACAGCTTTTATCTTGTGAATGGCGCAACCGGTGGTATTCTGGCTATGTTTTATGCCTGCTTTGGGCCCGGAGATGTGGTGCTTATCGACCGGAACTGTCATCGTTCCGTCCTTTCCGCGGCGGCTATCTGCGGCATTACACCTGTCTATATCACGCCATCAGCCTCGGCTCTTGCCGGTGTTCCCGGCACTCTTTCTGCAACACAGGTGGCAGAAGGGCTTGCGGCCCATCCGGAGGCCCGAGGCGTGCTCGTCACCAGCCCTAATTATTACGGTGCGACGGCTGATCTGCGCGCCATTGCGCAGGAGGCACACAGATGCGGAGCGGTTCTTTTGGTGGATGAAGCCCATGGCGCGCACTTTCCTTTTTCAAAAGCCTTTCCCGCAACGGCGATGGAGCAGGGAGCCGATTTGAGCGTTACCAGCCTGCACAAAACCTTGTCTGCGCCGAATCAGGCAGCGCTTTTGCACATGGCAGAGGGATGGGATGTAGGGCAGGTGAGAGAGGCGGTAAACACCTTTCAGACCAGCAGCCCGTCATTCATCCTGCTGGCGGCCATGGAGCAGGCCCTTTTGGATGCTGTGGAAAACGGCACCGAAAAAACGGAGCGGGTTTTATCGCAGCTGGGAAACATGCCGTATTTAGATGATCCTTTTAAGCGCCTTTTGTTATACCGAGATAAGGGTTATAGCGGGTTTGAGATAGATGAAATATTGCGTACAAGGTTTGGTATTTATGCCGAGCTTTGCGACCTACAGCTAACGCTTTTAATGCCCTCCTGGGCGAACAGCGCGGAGGATTTTGCGCTGCTTAGAGACGCTGTTTCATACCTTGACAGCCTGCCGGAACGGACAAGGTCTGTCAGCATCCCGGAGGTGTGTCTGCCGGCAGTGTCGCAGACGGAGCTGGTGCCCCTTGACGTGCGGCAGAGGAGGACAGAGAGGGTGCCGATGGCAGCAGCGGCGGGACGCATCAGCGCCGGAACCGTTTCGGCCTTTCCACCCTGCATTCCGATTCTTCTGCCCGGAGAGAGAATTATGCCGGCGCATGTGGAGAATCTGCGCTTGCTGAAGGAACAGGGCGCACGACTGACAGGGATTATACATGACAGCCTTTGTGTCGTTGTGTAATATAAAGAAGCTCCCCGGCAGCTTGGCACTGGGGAGCTTCTTTATATTACGGCCTATTGGTCACAACATTTTTTGCTGCAGGAGCAGCTGTCGGGACAGCCAATACATTTTCTTCCTCTTTTTTTAGCTCTGTAAACGTAGTAGGCTGAAAGCCCTATAATCAATGCCAAAATGGCAATAATAAGTGCATTCTTCATCGAAACAGCTCCTTGCATCAAAGGGAAGAAATCCTGTTATTTGAGGAATACTCTGCTTTCAGCTTCTTCTCACTGCTTGTGCACAGATACATCACGACAATAGCCATGGCGATTACGGCAATAAGTCCGGGCAGGAAGCCTGCGCCAAAGGCACCCGTGGTGATGAGGGTGCCGATCTGATAGACCAGGTAACCTATTGTATAACCCACGCCAAGTTGCAGAGCAATACCGCCCCACAGCCATTTTGCGCTTTTCATCTCGGCGTTCATGGCACCAATGGCAGCAAAGCAGGGCGGGGTATAGAGGTTAAACATAAGGTATGCAAGAGCGGCCACCTTGGTGATGGCTATAATGCCGGCAACCTCTGTGCCTGCTCCTTCCATCAGGGCAAGCTCCTCGGTGTCAATCAAATTTTCAAGACCTACAAAGCAAACGGCAAGTGTACCCACGACATTCTCTTTTGCGATAAAGCCGGTAATGGCAGCTGCGGCCAGCTGCCAGGAAAGAACGCCGACAACGGGAATCAGCAGATATGCAAAGGGGCTTGCGATGGAGGCCAGAATGGAGGCGTCAGCGGTCTCTGCAACCTGGAAGCTCCAGGTAAAGGTCTGCATAATCTGAACCGCGGTATTACACAAAAGGATGATGGTGGCGGCTTTCACTATGTACGCCCAGCCACGGCTGCACATGGATTTAAAAGCGCCGACAAGAGAGGGCAACTTATATTCCGGCAGCTCAATGATAAAGAAGGATTTTCTCGCCTTGTAGCCGGTGATTCGATTCACCAAAAGAGCGCAGAGGAAAATCAGCAGAATGCCGGACAGGTACATAACCGTGCTCACCCAGCCGGCGTTGCCGAAAAATGCGCCGGCAAAAAGGGCAATAACGGGGATTTTGGCGCCGCAGGGCATGAAAGGCGTTAGCATGGCGGTGGCTCTGCGTTCGCGCTCATTACGGATGGTGCGGCTTGCCATGATGCCGGGAACGCTGCAGCCGATGCCGATGACAAAGGGTATGACAGACTTGCCGGAAAGGCCGACCTTCTTAAAAATAGGATCCAAAACAACAGCCACGCGGGACATATAACCGCAATCTTCTAAAATGGCAATCAGGAAATACATCACCATAACGAGGGGCAAAAAGCCGATTACGGCGATTGCGCCGCCAATCACGCCGTCCACCAGCAGGGCAGAAAGCAGCGGACTTGCATCGGCCAGGAGCTCGGCCACCCAGCCCTGGAAGGATTCCAGCAGGGCCACCAGCCAGTCTGCAATCCAGGTACCGAGGGTTGTCTGTGAGATATAGAAAACCAAAAACATCACAATGGCAAAAATCGGAATGCCGAGCCATTTATTAGTCAGAACAGCATCGATGGCATCCTGATAATTTCTTTGTCTTGTCAGCACCTTGCGCGTTTCTACTGCCGCCACCAGCTGATTTACATAATCAAAGCGCTTTCTGTCGGCATATTCAACGGCACGCTTGCTGCTCAGATCTACAGAGCCTTGTAAATAGGGTGCTTTTTGGCTCTTTCCCTTCAATGACACAGCTGCTTCAACCACAGCCGAAAGCCCCTCGGACGATGTAGAAACTGTTTCAATGACGGGACACCCCAGCTTTTCGGAGAGGGAGGCCACGTCAATTTTTGTATGTTTTTTTTCATTAATATCCGTTTTATTCAGTGCCACCACAACAGGAATCCCCAACTCCAGCAGCTGTGTGGTGAAAAACAGGCTACGGCTTAGGTTTGAGGCATCTACAATATTAATAATTGCATCGGGCTTTTCATTTTTAACATAAGCGCTGGTGATGCTTTCCTCAGAGGTGAAGGGAGACATGGAATATGCACCGGGCAGGTCGACTGCTACCAGCTCTGCATTTCCCTTATAAAAGCTTCTTTTAATAGTATGCTCTTTTTTCTCCACGGTGACACCCGCCCAGTTTCCGACCTTTTCATTCCGGCCGGTTAAGGCATTATACATGGTTGTTTTACCGCTGTTGGGATTTCCTGTTAATGCGATTCTCACTTGAAGTTCCTCCTTCATTTTGTGTCATATAGTATTCTTTTGCTGTGTTTTGGTTATTTTTGTCAAAGTTAGTAGAAACTAACTTCCATATAAAAAAATAATCTGTCGATTATTTTTCTTTTCAGTTATGGAAACGGATTAAACGATGATGGCAGAGGCCAGCTGCTTGTCAATATTATATCGGCTGTCCTTAATCGAAACCACACAGCTGCTTTTTAAATGTGAAACCACCGTGATGGGTTCGCCGCTGTAGCAGCCTAAGGAAAACAAAAATGCATTCAGCTCATCATCGTCTGTTTCGATTTGCCGGATAATATATTCCTTGCCTTCCTGTGCGTCATTTAAATTCATTTCAATCGCCTGACTTCCGCTTTTATTATTGGATTAGGTGCAACTAACCACGAGGTTTTAAAAAAGGGTTAGTTTTCCCTAACTCTTTTGTATTGTACCACAGATATATCTGTTTGTCAATAACTTTTTTTGAATTTATTTCTCTTTTTTTGCATTGCACGTCTGCCTAATGATATTTCTCAAAATGGCAGTAGAGGAGGCGAAGACATGGATTTTGAGGATATCAAACTTAGGATGGTCTCTTTTTACTTCTTTTTGCAAAGTTATTTTAAAAAATGAATGAAATATGTTAAATTTGTTAGAAATTTTTCCGTGAATCTAGGATTCTTTAAAAAGAGATTTACAAGATGGGTTTTTTATGTTATACTAACTAAGTTGTATACATAATTTATGTAAGGATTTATTTGATTCTGCTGCCGGCGCCATGCCCGGCACTAATCTACAGGAGGGAAACAAATGAGTAAAAAGTTCGTTTATCTCTTTAAAGAAGGAGACGCATCCATGAGAAACCTTCTGGGCGGCAAGGGTGCAAATCTGGCTGAAATGACAAAGCTGGGTCTGCCGATTCCCCAAGGTTTCACCATTTCCACCGAGGCCTGCACACAGTATTATGAGGACGGTAGAAATATTAACGACAGTATTAAAGAGGAAATTATGGTGGCCATCACCAAAATGGAGGAAATCACCGGCAAAAAGTTTGGCGATCTGGAAAATCCGCTTCTGGTTTCCGTTCGTTCCGGCGCAAGAGCTTCCATGCCCGGTATGATGGATACCATCCTGAACCTGGGCTTAAACGAAGAGGTTGTCAGCGTGCTGGCGGCCAAGGGTAACCCCCGCTGGGCCTGGGATTGCTACAGAAGATTCATTCAAATGTATTCCGATGTTGTTATGGGTGTCGGCAAAAAGTATTTTGAAGAGCTCATTGACAAAATGAAGGAAGAAAAAGGCGTGACGGAGGACGTCCAGCTGACAGCTGACGATCTGGCAGAGCTGGCTGCACAGTTCAAGGCAGAGTTTAAGAAGGAAAAGGGCTTTGACTTCCCGGCTGACCCCAAGGAACAGCTGATGGGTGCCATTGAGGCAGTATTCCGTTCCTGGGATAACCCCCGTGCTAACGTATATCGCCGTGATAACGACATTCCTTATTCCTGGGGCACTGCAGTCAACGTGCAGATGATGGTGTTCGGTAACATGGGCGACACCTCCGGTACGGGCGTTGCCTTTACCAGAGACCCGGCTACCGGCGAAAAGAAGCTGATGGGCGAGTTTTTGATGAACGCTCAGGGTGAGGACGTTGTTGCAGGTGTTCGTACCCCGCAGAAGATTGACCAGTTAAAAGAGGTTATGCCGGAAGTATACGAGCAGTTCATCGGCATTTGCAACACACTGGAAGATCACTATCGCGATATGCAGGATATGGAGTTTACCATTGAGGATAAAAAGCTGTACATGCTCCAGACCCGTAACGGCAAGAGAACCGCGAAGGCGGCACTTAAAATTGCCTGCGATCTGGTGGACGAGGGTATGATTTCTGAGGAGAAGGCTGTTGCCATGATCGATCCCAGAAACCTAGATACTCTGCTGCATCCGCAGTTTGATGCCACTGCCTTAAAGGCGGCAAGCCCCCTTGCACGTGCACTGGCTGCATCTCCGGGTGCTGCTTGTGGTAAAATCGTATTCACGGCAGAGGATGCAAAGACTTGGGATGCCAAGGGCGAAAAGGTCGTTCTGGTTCGTTTGGAAACCTCTCCCGAGGACATTGAGGGCATGAAGGCTGCACAGGGTATTTTGACCGTTCGCGGTGGTATGACCTCTCATGCAGCGGTTGTTGCCCGTGGCATGGGTACCTGCTGTGTATCCGGTTGCTCTGAAATTGCCATGGATGAAGAAAACAAGAAGTTTGTTCTGGCCGGCAAGGAATATCATGAAGGGGATTGCATCTCCTTAGACGGATCCACCGGTTGCATTTATGATGGCCTGATTCCCACCGTGGATGCTTCCATTTCCGGTGAGTTTGGCAGAATTATGGCTTGGGCCGACAAATACAGAACATTAAAGGTAAGAACCAATGCAGACACACCGGCTGATGCAAAGAGAGCTCGTGAGCTGGGTGCCGAGGGTATCGGCCTTTGCCGTACCGAGCATATGTTCTTTGAGGGTGACAGAATTGATGCTTTCCGCGAAATGATTTGCTCTGACACCGTTGAGGAAAGAGAAGCTGCTCTTGCAAAGATTCTTCCGGTTCAGCAGGGTGACTTTGAGAAGTTATATGAAGCCTTAGAGGGCAATCCGGTGACCATTCGTTTCCTGGATCCGCCGTTGCATGAATTTGTTCCCACCACGGAAGAGGACATCAAGAAGCTGGCTGACGCACAGGGCAAAACCGTTGCGCAGATTAAGGCAATCATTGAATCTCTCCATGAATTTAACCCGATGATGGGCCATCGTGGTTGTCGTTTGTCCGTTACCTATCCGGAGATTGCGGCTATGCAGACCAAGGCTGTTATCCGTGCTGCTATCAACGTACAGAAGGCACATCCAGATTGGACGGTTGCTCCTGAGATTATGATTCCGCTGGTCGGCGACGTGAAGGAGCTTAAATATGTGCGGCAGATTGTTGTGGAAACGGCTGATGCCGAAATCGCAGCAGCAGGCAGCAAGCTGACCTATGAAGTGGGTACTATGATTGAGATTCCCAGAGCAGCTCTGACAGCTGATGAGATTGCAGAGGAGGCTGACTTCTTCTGCTTCGGTACCAACGACCTGACCCAGATGGCTTACGGCTTCTCCCGTGATGATGCCGGCAAGTTCCTGGATGCCTACTACGATGCAAAGATTTTTGAGAACGATCCTTTTGCTAAGCTGGATCAGACTGGCGTCGGCAAGCTGATGGAAATGGCCATCAAGCTGGGCAAGCCTGTGAACAGTAAGCTTCATGTAGGTATCTGCGGTGAGCATGGCGGAGACCCCTCCAGCGTGGAATTTTGCCATAAAATTGGCCTTGACTACGTTTCCTGCTCGCCCTTCCGTGTGCCTATCGCAAAACTGGCAGCGGCACAGGCTGCTATCAGCAGCAAATGATTTTTGATATAATAAAGGCCTGCCGTCATGCACCGGCGGGCCTTTTATCTATCTTGGTAGAGCAAAGCGGATCATGGCGGCATGTTCCCCTATTGTAAGAATTACAAGAAAATTAACTGATTTCTATGCAAAATATACGAAAATAAAGAAAATGAAAACTTTTATGTTTTTTTTAAATTTTCCTCTTTATTTTTTACAAACGGTGTGGTATAATAAATGCAAAAAGGTTAGAAAATCCCTTTGCGGGATTTTCATTGATGCATTTATTGTACCGGTGTGTAGCAAGCCGATACACGGCTTGCACTTATGGTATAAAGAACGCATACCGAT
>SVKE01000025.1:0-10717 GCA_015068615.1 Oscillospiraceae bacterium | reverse complement strand
TGTGGTATAATAAATGCAAAAAGGTTAGAAAATCCCTTTGCGGGATTTTCATTGATGCATTTATTGTACCGGTGTGTAGCAAGCCGATACACGGCTTGCACTTATGGTATAAAGAACGCATACCGATTTAAAATTGTTATATGTTGCGTTCATTGCACCACAAATTACCGAAATAGTTTTCAAAAGGAAATTTGTGGTATAATAAATGCAAAAAGGTTAGAAAATCCCTTTGCGGGATTTTCATTGATGCATTTATTGTACCGGTGTGTAGCAAGCCGATACACGGCTTGCACTTATGGTATAAAGAACGCATACCGATTTAAAATTGTTATATGTTGCGTTCGTTGCACCACAAATTACCGAATAATTTTTAAAAGGAAATTTGTGGTAGAGCAGACTTGTACATAGTGTAGGCATCGTGTATAGGTGCGGCGTACAGCTTGTGTTTGCGATGATTTATGGATGACATAAGCACGTTCTGCTGATGGAGGACGACTCTCAGGAGACGATTAAAAATAATGTGCTCGGCACGTTGAACATGGCGGAACCCCTTTAAGGAGCAGGACTTTTATGAAACGAAAATCAAAAAAAAAGCTTGTGATTATTGTAGCGGTCATATTGGCTGCTCTGTTGGCGTTTTTGGTAGCCGGCTACTTTACCATAAACAAACTGTTCTCGGTGTTCAGCGATTCCTTTTATCAATCTGCACTTATGATGCAGGATCCGGCTGCGAACGAAGCAGAGGTAACGCCTGAACCGGCCGGCGCGACGGAGGAGCCTGTCAGCCCGGATAAGGCGCAACAGTCTGCCACTCCTTCTACTGTTCCAAAGGCTGTGCTGCCTGCAAAAGAGGAGGATGACTATCCTTTTGATGGATTACACTTTAGCCCAGAGCAGTTTAAGGCTATTGATGCACAAATTCCGTTTAATGAAAAGCTGGCTGTTTTGAATATATTAAGAAAAACGCTTGGCACAGCGGAATATAAAGAGCTGATTGCCATGGTAACCGGCGGCATCACCTCGGAGGAAATACGTCGGGCCTACGACATTTTAAAAGCCAATATACACGGCGACAATAAAAAGCAAATCCTTGCTTATTATCATAAATATTCAGGGTTAGTTATTAATTAACAATTAAAGGAGAGTGCGAAAATGAAAAAACTGATCAGTGCTGTTTTGGTAATCACGTTGTCTCTCAGCTGCCTGTTCACATCAATGGCGGCTGCAACAACCGTAACCATGGACAGCGAGGAAACCGTGAAGGGTATGCTGGAATTTTTGGCAGACAGCATTCCGGACACACAACAGGATCGTATTGACATTTATAATACGATGAAAATGTACTTAAGTACAGACACCAACATGGACAACTTAATCGGCATTTTTGAGGATTTAGACAATTATGCAACCAATCCTAATACACAGCCGGTTTTAGCAATCGCTCTGGGTGCGCTGGACTGGGCTACTCTGGAGGGCTACAAGGAAGAGATTATCTTTGTTCTTTCTGTGCTCCGTGCCCTGCCCGTAGCGGACAGAAACGATGCCATTGCTGCCTTTGAGGCAGAGCGCAATTCGGCAACGGCAACCTCTGCTGGATTTGAGGCTGCTTTAGCGGGTGTTTATGATTATTATATAGATGCTGCAGCAGACGCAAAGCTTGGTGCGCATGTGATTGACGAAAAGGTGCTTGTCCGTCTGGCAACAGCCTTCACAGACAATATTCTGTTTGAGAACGGCAATTCTGCTAACTTCGATGTGAAGACTCTGGGCACTGACTTTGAAACCAATTTAAAGACAGTGATTTCGGCACATTTTACTGAGATTAACGGTACTGCTGTAACAGCAGACAATGGGGCAGACCTTGCCGTAGAGGCAATTCTGGCTGTTATGAACAGCATTCCTAGCGCACAGGTAGCTAATGTGAAGACGGTTCTGGGCGATGCCAGCATCAGCCTGTATGAGGCTCCGGCTGCTACCCCGACCAGACGTCCGAGTTCTTCCAATAACGACGGCTACTTCCGCCTGCCGGATTCCGACACAGACATAAAACCCGTGCCCACACCGCCTGCGGCAGAGGATAAGCATATCTTCCCCGACACTGTTAATCACTGGGCTAAGGACTATGCTGCTGCCTTGGCAAAACGCGGCATATTTAAGGGTTACGAGGATGGCAACTACAAACCTGATTTGAATATCACCCGTGAGGAAATCGCTGTTGCACTTACCCGCGCGCTGGGTCTTGAGGCAAAAGCAGAGGCTGCAGCAGGAACAGACTTCTTAGATAGTGCCGACATTTCCGAGTGGGCTCGTTCTGCGGTGAATTTGATGGTTGCAGACGGCGTATTTACCGGCTACGATGATGGTAATTACAGACCGCATCAAACGATCACCAGAGAAGAGTTGATAGCAGTTATTATCAGAGTGCTCGATGCTGAGGAAGTATCTGACGGTACACTTGACTACACTGACGCACATAAGGTAGCTGAATGGGCAAGAGACTATGTTGCCAAGGCAACAGAGCTTCTGATTGTCAGCGGTTATCCGGACGGTAGCTTCCGCGGTGCAAACGCGGTAACCCGTGCCGAAGCAGCAAAGATTCTGTATCAATTTCTTGAAACCGTTGAATAATTAATAAGCATGACAACAGACGCCGCGGCCCAAGGGTCGCGGCGTCTGTATTCCCGGAGAATTCGAAAGGAGAATTCTATGTATAAGAGATTTTTAGCGATTGTCTTAACGGTTATATTTGTGCTTGGCGCCGGTATCAGCGCATTTGCTGACACGGATGCGTTCCTTGATGAGGCCATTACGCTGGCGGTTGACCTTGGAAGGAACAATTTTGTGGCGACCCTGCCGTATTTTTGCAGCGATGCCGGCCTTGATATGCTGGAGGGCGCCCTGAATCGTTATATTGCCGGTGAGGATGCCGGCCTCTTTCATGCACCCTTTGACATCGCCATGCAATACACCGATACCGAAACCCTAAAAAAAGCCTTGGGCACGCTTCGTTTAATTAATCCAAAGGTTCGAGAAAATTTCCAGCGGACCTGTCAAAATAATATAGAGGTTTCCTTAACTGCAGAGGAGGCAGCAGGCGCTGAGATTTTAATGGAATATTTGGTGAAAAAGAATGGACGTTTTCAGTCCTTTTTTACAGAGTATGGCGTGACGACCGGTGTGCTTGCCAGCTATCTTGAAGGTGCGGCCGACCTAAGCGGCGGTGGAGCAATGCTGAAAAGAAGCGGCAGCGATTTTTCACTGCGGTCTTATGACACGGCTATGGTTGAGGGTATCAATGCCATCTGGCAGCCGGAGGACAGCAGTTTTGATGCAAAAAGCCTTTTTGAGGATGGCGTCGCAAGCCTGAATGCGCTGACCGCCGCGGAAAAGGATCGTGTCAGCACATTGCTATACCGGGTGGGTATGCTGGAGAAATCGACCGGCACCGACACATCGAACAAAAATGATGGAAATACACCCGGGCTACCGCAGCCGGGAACAGAAAGTGCAGGCGTGGTGCCTTTCACGGATATCGCAAATGCCTGGGGCAGAGAGTATATTGAGGCGTTGTATTTACAGGGAGTGATTGCCGGCGTGACGGAGGAGCTCTTTATGCCGGATGCATATATCACTCGCGAAGCCTTTGTGAAGCTGATTGTGGAGCTGTTTGATCTGCAGGCCACCTCGGAAGCCCTTCCCTTTAAAGACGCGGATCCGAACGCCTGGTACTATCCGTATGTGGCAGCCGCTTATGACAACGGCCTTGTACAGGGTGTTAGTGTGGATGCTTTTGGTGTTGGAGCGAACATAAAGCGGCAGGATATGGCCAAGATTCTTGATAGCATTTTGGCCAAAAAAGGCATAACAGCAGTGCCCGGTGTGCCAGAGGCCTTTGCTGATTACGAAATTGTTGCCGACTACGCCAAGGAAGCGGTTTTGAATATGTATGGTTTGGGTATTATTTCCGGCGATGAAAATAGAAACTTTAATCCCGATAATTCTGCCACCAGACAGGAGGCCGCTAAAATGATTTACGGCCTGCAGACAGCTGCAAAGACGCAGGCGTAACGGCAGCGAAAAGGTGATTGAAAAAGCTATTTTATCACCTTTTTATGCAATGTTACTAAATAATTTTTTTAATTTTTGGTTAAAAATAGTCTAACAATTTACGACGGATTATGGTATCATATGTAGAGTAAAAGCGTATATAAATCATGAGGAGGTAAAAACAATGGCAAGTCTTAATCTAAAAGGTATATATAAGAGATATGCCGGTGGAGTGACAGCAGTAAGTGACTTCACTTTAGATATTGAAGATAAAGAGTTTGTCGTACTGGTAGGCCCATCCGGCTGTGGTAAATCCACCACGCTCAGAATGATTGCGGGTCTCGAAGAAATCAGCGAGGGTGAGCTTTATATCGGCGACAAAATGGTTAACGATGTAGCTCCGAAGGACAGAGACATCGCGATGGTTTTCCAGAACTATGCTCTGTATCCCCATATGACGGTATTTGACAATATGGCTTTTGGTTTGAAGCTGAGAAAAATGCCGAAGGCAGAAATTAAAAAGCGTGTTGAAGAAGCAGCCAGAATTCTGGACATTGAGCATCTTTTAGACAGAAAGCCGAAGGCTCTCTCCGGCGGTCAGAGACAGCGTGTTGCGCTGGGTCGTGCAATCGTCCGCGAGCCTAAAGTATTCTTAATGGACGAACCCCTTTCCAATCTGGATGCAAAGCTGAGAGGTCAGATGAGAGCAGAGATTGGCAAGCTGCATCAAAGACTGCAGACAACTTTTATCTATGTTACACATGACCAGACAGAGGCCATGACCATGGGTACCAGAATCGTTGTTATGAAGGATGGTTTCATTCAGCAGATAGATTCTCCCCAGGTTCTTTATGAAAAGCCCTGTAACGTATTTGTTGCCGGCTTTATCGGAAGCCCACCGATGAACTTCATCGATGTTGAATTGCAGAAGGCTGAAGATGGTGGCCTGCAGCTCGCCTTTGGTAACACCACAGTTAAGTTGCCTGAAGCTAAGGCACAACAGCTGGAAGGTACTGAATATATTGGTAAAAAGGTTCTGATGGGTATTCGTCCCGAGAACATTCATGATGAAGCCATTATGGCTGGTATCTCTCCTGAATGTAAGGTTAATGCACATGTTGAACTGACAGAAATGATGGGTGCTGAAACCTATCTGTATGTCACCATTGAGGGCACCTCCTTTATTGCCAGAGTGAATCCCAGAACAACGGCAGCACCTGGTGATGATATCACGTTAATCTTCGAGGGCAACAAGATTCACCTGTTTGATAAAGAAACGGAAAAGGCTATCTTAAACTAAAATAGCTAAGAGCCTGATGCTTAAAAGCATCAGGCTTTTTTTGTGAAAAACGGAATGGAAAAGTGCAGTATTCAGTTTGCCTAGAGGGGGTGTAGCAAAATGCTACACCCCGGATTTATTCAATTTTTGAACGGATTCTGTGCCGGTATATATGAGCCTTTAAGGCTTGCCAGTTAAAGGGAATCAGCGGATACAAGTAGCCTTTGCCGGTGACAGTTTTGTTGGTAGCGATAATGACTGCAATGAGCGCCAAACCACCAATGAAGCCCCAGATATTGAAGAAATAGGTGAGCAGCAGCAGGATGATTCGCATGAATTTAAAGGCATAGCCCAGTTCAATGCTTGGCTGGGTAAAGCTGGCAATAGCAATGAAGGACATATATAAAATTACATCGGGGACCAGCCAGCCGGATTTTACCGCAAAATCTCCCAAAAGCAGTGCGCCAATAATGCTTAGCGAGTTACCCAACATATTTGGCGTGTTGACAGAAGCAAGACGAAGCACATCTATGGCTACCTCCAGGAGCAACAGCTGGAGTATAACAGGGATGTTGGCCGGACTTGACAACCCTAAAAATGAAAGACCCGGCGGCAGCCTGTCAAGGTTTTCCAGAGCAAGCATCCACAATGGTGACAGCACAAGCGTGAAGAGGAAAATCAGGTTGCGAATGGTGCGTATATAGGTGCCGACAACAGGTGGAAAATAAAAATCGTTTGGCTCCTGCATGAAATCAAGAATTGAGGTTGGAAGCATCATGGCAGAAGGTGCGTTATCCACCAGCAAAACAATATTGCCCTCTAAAATAGAAGCTGCCGCAGTGTCCGGGCGCTCGGTGTAGCGCACCTTGGGAAAGGGATTATACCAGCGGCGGCGGATTAAGCATTCTGCCATGCTTTCCATATTCAGCGTCAGGGATTGCACCTTGAGACCTTTGATTTTGTTGCGGATAATGCTAAGCTCATCCTGCTTCACCATATCCTCAATATACACAATTGCCACATCCGTGCGAGAGCGTTCTCCCACCTGTACAATCTCTACAATCAGCTTGGGGTCGCGGATTCGACGGCGAATCAAGGCAGAATTAAATATAACTGTTTCCACAAAACCATCCCTGGAACCGCGCAGAACACGCTCCTTTTCCGGCTCGGCGACACTACGCGCCGGGTATTCACGCAAATCAAGAGCAATGGCGCCCAAAAAGCCATCTACAAGAAAAATGCTCTTTCCGGATAAAAGCTGTGTGATGACATCGTCTGTTGTTGTATAAATATCCACCTCTGTATAGGTGATGAAACGATCAACAAAATCCTGCATGTCTGTGGCTTTTTCCACCTGTTCGGGAGTCAGACTCAGAAGGTGACCCACCAGCCGCTCCATCACCACATCGTTTAAAAATCCATCCAGGTAATAGACTCTGCCTTCATGGCCGCCGAAATTAAAGTTGCGAACCAATAGGTCCGTGCTTTTGCCAACCGGCAAAATTTCATCCAGTAGCGCTTGGTTTTCTGAAAGAACCTTTGTTAAAATCATTGCGCACCTCAACATGTTTTTTTCTTAGTATGCGCAATGCGTTCAAAGCTATTCTGCACAGCATTTGGAAAATTATGACTTTTATACAAATGGCTTGTCTCAATCAACATTCAAAAATATAGGGGCTGTAGCAAATGCTACAGCCCCGAAAAAAACAGGCAGATGAGGGCATCAGCCCCACAAAAAATATTTTTTGCATTGATTTGTTTAAGGAGACAGCACCTTTTTTGTTTAATTGATAAGGTTATATGCATTTTCACCATCTACAAACACCGCTTCAATTTTAGCGTCTAGGGTAAACAGCTCTCCGCGATGGATGACAATATCGGCGTCCTTGCCCGGTGCAAGGCTACCGATGCGGTCTGCAAGACTGGCTGCTTTTGCGGCATTTATGGTAATGCTTTCTAAAGCTGTACGCTTTTCGACACCCTCCTGATGCACCAAAGCGGCGGTCAGGTAGAGTGTTTGAATAGGCTGCTCCGGATGGTCGGTGATAAGGGCAAAGGGGATGCCGGCATCTGCCAGTGCCTTATGGATTTTTGAGGTTTTGTTTTTAAGCTCTGGCTTGCTGCGGTTGGAAATGGCTGGCCCAAGCAGAATCGGCAGTTTTTTTTGTGCCAGGAGCGGCAGCAGAAGATGTCCCTCTGTGCAATGCTCCAGCGTGATACAAATGTTAAATTCCTCTGCAATGCGAATGGCCGTGCAGATATCATCGGCCCGATGCACATGAACCTTTAAGGGGAGCTCACGGCGAATGACCTGAGCAAGCACCTCATTTTTAAAATCGGGCGTCGGCCTTTCACCCTCGGGATTCTTTTCGTATGCCTCCTGCCGGTGGACATACTCTGCTGCGTTAAATAGTGTTTCACGCAGGAGAGCCGCCGTGCCCATACGCGTCGAAGGAAACTTGCCGGAGGCACCCTTCTTGGGATTTTCTCCAAGAGCAACTTTTAAGGCGACAGGGGCTTTTATAAGCATTTCCTCAAGATAATTGCCGCAGGTTTTGAGGGCAGCAAACTGACCGCCGATGACACAGCCACTGCCGGGGCCGGTGACAACAGCGGTGACGCCGGCTGCAAGTGCCTCAGAAAAAGCAAAATCGGCCGGATTGACCCCATCTATGGCGCGGAGCTGCGGCAGAATCTGCTCGCCTTCTTCGTTGCCATCGGCACCTTCCTCTCCGGCACCTTCCTCCCAGAGACCGATGTGACAGTGGGCGTCAATAAAGCCGGGCAATGCCAGTGCTCCGCGTGCGTCAAAGACCTCGTCAAATTTGGTCTCATCAAGCAAAAGCTCCGACATACTGCCAATGGCTGCAATTTTTGCTCCGTCAATGAGGATATAGCCGTTTTCGTAATCCCTTTTCTCCATTGTGATAATATGCGCATTTTTAATTAATTTCATCATAATTTCCTTCCTGTGACAATGATAGCATCTGCCCTTTCATTGTATAGGAAATACACAATTTTGTCAATTATTTTTATGCAAAATGGTTGACAGGCAGGCGATTTATGTTTATTATATATATAATGAGGTTTTTTGTACCCGCAAGGAATAATGACAGATAAAAACGGCCGGCGGAAGTCGCGCCTGTCTGTGAATTTTGAAAGGATTGATTATGCAGTATGAGAGTTTCTAAAATGATGCTCAAAACCTTGAGAGAAATACCCGCCGAGGCCGAAACCGTCAGCCATCAGCTGATGCTTCGGGCAGCTATGATGCGCAAGCTGGCTGCCGGCATTTATTCCTTCCTGCCTCTGGGTCTGCGTACCCTTCACAAGGTGGAGCAAATTGTTCGTGAGGAAATGGATGCAGCCGGTGCTCAAGAGCTTTTAATGCCAGCCATTCTGCCGGCAGAATACTATCAGGAATCCGGCCGTTGGGATGTTTTTGGCCCCGAAATGTTCCGCCTACGGGACAGAGGTGCACGAGATTTTTGTTTGGGTCCCACGCACGAGGAGATTTTTACACAGATTGTAAAGGGCGAGGTTTCTTCATATCGGCAGTTGCCTTTAACCCTGTACCAAATGCAGACAAAATACCGCGATGAACGCCGTCCCCGCTTTGGTGTAATGCGTTCCCGTGAATTTATTATGAAGGACGCCTACAGCTTTGACCGTGATGAGGCGGGTCTTGATGTGTCCTATCAAAGCATGTATCGGGCCTATTGCAATGCCTTTAAGAGAATGGGTCTTGACTTTATTGTGGTCGATGCAGACAGTGGCGCTATGGGAGGCTCAGGCTCTCAGGAGTTCATGGTGAAGTCCGATAGCGGTGAGGACACAGTGGCATACTGTAGTGCCTGCGGCTATGCTGCCAATGATGAAAAGGCGGCCTGCGTGCCGGAGAAGCTGGAAAAGGAAGAGCCGAAGGCTATGGCGAAGATTCATACACCGAAGGCCGGTACCATTGAAGAGCTGGTGGACTTTTTACATACAGATGAAAAACACTTCGCCAAGACTCTGATTTATACGGCAGGGGAGGAGACCATCGCCGTTATGGTCAGAGGCGACAGAGAGGTTAACGAAACCAAGCTTGCCAACCTTTTGGGCGTTACGGAGCTTGCTTTAGCAGAGGCGGAAACCGTGATGCAGGTAACCGGCGCCAAGGTGGGCTTTGCAGGCCCCATTGGCCTTTCCGTGCCTGTGTATTGCGATCTGGAAGTAGCCGAAATGTCTAATTTTATTGTAGGGGCTAACGAAACGGATTATCATTATGAAAACGTGAATAACTCTGACTTTACGCCGGTAAAGATTGCGGATTTGCGCACCATCACAGAAGGAGACTGCTGTCCCCGCTGCGGTAAGCCGGTCAGCACCACCCGAGGAGTAGAGGTGGGTCACATCTTTAAGCTGGGTACCAAATATACAGAGGCATTAGGCTGCAGTTATCTGGATGAAAACGGTGTGGCGCAGAACATCATCATGGGCTGCTATGGTATCGGAATCAACCGAACAATGGCAGCGGTAATAGAGCAGAATAACGACGAAAACGGCGTTATCTGGCCTGTTAGCGTGGCACCCTACCACGTGATTGTGGTGCCGGTGAATTGTGCCAACGAAGAGCAAATGGCCATGGCAGAAGACATCTACAAAAAGCTGCAGGCTCGTGGTATTGAGGTTTTGCTGGATGACCGCGAGGAGCGTCCCGGTGTGAAATTTAAGGACGCTGATCTGATCGGTATTCCGGTGCGTATCACCGTTGGTAAAAAGGCCGGTGAGGGCTTGGTTGAATATAAGCTGAGAAAAGAGCAGACAATAACAGAGTATGCAGCAGATGAAGCTGTGGATGCCATTGCTCCCGCAGGAACTGTATCTGGATAATCTTCCGGGATATGAAAATACAACATATGATGGAAACTGGTCTCTGTCTGTACCAATCGGACTGGGAGATGACCCGGAAAATCAGGCGCAGTTTCCGGTTTATATTGATTTTTCAGAAACGGGTCACCTGGCAGTATGTGGAACTATTACCAGTGGAAAAAGTACATTTCTGCAAACGTTGGTTTATGCGCTTATGGTAAAGTATACACCGGAATGGTTGAATTTTTATATTTTGGATTTTAGTAGCCGGATGCTTTCCTGTTTCGAAAAAGCACCTCATTTAGGCGGAATCATGTATGAGGATGATTTCGAAAAGATTGCAAAGTTTATGGCGATGTTGGAGCGTGTTATAGAAGAGCGTAAAAGGAGATTCAGCGGAAGCAATTATACACAGTATACAAAGGTTAAAGGTGTTAGTTGTCCTGTGATTATGATTGTTATTGATAACCTTGGTGCTTTTCGTGAAAAAACAGAGAACCGTTATGATGAAAAACTGATTCATCTGTTGCGCGAAGG
>SVKE01000024.1 GCA_015068615.1 Oscillospiraceae bacterium | reverse complement strand
AAGGTGCGCCGCTCCATTTTGTTTGATAGCCGTGCCGACCTGTTGCTTTATGGCATGGGAGAAAAGGCTGTGGTGGAAATAGCGGATGCTCTTTCTGCTGGTTCCTTAGTTTCTCGCCTGCGGCATATCCGCGGCACCTGCTACATTGCAGCAAATCGCGAGGAGACGCCGGCAGAGGCGGTGTGGCTTCCGTCTCTTGAGGCAATAGAGACGGACACAAAGCAATATGCCGTTGCGACGCGCCTTGCCTTCTACGAGCAGGATGCGCTGCGGGGGAAACCGCTTGTGCAACAGCACGGGAACCGCTTTCTGGTGCAAAATCCGCCCATGCAGCCGCTTTTCGGCAGGGAGCTGGATGCGGTGTATGAGTTGCCGTATGTACGGCGCGCGCACCCTATGTACGATGAGGCAGGCGGCATTCCGGCACTTTCTGAGGTGCAATTCAGCATTACCTCTTCACGTGGTTGCTTTGGCTCCTGTAACTTCTGTTCTTTGACCTTTCATCAGGGTAGAACTGTTACATCCCGAAGTCATGCCTCCATTCTGCGAGAGGCGGAGATTTTAAAGGATTTACCCGGCTTTAAAGGATACATTCATGATGTAGGCGGCCCCACGGCCAATTTTCGGCAGCCGTCCTGCGAGAAGCAGAAAACCACCGGCACCTGTAAGGATCGGCGCTGTCTGTTCCCGTCTCCTTGTAGCGCAATGCGCGCTGACCATAGCGATTATTTGCAGCTTTTGCGCAAATTGCGTGCCTTGCCTTATATCAAGAAGGTGTTTATCCGCTCGGGCATTCGGTTTGACTATCTCCTGGCCGACCCGGACGATACCTTTTTTCGGGAGCTTTTGGCCTACCATGTCAGCGGTCAGCTGAAGGTGGCGCCGGAGCACATTGCCGATAGGGTGCTTTCGGCTATGGGAAAGCCCGATGCCAAGGTGTACCAGAGGTTTAAAAAGAAATTCGACCGCCTTAATAAGGAGCTGGGCAAGGAGCAGTATGTGGTTCCCTATTTAATGTCGGGCCATCCGGGCTCAACGCTGCAGGAGGCCATCGGCCTGGCAGAGTATTTGCGTCGGGAAAAGATCCGGCCGGAGCAGGTGCAGGATTTTTACCCCACACCGGGCTCTGTTTCCACAGCTATGTATTACACGGGCGTAGACCCGTTTACCATGAAAGCCGTACATGTGCCAAAGGGGGAGGAGAAGGTGATGCAGCGTGCATTGCTGCAGGCCTTTCTGCCGCAAAACCGGGCACAGGTTTTAAAAGCATTACAAAAAGCCGGACGGGAGGACTTGATTGGCTACGGGCCGCAATGCCTGATTCCGCCGGAGGTAGGAGGAAAACAGCATGACAAAAGCAAAGGTACTGGACGGCAAGGCCGTTTCGCAAAGAATCAAGGACGAGCTGAAGCAAGAGGTGGCAGGTCTCAGGGAAAAAGGAGTTCATCCGGGTTTGGCAGTCGTCATCGTGGGCGATGATCCGGCCTCGAGAATTTACGTGAACAACAAGAAAAAGGCGTGCGAATACGTTGGCATTCGTTCCGAGGAATATGCGCTGCCTAAAGAGACCACGCAGGAGGAGCTTTTGGCTTTAATTGAAAAGCTGAATGCGGATGAGGGCTTAGACGGCATTTTGTGCCAGTTGCCCCTGCCGAAGCATATAGACGAGAAAGCCGTGATTAACGCCATTCGCCCCGATAAGGATGTGGATGCCTTCCACCCTGTGAATGTGGGAAAAATTATGATTGGTGATTATGATTTTCTGCCCTGCACACCGGCGGGCGTTATGGAGCTTATCTATGAAAGCGGCATTGATATCCAGGGTAAGGAATGCGTGGTTGTCGGCCGTAGCAACATTGTGGGCAAGCCCATGGCCATGCTGCTGCTGCACGACCACGGCACGGTGACAATCTGTCACTCCAGAACAAAAGATCTGGCCGAAACGGTACGCCGCGCAGATATTGTGGTGGCCGCTGTCGGTGTGCCGGAGCTTATTCGCGGCGACATGATTAAGGAGGGCGCTGTGGTTATAGATGTTGGCATGAACCGTCTGCCGGATAAAAGGCTGGTGGGGGATGTGGCCTATGAGGAAGCGGCAGAAAAAGCCGCTGCCATTACGCCGGTGCCCGGCGGTGTGGGTCCCATGACCATTGCCATGCTGATGAAAAACACCGTAAAAGCGGCACTTTTACACCATAGGGATAAATAATTTCAAAAAATGATAAAAAATGCTTGCATTTGTTTTTGTTTTTTGATATAATATCTTTTGCTGATTTGTCTGCGCGCTTTTGCGTGGATAAGCTAAGGTCATTTACGCGGCAGAAAAGGATTTCTTTTCCTGTCGGATTATGTATTGTTTTGAGAATTATGGGAGGTGTACGATAGATGGCAAAATGTGAAGTTTGCGGTAAGAGCATGGTTTTTGGAATTAAGGTCAGCCATTCCCACAGAAGAAGCAACAGAACCTGGAAGCCGAACTTAAGAAAGGTTAAGGCTTTGGTTAACGGCACACCGAAGACCATTAGTGTTTGCTCCAGATGCCTTCGTTCCAACAAGGTAACAAGAGCGGTCTAATGAAGTAAAAGCATAAAAAGGGATACCCGGGCGGGTATCCCTTTTTAACGTTCTTTTCGTTTGTGTCATTTTTTATCAATCCGCAGATAAAAAACTGCGGAGCGCATCAAGGCGAGCAAGGGCTACTTGTCTGCCAATCTCATGCGTCTCTTTCAGCTTATCCGGGTTGTGTTCAATATGCCCGACGGGCAGGGGTGCTTCCGGACGAATGACAAAAATACGTCCTGCGGCCTCCTGCTTGTTGATATACCGGACGGTCTCATTATAGTGCACATGACGATCTGCCATGGCACGGATCATTTCAGGATACTGCCTCATGGCCAGCCTTATGAGAGGCATCATGCGGTTCTTTTTCTTTATATAGTCCTTGGGTTGCGTTAAAACCACCACATTTTTTTTATATCCCAGCCCCTCAAAATAGCGCAGCGGGATGGAATCTGCAATGCCGCCGTCTAACAGCTTGTGGCCACCCACCTCTACAATCCGCGACACCATAGGCATAGAGGCTGAGGCACGGAACCATTCAAGACATTCATCATCAGCTGTTTCACATTGATGGTACACGGCCTTGCCGGTTGTGACATCGGTGCAGACAAGGTGAAACTCCATAGGGTTTTGATTAAATGTGTCAGTGTCAAAAAGGTCAAGCTTTTGCGGTAGCTCCCGATAGCAGAAATCCGCACCGTATAAATCACCGGTTTTAATCAGGGAACGAAAACTGCAGTATTTGGGGTGATTGCAGTATTTGGTGTTATAGCGCAGCGCGCGTCCGGGCTGAACAGATTTATAATTACAGCCAAACACCGCGCCGGCCGAAACGCCAATCAAGCCGTCAAACCTGATGCCGTTTTCCATCATCACGTCAGTGACACCGGCAGAAAATAGACCGCGCATGGCGCCGCCCTCTAAAACCAGCCCTTTCTTCATATCGTCAACTCCGTTCTATAGGGTAATGGTATCTAAAATCCCGGCCATTTCGGCCAGAAAAATGCCGTAGTTGGTGATGGGCACACCTTGCCGCACGGCACGTGAGACACGGCTTAAAATCTGCCGTCTGCCGAACATACAGCCGCCGCAATGAATCACCAGAGCATATGGGGTGAGGTCATTGGGAAAATCATTGCCGCTTGTGACGGTAACTTCAATATCAGGATGAACTTTTGTATGCAAAAGCTGCGGAATTTTAATGCGGCCAATGTCGCCGTCTAAGGGCTGGTGGCTGCAGGCCTCGGCAATGAGCACCTTGTCGCCGGGCTTTAGACTGTGTACAGCCTTTGCTCCCTTGTGATAGATCTCTATATCACCCTTGGCGCGGGCCAAAAGCACAGAAAAGGAGGTCAGCACCGATTCTGCCGGCTTTTTGGCATAGACTGCCGGAAAGACCTGAGAATCGGTGATAATCACATCCGGCGTGCTGATGCTGAGAGCCTTTTCATATTGTGCCGGAGTGACGCAGGTGACTAGGGCGCCTATATCCAAAAGATCACGTATCACCTGCACTTGCGGCAAAATCAGCCGTCCCTTGGGTGCCTGCCGGTCCTGTGGCATTACCAAAAGCACCTTGTCACCCTCCTTGGCCAGATGGCCGGTTAAAGAGGGATTTTCAAGACTTTCAGGTGCCTTTTTAATCATTTCCTCGCGCAGGGCATCCAGACCTGTACCCTGCAGCAGACTCAGCGGAATGGCACCAAGCCCCAGTTGCTCCTTAATTTCTGTCAGGTTCTTTTGTGGATTTTGAACCGCATCTGTTTTGTTAAGAACCGCCACAATGGGAATGTTTGCCTCCTGCAGCGCTTCTGTGATGCGCTTTTCCTCGGCTACATCCGGTTGCTCTGCGCTGATGACCAAAATGGCCAAATCGGTCTTTTCCATAACCTCCCGAGTGCGCTCCATACGCATTTTGCCGAGCTTTGTGTCATCGCCAAAGCCGGCAGTATCAATCAGCGTACAGGGGCCGAGGGGATAAATTTCTATGGCCTTTGCAACCGGGTCTGTCGTGGTGCCGGCTTCCTCGGAAACCAAGGATACCATCTGGCCGCAAAGGGCGTTGATCAGGGAGGATTTTCCGCTGTTCGTCCGCCCGAAAACACCAATGGTAAGCCGCAATGCGCTGGGGGTATCGGTTAATGCTGCTGCCAAGGCAGACACCTCCTAAAATCTAAAATCGCGCTGCCCGCCTTCAATGGCAGACAGGTATTCCTCGGTCAGAGCTCTGACCTTTTCGTTAGGAATTTTATCAAGCTCCTTTTGATACAGAGCTTCCGCCGCCTTTTTGGCACGTGGTGAGCCGTAATCCGTCAAAAATTCCTTTAGGGTAATTAAGGCGTTGGCCTGACAGATGTTGCCGATTTGCCCCGTTTTGGCCAGCTGCATAAAGCGGTCGCCGGTGCGGCCTTCACGATAGCAGGCGGTGCAGAAGCTGGGGATATAGCCGTCCTCAATTAAGGAGGAAAGCACCTCATCCATGCTGCGGTGGTCACCCACCTCAAACTGTGCCGTGTTACCCTCGGTGCGGTTTTCCTCCGCGTAGCCGCCCACGCCCGTGGAGGATGCGGCAGAAATTTGTGTGATGCCAACCTTCAAAAGGCGGTTGCGCATTTCCTGCGTTTCACGGGTGGAGAGAATCATGCCGGTATAGGGTACAGAAAGGCGAATGACGGTGACAAGCTTTTCAAAATCGGCGTCACTCACAAGGTAGGGATACTTCTCTGTGGAAACACCGGAGGCGGGGCGCAGACGGGGGACGCTGATGGTATGAGGCCCCACGCCGTAGGCTTCCTCCAGATGCTCGGCGTGCATAATCATGGCAACCACCTCATAGCGGTAGTCGTAAAGCCCCAGAAGAGTACCAATGCCCACATCGTCAATGCCGCCCTGCATGGCTCTGTCCATGGCCTCGGTATGATAGGCATAGTTACTCTTTGGGCCGGAGGGGTGCATGGCCTGATAGGTTTCCTTGTGGTACGCCTCCTGAAAGAGGATGTATGTACCGATGCCGGCTTCCTTTAAGCGACGATAGTTTTCAACAGTGGTTGCTGCAATGTTGACATTGACGCGGCGGATGGCACCGTTTTTATGCTTGATGGAGTAGATGGTTTTAATGCTGTCTAAAATATATTCCAGAGGACATTCCTTAGGATCCTCGCCGGCCTCAAGCGCCAGCCGCTTGTGGCCCATATCCTGCAGTGCGATGACCTCCTTTTCAATTTCCTCCATGGTCAGCTTGCGGCGGCGAAGCTTTTCATTGCAGTGCTGATAGCCGCAGTATTTACAGTTATTGACGCAATAATTGGATAAATACAGGGGGGCAAAAAGCACAATGCGGTTGCCGTAAATTTTTTCCTTAATCCGGTAAGCCGCCTGCTTCATTTGCTCATACAGCGCCTCGTCCTCGCAGGCAAGGAGAACGGCGGCTTCACGGTGCGTGAGGGTTTGAAAGTTTTCACACTTTTTCAAAATAGCGGTGACGTGGGCCTTGTCCTTCGCTAAGGTTTCTGCCTCCCGCAGGCTGTCTAAAATCTCTTGATGGTTGATGAATTCTTCTGCTGTTTTCATATAGCTTCCTCCATTTTGTCGCGCATTGCGGCGAAATTACTTTTTGGCGTAGACCGCCTTTACGCTGATGCCCGGAATCATGCCCAGCTTGCCGGACAGGGTGCTCACTGCATCTGTGGGTGCATCCAGCACCACGGAAATCACGCTGACTCCTTTATCCCGATAGGGAATGCCCATGCGCCCCACAATGTAGTCGGCGCTTTGGTGCAGGAGTTCGTTGATTTGTGCTGTGGCCTGCATGTCCTCTACTATGATGCTGATCATGGCAATTCTTGTATCCAAGCCGTTCACCTCCGTTTGCTGCCTGAGTAAAACAGAAAAACTGCCCCATGCCGCCGGTTCGGCGGAAAAAGGCAGTCATCATAACATATTCTGCGCTTTGCTATCAGGACGTGCCTTATATCTCAGCTATCTGTTTTTGGAGCCTTCCCGTCAGGCAATCCTTCCCGGTTGGCTCTGTACTGTTATTGTACCATATTGCGTTGCAGCTTGTCAAGGTCTGCTGCATATAACGGTCGACATCGCCCTGTGGTACCTTTAGTAGCGTGTCAGCACGTAAGTGGCGTCTAAGACCCTATCTGCCGTCAGCTCTCTGCCCCAGTGTATGGAGTGGTTATAATTTCCTTCGGCAATCACAATGTAATCTTCATAAATTTCGAGCACAACAACACTGTGGGTGTCGCCGTTAATGCGCAAAATATCGCCGACCTTTAGCATATCAATCGAAATATTCTCCGTAATTTTTTTAGCCGGGCGATTTCCAAAGGCGGCGTCGCTTAAAGCAAAGGCAAACCCGGCACAGCCGTAACCTCCCGAGTAAATACCGCCTTCCCACTTGTAGTAATCATCATTTGTCCAGGGCATTCCTTCCGGATAGTCCTGTTTTAGGGCAAGCATTGCCTCGTAGGCATCGTCCTCGCTCACCTCGGCAGGGTAGAAGACTTCTTCCTCCTCTTCGGGCTCTGGATTTTTTATATATTCATCAGCGTCGGGCACTGTGACTTCTGTGGCATGCACATCAGACCTTGAAGGAGAGGAAGAGCCGGCATCCAATATCTCTGAAAGAGAAAAGCTAAGAGCGGGGGGTGTGGACGGAGCGGTACGTCCGCTGTCGAAGCTTGTAATGTAAAACACCTTATCTGTGGCTGTGTTGTCAAGGAGAACGCTCATTGTCAAGATGATGACCGTGCGGCTCTCTGCATTCCAGAAAACATAGGCATCAAAGCTCTCTGCAACCGCGCGTACCGGCACCAGCGTTCTGCCGTCGACTATCTGCGGGGGCACATCAAGCAAAATATCTTCTCCGTTTACTGTCATGCGCGGATTTTGTATTTGCATCTCTACCGAGGTTTCATTTGCGTTTGCACGGATGGACCGATCATCGGGGTTCCAGATGACATCGGCACCCATGGCCTCAAAGATGCCCCGCATGGGAACCATCGTCCGGCTGTTAATAATCTGCGGCGGCACATCAAAAGAAAGTACCGCTCCGTCCAGCAAAACCTTTATGGGCTCTTCTGCCGAAGCAGGCAGGGCAGCGCTCAGCATTATTATGCTTAGCAAAATACCAATAAGTTTTTTCATTTTCATAATCATTCTCCGTTTTTTCAAATTCCATATACATCAATTATAGCATATATTTCATCAGTTATCAAGCGTCTTGCGGGATTATCTCATAGACCGAAAAAGCCCGTCGCAATGCCGATGACGGCAGCACCGGCCAAATAGATAATCGGATGCTTTTTAAACTTTTGGAAAAGGATAAAGCTCACAAGAAAAATGAGGATGGATTTTATGTCTAACAGCTCCAGTAGCTTGCCTGTATACGGCAGATGGACAAGGGAGGTTAGCGCTACGGTGAGTCCGGCGGCGGCAATCAGACCCGCCACGGCCGGACGCAGACCGTAAAACACGGCACCTACATAGCGGTTGTCTTTAAACCTGTCCAATACCGTTGCCACAAGCAGCATGACAACAATGGCCGGCGTAATCAGGCCCAGCGTGGCAATGGCAGCACCGGGCAGGCCACCGGCCAGATAGCCCGCGTAGGTGGCCATATTCACACCAATAGGGCCCGGAGTCGATTCGGAAACAGCAATCATATCCGCCAGCAGCGACTCTGTAAACCAGCCGCTTGAGGCAGCCATTTCGCGCAGAAAGGGCAGAGTGGCAAGTCCGCCGCCAACAGCAAACAGTCCGGTTTTGAAAAATTCTAAAAATAATTGCAGATACAACATGTTGTACGTCCTTTCCTTTATAAGGTGTTCTTACTTTTCGGGCTTTACCGGTCTGCCTTTTAAAAGCAGGCCAACCAGGCCGGCACAGACCACAATGATGATGGGTGAAGCATTTAAAAAGCACATCACCACAAAGACGGCAACGGCAATCAGCAACGTAGGAACATCCACAATGGCCTTTTTTCCCAGTTTAATCACTGCGGAAAGAATCAGAGCGCACACACAGGCACGAATGCCGATGAAGGCATTCTTTACCACGGGAAGTTCGGCAAAGTTATTCAGCACCGCCGCAATGATACTGATGATGACAAAGGAGGGAAATACTACGCCTAAGGTGGCGGCAAGGCCGCCTAAAATGCCCTTGCGCTTGCGCCCGATTAAGGTGGCGGTGTTCACCGCAATCACACCGGGGGTACATTGGGCAATGGCATAATAATCCATCAGCTCCTCCTCGGTTGTCCAGCCGTGCTTTTCGACCAGCTCTCTTTGCAGCATGGGGAGCATGGCATAGCCACCGCCAAAGGTAAAGCCGCCGATGCGGGCAAAAATGATAAATAACTGACACAATTCTTTCATGATGCAATCTCCTTGTTCTTGTTCTTTATATATTCTACCACAGTCTGAGGAAAAAATAAACAAAAAAAGAAAAACTGATCGTATTTTACATGGCTTGACAAAATTCTGTAAAAAGCATATACTTATACATAAGTATTTACAAAAACGGAGGAAAATCCTATGGCGCTGCATGTAGAACTGTTACAATATACGGGGGAGCCGGAAAAGATTATATCCGCTGCTGCAAAGCTATGTTATTCCAGCAGCGGAGTGAAGGATGTTTTAGACGGCTTGGATAAGGCAGGGGTACAAAGGTTTTTGACTATGCTCATGGATTTAGGTCACGAGAGCCCCATTGAGCATGTGAGCTTTACCTTTGGGGTAGAGGGTGTCAGCCGTAGCTTGCTTGCACAGCTGACCCGTCACCGGATTGCGAGCTATTCTGTTAAGTCCCAGCGGTATGTCCGGGAGGGACAGTTTGAATTTGTGACACCACCGGCGATTGCGGCAGATGCAAAAGCCTGCGATATCTACCTGGCCTCCATGGAGGCGGCGCAAAAAGCATATAACGAGCTGGCAGAACGGCTCTCGGAGCAATATCTGGCCGGCTATCTGCAGGAGGGCATTGCAGAGAAAAAGGCCCGTAGTATGGCAGAAAAAAAGGCCATTGAGGATGCGCGATTTGTGTTGCCGAATGCCTGTGAAACCAAGCTGATTATGACGATGAACGCGCGGAGTCTGTTAAATTTTTTCCACCATCGCTGTTGCACACGTGCCCAGTGGGAAATCCGTGCCATGGCAGATGAAATGCTGCGCCTTGTGCGAGAGGTGGCACCGACCCTGTTCGCTTTGGCAGGCCCCTCCTGTGTGGCCGGGCCGTGTCCGGAGGGCAAAATGACCTGTGGCAGGGCTGCGGAAATGCGAAAAAAATATAAGACGGGGGAGGACGCCTAAGATGGGCAAGCTAATCGTCATTGAGGGTGTGGATTCAAGCGGTAAGGCCACTCAAACCGAGCTTTTATACAATCGGCTGGCCACAGAAAAAGAACAGGTGCGTCGGATTTCCTTTCCGGATTATGACAGCGAATTTGCTGTGCCGGTGAAGCGCTATCTGGCAGGCGACCTGGGGAAGGACCCCAATGCCGTAAACCCCTTTGCGGCTTCGCTTTTTTATGCCATTGACAGGTATGCAAGCTACAAGCGCGACTGGGGCAGCTTTTATGAGGCGGGCGGCATCTTGGTGGCAGACCGCTATGTCACCTCGAACCTGGTGCATCAGGCTGCCAAGATAGACGGCGACAAAACGGAATTTATTACCTGGCTTGAGGATTTGGAATATAACCGCTTGGCATTGCCCCGGCCGGACCTTGTGCTGTTTTTAGACATGCCGCCACAGCATGCGCGGCAGCTGATGAAGGACAGGCTCAATAAAATTACCGGTGGGTCGCAGAAGGATATTCATGAAAGTGATCCTTCATATCTGGAAAGGGCTTATGAAAATGCCATGACAATCGCCAAGACCTGTGACTGGCAGATTGTACACTGCGCAGAGGGTGAGGCGGTGCGTTCCATTGATGAAATTGCAGAGGAGCTCTATCGCCAGGTGAAAATGAAAATTGAATAAACGAGAGGAAAATGGAGAAAAACAGAGAAAATAAAAGTTCATAGATGTTATTTTAATTTTTTTAAAAAAGTACTTGACAAATCTTTTCCAATGTCTTATAATATTGAATGTTGCTTTTTGAAAAATATTGATTGAAACATACAGGAGGTAAGAAATTTATGAGTACATTTATGGCAAAAGCTCATGAAGTGCAAAGAAAATGGTATATCATAGATGCAGACGGCAAGCCGCTCGGTAGAGTTGCAGCACAGGCCGCAGCAATTCTGCGCGGTAAGCACAAGCCCGAGTTCACGCCCCACTGCGACTGTGGTGACCATGTCATTATCTTAAACGCCGCAAAGGCTGTTTTAACAGGCAAGAAGCTGCTGCAGAAGCAGTATTACAGACACACGGGCTATGTAGGCGGCATCAAGGCTGTTCGCTATGATAAGCTGATGCAGGAGCGTCCTGAGTTTGCTATGACAAAGGCAATCAAGGGCATGCTGCCTCATAACACGCTGGGCGCAAAGGCACTCACCAGACTGCGCGTATATGCGGCTGACTCGCATGAGCATGCAGCACAGAAGCCCGAAGCCTGGACAGCTGAGATTAAATAAGGAGGTTTTGAATAATGGCAGAATTATTTTACGGTACCGGTAGAAGAAAAAAGTCCATTGCCAGAGTTAGACTGGTTCCCGGTAAAGGTGATATTACGATAAACAAGCGTTCTTTAGATGATTATTTCGGTCTTGAGACCTTAAAGGTTATTGTTAAGCAGCCGCTGGTTGCAACTAAGACCGAGGGCAACTACGATGTTATTGTTTCCGTTGTCGGCGGTGGCTTCACCGGTCAGGCCGGTGCAATTCGTCATGGTATTGCTCGTGCGCTTTTAGAGGTGGATGCTGAAAGCTATCGTCCTATTCTGAAAAAGGCTGGTTTCTTAACTCGCGACCCCAGAATGAAGGAAAGAAAGAAGTACGGCTTAAAGGCAGCTCGTCGTGCGCCGCAGTTCAGCAAACGATAAAATATTTGCAAGGCCCCGCAACCTTATGGTTGTGGGGCCTTTAAGTGTGTGCGATACGCTTCTATGGCAAGACACAGAGGAGCAAAAAAATGGTGAAGGATTTGTTGAGAAAAGCATTGCAGACGAGTGAAAAAAGGAGAGAATGTTGTGGATTATACATATCGCACCGGGCAGGTTTGCTCTATGATGATTACCTTTCATATTGAGGGAAATGTAATCACAAACGTGGCCTTTATGGGCGGCTGTGACGGAAATTTGAAGGCCATTTCTAAACTGGTGGATGGATGGACGGTGGAGCAGATTGAGGAAAAGCTTGCCGGCAATACGTGCGGCAGCAAATCGACCTCCTGTGCCGATCAGCTAGCCCGTGCTGTCCGCGAGGCATACGAAACAGTTAAAACGGCGTAGATGTGGAAACTATATAGACAATAAAAGGGGCTGTAGCAAACTGCTACAGCCCCTTTGGGTTGTTCTTAGCGAATCTCATGTCCGCCGTCTTCGATGCTGGAAAGGTAGAAGGAGGCGGGATAGCCAATTTTTTCTTCATAGGCCTTGCCAACAGACTTGATAACGGCTTCGCAGACCTCAGTTTTGGCTAGTGTGACCGTGCAACCGCCAAAGCCGGCACCTGTCATACGGGAGCCGAGAACGCCGGGAATTTTTCGGGTTTCTGCCACCAGCGTGTCAAGCTCTATGCCGGTGACCTCGTAATCGTCACGCAGGCTGTCGTGAGAGGCATTCATCAGCTCGCCAAAGGATGTCATATCACCGGCCTTTAGGGCCTCAATGCTCTTTAGAACGCGGGCGTTTTCCGTCACCACGTGCTTTGCTCTGCGGCGAACGGTCTCATTTTTAATCACGTTTTGATGTGCCTCAAAATCGCTGATGGAAACATCAGTTAAATTCTCAATGGTCGGCAGAACAGTTTGCAGATTTTTGAAGGCCTCCTCACACTCGGCGCGGCGTTCGTTATACTTAGAGTCTGCCAGACCGCGCTTTTTGTTCGTGTTGGCGATAATCAGAGAATAGCCCTCCATCTGCAGGGGGATGAGGTCGTAGGAAAGGTCGCTGCAACGCAGAAAAATGGCGTGGTTTTCTTTGCCCATAGCAGAGGCAAACTGATCCATAATACCGCAATTTACACCGATGTAGTTGTTTTCGGCGCGCTGACCGATTAAGGCCATATCAATCATATTCACGGGCTCTTTGATGCCTTTTGCCTCATTGGAAAGCGTGGCAAAGACAAGGGCCGTCGCCACCTCGATGGCGGCAGAGGAGGAGAGACCACCTCCGTGGGGCAGGGTGTCATCATAAAGCATGTCGCAGCCTACAAGGGTATGGCCATCCTGTTGAAGCTCGTCCAACACACCGGCTTGGTAATTGCCCCAGAACAAATCCTTATAGCCGGAAAGATCATCCAAATCAATGGTCACCACATCCGGAAGGTCTGTGGCCTTCATGCGTATCACGTGATCCGTGCGCTTGCGCAGGGCGATGGTGGTGCCCATGGAAAGTGCTGCCGGGAAAACATACCCGCCGTTATAGTCCGTATGCTCACCGATTAAGTTGACGCGTCCGGGGGAGTGGAACAGACGAATCTCACCGCCCGGGCCGTATAAATCCGTAAATGCTTGTATAAGTTCAGAGTTTGTCATTATGCTTGCTCCTTGCTTTTAAATTTTTTCCAGGCCTCACGCAGCTCCTCGGCCTTTTCCTCGGGGGCTGTGGGGTTGCAGTGCGCCCAGGCGCCTGTTTCGCTCGAAGCGTTGTACTTTACCTTATCCTTAGAACGCATGGGCGGGAAAAACTCGATGTGGAAATGGTAGTAATCAGAAGTATCTTCGCCGTTGACGGGCTCCTGATGCAGACACATCATGTAAGGGAAGGTATAATCAAACAGGTTATCAAGTGTGCCGACTGTTTCCTTTAAAATGCTCGCCAGATTATCCTTTTCCTGCTCACTCATATCCTCTAAGCTACCCAGATGGCGCTTGGGTGCGATATACACACCATAGGGATATTCGGAATAGAAGGGTAGAAAGGTGAGAAAATCATCATTTTCAATAATCACGCGTTTTTCAAAGGATTTTTCCTCGGCCAGCATATCACAGATCAGGCAACGGCTTGTCTCTTCGTAATGCTCACGGCAGGAGGCAAGCTCCAGCTCCAGCTTTTTGGGAATAAAAGAGTAGCCGTAAATCTGGCCGTGAGGATGAGGCATGGTCACGCCCACCACCTCGCCGCGATTTTCGAAAATAAAGACATATTTAATCTTTTCGTCCTGGCGGATATCGTGAAAACGGTCTGTCCACAAATCCACAATTTTGCGAATGTGAGGCACGGTCAAATCGGAAAGAGTGGCCGTGTGGTCGGGGGAATACAAAATAACCTCGCATTTTCCGTAGGCTTCCTTTGTTTTATACAAGTCGGTGGCCACATCATCGGGCTCCGGCGGATTTTGCGATAGAGCGGGGAAGTCATTATCGTGTTTATGTACCTCATAGTCATCGGGAACCTTTCCTGAGCCGGGACAAAACGGACACCAATCCTTTGGCATCTGGGGACGGTTCTGCCGATGTGACGCAATCATAACCCAATCCTTTGTGAGTGGATTGTACCTGAGTTCTGCCATAAAAATTCCTCCTATTTTTTAGTTATGCTCTGCCTGAAAATAATTCTCGAGCGACAGAGCATATTCTTCGTTTTCCTTTTGAAAACGCAGGCAAGCATATAGCTTGTCCAGCGCAGGGTTAGAGCCATATACGGTTTTAATGCCTCTGAGGTCTGCCATGTTTAGAAGCGACTTGGCAAGACCATGGCTTAAAGCGGCATCCTCCTCGGCAAGATGGATAAAGTTAAGATAGACCTTATAGCCACAAAGGCATAGGCTGCCGAGGCCAATCAGGCCGCTTTGCGTATACACGCCCATGGCTTGTTCGTTTGCTATATTGTGAGAGATGCCATGAGCTTTAAGATATGCCTCGGCCTCCCGTATATCCTCAATTTTTTTAATTGTCAGCATGTGGGTTACCTCCTAAGCCAGTCACTTCATCAGCCGTCAGATGACGCCACGCACCAATGGGCAAGTCGCCCAGACGAACAGAACCTTCGGCAATACGCCGCAGAAAAACAACCTTGTGACCAACGGCGGCACACATTTTGCGCACCTGACGGTTGCGGCCCTCGTGAATGGTGATGACCAAAACGGCAGAGCCAATCTCACGGTGCTTAACCAGAACCTCGGCCGGATGGGTTTTGCGCCCCTCCAGCATAACGCCGGTACGCAGTGCTTTTAAAGCCTCCGGAGAGGGAAGCCCAAGAATTTTCACAAGATAGGTTTTAGAAATTTCGTGACTGGGATGGGTCAGGCGGTGCGTAAAATTACCATCGTTGGTTAAAAGAAGCAGACCCTCCGTGTCAAAATCCAGCCGACCCACCGGATAAATGCGCCCCAGCTCAGCGGGCAACAGGTCCATAACGGTTTTACGCCCCTGTTCATCGCGCACGGTTGTCACATATCCGCGGGGTTTATTCAGCATGATATAAACCGGCTTTTCAGCTGATCGCACCGGCTTTCCGTCTACGGTAACCATATCCCTTCCCGGGATAATTTTTTCGCCGGCGGTGCAAATGACCTTTCCGTTAACCGTGACGCGGCCCAGAGCGATGAGTTCTTCTGCAGCCCGTCGGGAGGCAATGCCGCATTGAGCCAGGTATTTTTGCAGTCGCATCGGTTCAGGCATAGTGACTCCTTTTTTCTTTGCATATCAAAACAAATCTTCCTATATATAATTATATATTAGGAACCGGAATTTTTCAACAATAATTACTGATTTTTTAAGAAAAATTTATTTGCAGCAGTCTTTTAAAATTATCCCAGAATCCCGGCTTCGGTGGCTCCAGATATTCCACAGCTGAGCCGGAGAGCAGCTCAATTTCCTTTAACAGCTGTCCGTCATAGGAAATTTTGACCTTCCCGATTTGTGCGCCCTGCGGAATCGGTGCCGGAACGGCAGAGGGCAGCACATAATCCAACGTGATTTTGCTGAGCCCTTCTTTTTCGTCGAAGGTAAAGAAAAAATCTTCGGCAGCCAAAAGCTCTACGGTTTTGCCGGAGCCGTTTTTAACAGGCAGGCTTTTGAGTACCATATCCTTGATGATCAGCGGTTTTGCCTTTTGGACGCTAAAGGCGTAATCCAGCATACGGGCGTGATCGTTCCAGTCGTTTGGGGCGTTTAATGTGACGCAAATGGCCGTGGTGTGATCACGGGTGGCAGAGGAAACCAAGCAACGGCCTGTTTTTTTGGTAAAGCCGGTTTTTACGCCGGTGCAGCCGGGGTAGATAGACAGCATTTTGTTGTGGTTATAAAAGCTGCGCGCAATGCTGTCGCTATCGGCCTCCGTGGTTTTGCGCTTGGTGGCGACAATCTCGGCAAAGATTGGGTTAGCCAAGGCGCAGCGGGTAATTAGAGCCAGATCATAGGCGGTGGTGTAATGCCCTTCGGCGTCAAGCCCGTTGGGGTTTTGAAAGGCCGTGCTTGTGGCGCCGATTTCATGGGCCCGCATCGTCATCATCCTTGCAAAATTTTCTACGCTGCCACCAACGTGCTCTGCTATGGCAACGGCAGCATCATTTCCGGATTCCAGCATCAGGCCGTATAGTAAATCCTCCATTGGCAGCTTTTCGCCGCTTTTTAAGTAAATGCTGGAGCCCTCGGTGCCGGCGGCGCCGGCGCTCACGGGGACAATTTCGTCCGGAGCAGCGTTTTCAATGGCGACAAGTGCGGTCATAATCTTTGTGGTGCTGGCCATGGAATGAGTTTCATGGCCATTCTTTTCATATAAAATCCGTCCGGTTTGCGCATCAATGACGCAGGCGTACTGTGCTGATACAGACAGGGCCTGTATACGTGGTGTCAGACTGGTGCAAAGAAGTGTCGTCAGCAGCAGACAAACAGCTTTTTTCATAGTGGTCATCACTCCTAATCCGTTTTACCTTTACACTATATGAAAAAATTTGTACCAAAATGAGAAAAAGTGTTTAAAGGATAAAAAAAGCGGGTATATATCTAATACAGAGAACTTTCTCTGATACATAGATAAGGAGTGGATCTACATGAAAATCACAATGACAGGAAAGCAAATTGAACTCACCGAAGCCTTGAAAAGCCGTATTACAGATCGCTTCAAAAAGCTGGATCGCTATTTTTCCAAGGAGCCGGAGGCAGCTGTGACCCTCTCGGTGCAGCGCGACAAGCAAGTGGTGGAGGCTACAATTTATTCGGGTAGCTTGATGGTTCGCGTGGAGGAAGCGACAGATGATATGTATGTGAGCATTGACAATGCTGTGGATATTCTGGAGCGTCAGCTCAGAAAGCATAAAACAAGAATCGAAAAGAAGCTGAAAAAAGAGACCTTTGAGGCAGCGGCCTTAGAACAAATTCCCTTTAATGAGCCGATTGAGGAGGAAACAGAGTTTAAAATCGTCAGACGGAAGAAGTTCACTAATAAGCCCATGAGCCCCGAGGAGGCCATTTTGCAGATGAACCTTCTGGGTCATCAGTTCTATCTGTTCAATAACGATGAGACCGGCGACCCCAACCTTGTATATAAGAGAAAAACCGGGGATTATGGTTTGATTGAATTAATTTAAAGCCAAATAAAAGGGGCTACGGCACATGTGCCGCAGCCCCTTTGACATTCCTTTTTAGATTCTTTCAATGGTTTCCTTTTTAATTTTTTCCACAAAGGCTTCAAGAGACATGGTTTCGTTCTGCTGGCTGTCACGCCGGCGGATGGAAACGGTGCCCTCCTCGGCCTCCTTCTGGCCCAGAATGATCATATAGGGCACGCGGTCAACCACCTGTGCTTCACGAATCATATAGCCGATTTTTTCATTTCGTTCATCCAACTCGCAGCGAATTTTAGCAGCACGCAGAGCTTCATATACCTTGTGGCCATACTCGGCGCATTTTTCGGAAACAAGCAGCACCTTGGCCTGCACCGGCGCCAGCCAGACGGGGAATTTACCGGCAAAATGCTCGGTTAAAATGCCGATGAAGCGCTCAATGGAGCCAAAGCATACGCGGTGAATCATGATCGGGCGCTGCTTTTCGCCCTTATCATCCACATATTCAAGGTTGAAGTTAATAGGCATCTGAAAATCCAGCTGAATGGTGCCGCACTGCCAGGTTCTGCCCAGAGAATCTTCCAGATGGAAGTCAATTTTCGGACCGTAGAAGGCGCCGTCACCCTCGTTGATGATATAGGGTAGATTCAGTTGCTCTAAGGCGCTCTTCAAGCCGTTTGTAGCTGCTTCCCAATCCTCGTCGCTGCCCATGCTGTCCTCGGGGCGGGTGGAGAGCTCAACAGAATATTTAAAGCCGAATTTTTCATACACTTCATTAATTAGATGCACAACGCCAATGATTTCCTCAGTAATCTGCTCACGACGCATAAAGATGTGTGCATCGTCCTGCGTGAAGCAGCGCACACGGAACAGACCGTGGAGCGCGCCCTTTAACTCGTGGCGGTGCACAAGACCCAGCTCGCCCATACGAAGCGGCAGCTCGCGGTAGCTGTGAGGCTTTGAAGCATAGACCATCACGCCGCCGGGACAGTTCATGGGCTTGACGCAGAAGGTATCCTCATCAATCTGTGTGGAATACATGTTGTCCTTATAATGATCCCAGTGGCCGCTGGTTTCCCACAGGTGACGGTTCATAATAAGCGGTGTGGAAACCTCCACATAATTGTCACGGGTGTGAATGTCGCGCCAGTAGTCAATCAGTGCTGTTTTCAGCGCCATGCCCTTGGGCAGGAAGAAGGGAAAGCCGGGAGCCTCCTCGCTCATCATAAAGAGCCCCATTTCCTTGCCGATTTTGCGGTGATCGCGCTTTTCAGCCTCGGCCAGGAGCACGAGGTAATCATCCAGCTCCTTCTGGCTGGCAAAGGCGATGCCGTTGATGCGGGTGAGCATGGTATTGTCCTTGTCGTTTTTCCAATAAGCACCGGACTGGCTCATAATTTTAAAGGCCTTAAGTGCCTTGGTGTAGCACAGGTGCGGGCCTACGCACATATCCACATATTCGCCCTGCTGGAAGAAGCTGATGGGCGCGTCCTCATCTAAATCGCCGATGTGCTCCACCTTATATTTTTCGCCACGCTCCTCCATAAAAGCGATGGCTTCTGCACGGGGCAGAATAAAGGATTTGATGGGTGTGTTTTCCTTAACGATTTTCTTCATTTCCTGCTCGATGGCAGCCAGATCCTCATCGGTGAGCTTTTTGTCGCCTAAATCCACATCATAATAAAAGCCCTTTTCCGTTGCAGGACCGTAAGCCAACATTG
>SVKE01000023.1 GCA_015068615.1 Oscillospiraceae bacterium | reverse complement strand
AAGGTCATTAAAGAGTTTTAAGTTTTCGCCGTTCAATTCTTTTGTTAGTTTACATTCAATCTCAGAAAAAGTTTGCACGGCTTTTTCATAAGGCAGTGGTTTTCTGTTCCGGTTATCAGAAGGCATTTATTTTGACGAATGTGCGGATAAAAAGAAAAAGCTGAAAACCCATTTTACTGAGTTTTCAGCTCTATCTTTTGCCTTTGCTATGCCAATTCAGCTAAATTTTTAAATTTTTCAAAATTACTTCCTTATCTGGTCTTGGCATTTGCTACAGCCCGTTTTTATTTTAGTTATAATACTACTATGCAAGCAGTTTCTGCGTATCCAGCGCAATGGTCAGCTCCTCATTGGTGGGAATGACAAAGCATTTCACCTTGGCGCCGTCCTTGCTGATTTCGGCATCCTTACCGCGGACGTTGTTCTTTTCTGCATCACAGGTAATACCCATGAATTCAAGTCCGCTTAAAATTCTACCGCGAAGATCAATGCTGTTCTCGCCGACGCCGGCGGTGAATACAACTGCATCCACGCCGCCCATGGCAGCCGCATAAAAACCGATGTAACGCTTCACCTGATATTCAAACATAGCAAGCGCGAGCGCTGCACGCTTATTGCCCTCTTTTGAAGCAGCCTCCAGGTCACGGAAATCGCTGCTGACGCCGGAAATGCCCTGCACGCCAGATTTTTTATTCAGCATATTGTTCACTTCATCAACGCTCATGCCCTCTTTTTCGGCAATAAAGGGAATAATCGCCGGGTCAATCACGCCGGAGCGGGTACCCATGAGCATACCGGCAAGAGGCGTGAAACCCATGGAGGTATCCACAGATTTTCCGTTTTTAACAGCGGTGATGGAAGAACCGTTACCCAAGTGGCAGGTGATAATCTTCAGCTCCTCAATGGGCTTGTTCATCAGGGCTGCACAGCGGTTTGCCACATAATAATGGGAGGTGCCGTGGAAGCCGTATTTTCTAATTTTGTGCTTTTCATACATCTCATAAGGCAGGCCGTACATAAAGGCCTCTGCCGGCATGGTCTGGTGGAAGGCCGTATCGAAAACAGCCACCATGGGAACACCGGGCATGGTCTTCTGGCAGGCCTCAATGCCGATCAGATTCGCCGGGTTGTGAAGCGGCGCCAGCACGTTACATTCCTCAATCTTTTTCTTCACATCGTCCGTAATTACAACGGAGCCGTTAAAGAATTCGCCGCCATGTACCACACGATGGCCCACGGCGTCAATCTCCTTCATGTCTGAAATCACGCCGTGCTCTGCATCAATCAAGGCGTCAATGACCAGCTTAATAGCATCGGAATGATCGCCCATGGCCTCTGTGATGGTAACAGCGTCCTTACCGCTGGGTGTATGCTTTAAGCAGGAGCCCTCTAGGCCGATGCGTTCACACAAACCCTTGGCCAAAACAGCCTGGGTGTCCATATCAATCAGCTGGTATTTTAAGGATGAGCTGCCTGCATTAATAACAAGTACCTTCATGTTATATATCCTCCTTACTGATTCTGAGCCTGTACGCAGGTGATTGCCACAACGCCCACAATGTCATCGGCACTGCAACCGCGGGACAGGTCGTTGATGGGCTTGCCAATGCCCTGGGTAATCGGGCCGTATGCCTCGGCCTTGCCCAGTCTCTGTGCCAGCTTATAGCCGATGTTACCGGCATTTAAGTCCGGGAACACAAGCACATTTGCTTTGCCGGCAACGGTGGATTCCGGTGCCTTGGATTTGCCAACGGATTCTACGATGGCCGCATCCAGCTGCAGCTCACCGTCAAGGCTTAAATCAGGTCTCTTCTCCTTGGCCAGCTTAGTGGCTTCAACCACCTTGTCTACCAAGGGGTCCTTGGCGCTGCCATAGGTAGAGAAGGAAAGAAGTGCCACGTTCGGCTCTGCCTCTACCAGGTCCTTAAAGCTCTTGGCAGAAGAAATGGCAATTTCGGAAAGCTCCTCTGCATTGGGATTCATCACAAGGCCGCTGTCACCGAATACGAAGGTGCCGTTGTGGCCATATTCACAATCGGGCACACAGATAACGAAGAAGGCAGAAACCAGCTTCGCACCGGGTGCGGTTTTCACAGTCTGCAGCGCACTTCTGAGCACATTGGAGGTGGAATTGACAGCGCCGGCCACCATACCGTCTGCCTCGCCGTTTTTCACCAGCATGCAACCAAAGTACAGGGTGTTCTTCAGGGTTTCCAGCGCCTTGTCCATTGTCATGCCCTTGGCTTTTCTCATTTCACAGAACTGCTCTGCAAAAGCCTGATATTTGTCAGAATTAACAGGATTGATGATCTGTGCTGCAGAGATATCCAAACCGGCGGCCTTTTCAGCAATCACTTTTTCATCACCCAGAAGAATGATGTTGGCAATGCCCTCTTTCAGCACCTTTGCAGCAGCTTCAATGCTGCGGATCTCTTCACCCTCTGCCAGCACGATGGTCTTTTTATCCATCATGGCACGCTCTTTAATTCTGTCTAAAAATTGACTCACAGAAACTTCCTCCTTTTATTTCATATGTCTGTTATTTACATTTCTCCAACAATGTATTATATCATTAATCACCTTGTTATCGCAAGAAAAAACGCGGAAAAAATGAACGATTCCCGCTTTATTTTTTCCACGCTTTTTAATTTTTATAAAAATAAACAGGTTTTAGCAATTTATCGAATCACTGTGCCATCCGGCATATCCTTATCCGGCGTGAGCACAGCGAGACCCTTTTTGTCACTCGCGGCAAGAATCATACCTTCTGACAAAACGCCACGGAGTTTCACCGGCTTTAAGTTTGTGATAACGGCCACCTTCTTGCCCACGAAGTCCTCCGGTGCATAGTCCTTAGCAATGCCGGACACAATCTGCCGCACCTCATCACCCACGCGGATTTTAGAGACTAGGAGCTTATCGGCTCCTTCTACGCGCTGCGATTCCAGCACAAGGCCCACCTTAATTTCCACCTTGGCAAAATCCTCAATAGAAATTTCCGGTAGCTTTTCCTCTGCCTTCTTTTCTGGCGCAGACGCCGGTGCAGGCTGCATGGCCGCAATCTCCTCCAGCATTTTCTTTTCGTCCAGCCGTGCAAAGAGGGGCACTGCCTCCCCTACCTTGTCGCCGGGCACAATTTTTCCAAATTCGGCAAGCGACTCAAGGCTCTGCTCCTTCGTGCCGATTTGCGCAAAAATGCTCTCTGCTGTCCGCGGCATAAAGGGAACTAAAAGCACCGCCAAAAAGCGGATGCCCTCCAAGAGGTTATACAGAACGCCACCCAGTCTTTCTCTTTGACTTTCGTCCTTTGCCAGCACCCAAGGCATTGTTTCGTCGATGTATTTATTCAGGCGGCGGGCCAGATTCATGACCTCGGCCAGGGCCTCTGCCGTTTTGAACTCGTCCATCTTCTTCGTGCAGGCCTGTACCGTCTGCAGAGCGCATTCCACAACAGAAGCATCGAACTCGCCGGGGCACTGCGGCATAACCACACCGTCGAAATATTTATGCTGCATGGAAACCGTACGGTTCACCAGATTGCCCAGTGTATTGGCAAGGTCTGCATTAAAGCGGCTGATGATGTTTTCATAGGAGATGGTGCCATCCTGCGCATAGGGCATCTCACACAGGAGGTAGTAACGTACAGCATCCACACCAAAGAGCTTGACAAGGTCATCGGCATAAATGGCGTTCCCGCGGGATTTGCTGATTTTATCCGTACCGGATAACAGCCATGGGTGCCCGAAAATCTGCTTCGGCAGCGGCTCACCAAGTGCCATCAGCATAATGGGCCAATAAATGGTGTGAAAGCGCAGAATGTCCTTGCCGATAATGTGTACGTCACAGGGCCAGTACTTTTTATATAAATCGCCCTGGGCATCGGGCGCATAGCCCAAAGCCGTGATATAGTTGGATAGTGCATCAATCCACACATAAATGACGTGCTTATCATCAAAGGTGACGGGGATACCCCAGTCAAACGAGGTACGGGATACACACAAATCCTGCAGGCCGGGCTTTAAAAAGTTATTCACCATTTCCTTCTTACGGCTTTCCGGCTGAATAAAATCAGGGTTGCTTTCAATATGCTCCATGAGCCTGTCCTGATATTTGCTCATTTTAAAGAAATAAGCCTCTTCCTTCGTTTTCTTTACCTCACGGCCGCAATCGGGGCATTTGCCGTCTACAAGCTGCGTTTCCGTGAAGAAGGATTCACAGGGCACACAGTACCAGCCCTCATATTCATCCTTATATATATCTCCCTGGTCATACAGCTTTTTAAAGATTTTTTGTACGCTTTTCACATGGTACTCATCCGTGGTACGGATAAAATGGTCATAGCTGGCGCCCATCAAATCCCAGATGGCCCGAATTTCACCTGCCACTCCATCCACATATTGCTGAGGTGTAATGCCTGCTTCTTTAGCTGCCTCACCGATTTTCTGGCCATGCTCGTCCGTGCCGGTCAGAAAGAAAACATCATAGCCCCGTTGTCTTTTATAACGCGCAATAGCATCAGTCAAAACCACCTCGTAGGTATTACCGATGTGGGGCTTGCGCGATGTATAGGCAATCGCCGTGGTGATGTAATATTTTTCCTTCATTTCAATCTCCTCCCATTTTATATATCATATCATAAAACGCTTAAAAATGAAAGGCTTTTTCTAAAAGTCGCATAATTTTTTCCTCACGTCTCCACCTGAATATCCACTAAAATCACATCCTCACCAATGCGCTTAATTTTTTCCCAGGGAATCACAAGGTCGCTGCCCTTGCCGAAGTTGAACATCCGTGACTTCCCCGGCACAATGACAGCCTCAATGGCACCGGCCTCCAGGCTCACCTCCACATCTGCCACAAAGCCAAGGCGGCTGGCATCAGCAAGATTAATGACCTCCTTTTGCCGCAGCTCTCCTGCCCGATACATCTCCTCACCCTCTTTCCCCTTTACTTTTATCCTATTATATGGTAAAATAAATATAATTATGAATTCTGTTATCCGCTTTTGAAAGGACGTGATTGCTTGCTGGACGCATTAAAAGAGGAGCTTTTTTCTGCCATTTCATTATTAAACGGCGAAGCCTGTCACCAATTTGGCAGAAAGAACGTGTCACTTTTAGACCGCACAAACAGCCTAATTATTGCTCAACCGATAAACGGCCATATCGCCGATGCTGACAGTCTCCTGGTAACGGATTTATCCGGAAATGTCATAGAGGGAAACGGCGAGCCCATGACGGATTTAGCTGCCCACATTGAGCTCTATCGTGCCTTTCCGCAAATTAGCAGCGTGGCCCATACCCATTCTATGTATGCCTCTGCCTGGGCGCAGGCAGGTCGTGATATCCCTGTTTATGGCACCTTTCACATGGAGCACTTTAAGGAGGCTATTCCTTGCAGCCGCGACGTCACTCCCCGCGAGGCAGATAATGATTACGGCATGGCAGCAGGGCTCGCCATGTGTGAAACGGTTGAAAAACGGAGCCTGGATCCGGAGGCCGTTCCCGGTATGCTGCTGTTTCAGCATGGGGTATTTACCTGGGGCGGCAGCGCCACGGAATCTGTCAGCCGTGCCATTGCATTAGAGCAAATTGCCATGATGGCCTACCTCACGGAAAAGATTAATCCCGATGTTATCGGCACAAAGCGCAATATTCCGGAAATTGATTTTTAACTAAAAAATTTTTTTTATTAAAAAAATTGAATAATTCTGCTAAAACCGACCATACTACTCATTGAAGGAGTGGATGAAATGTCGACAATTGATAATATTTCACTTGTACTTGTTATCATCGGTGCCTTAAACTGGGGTTGTATCGGCTTGTTCGGCTTTGACTTTGTCGCCTCCATCTTCGGTGGACAAATGTCGGTTATGAGCAGAATTATATACAGCCTGGTGGGCATCGCCGGTCTGTGGAGCATCACCCTTTTGTTTAAGGAAAAGGTGCCGGCAGACACAGGCAGCAGATAACAAAAAATGGGTACAGCAAACAACTCGTTGCTGTACCCGTTTTTTTAGTACCTTTAGGCGTGGAAATAAACCTCCGGTTCTACCAGGGGAAGAAATATGAGCGGAGCAATTATATGGAGGAAGAGCTTTAAGCGGGCCCAATGGAAAGGCCTCCCTCGCCTCGCGTGCCCCATGGGTAAGAGGGAGGGGGACCGCCGTAGGCGGTGGAGGGATTTATATTCTGCGTTTTGTATCCCCCAGTCAGCCTATCGGCTACCGGCCCCCTTTTACCCAAAGGGCACGTCGAAGGCTGGCGCCTCCTTACATCCCGAACAAAAACTTTAGCAGAATCAGAAGCACCAGCCCCGGCAAACCGAACAGACCGCACACCGCGGCGGTGACGATATTGATACCAATGGAAAAGCCGGTGCCCGAAAAGGCCAGATTGAATATGTAAAGCCCCAGCCCCCCTAAAAGGGAATTTGCCACCATCACCAGCACCGATTTGAGCGGACGCCAGAACACGCGGCAAATTACCAGAGCCAGAGCTGCTGCCAGCAGATATGCGGCAATTTCTAATCCGGTCATATAAGCTCATCGCTCCTTCCTGCAAAGCTCCGACTGCCAAGGGGCAGCGCCTCATTGCGGAAATTCTCTTTTTTAGCCAGCCGTAAATAATAATTCACCCGGGTTTCTGCTGCTTTAATCTCATAAATATAGTATTCTAAAAGACCCGTATCCTTCACAAAATTATAGTTATTGCGCGCCGCCTCCAAATCGTTCTGTGCATGGCGAAGCTCCCGCAGAAATTCTATGCGCCGATGCTCGTCCAGCTTTTTTGCCTGATTATTCTCCTGCAGCAGGCGAAAACGATTTAAAAGCTTCCGTCCCTTTTTTTCAATGACCTCCAGTGATACCATCTTTTTTCCTCCTCTGTTTGTTAACTAAGGCTTTGATAGTATCATTATAGTCATAGAGCTTCCATTTTATTCCATTTTTATTCATTTAAAGAATAATTTTTAAGGGGCTGTAGCATTTTGCTACAGCCCCTTTGGGGATGGACGAAAAATAGCGCAGATTGGACAAACTGAGTCCCGAAGCTGTACAGAGGTACAGCAAGAGGCGAAGTTTGTTCAAAGTGCAAAGCATTTGAAACTAAAAATCGTTTTAAAACGATTTTTTACCACTTATTATTGTATTCCTGCAATCTCTTTCCAATTACAATATGCTATTATAGGCTTTTTATGCTTTGCACGATCTGGGCATTTTGCTACAGCCCCTTAGCTATTCTCACACCGGGTGGGTCATTTCCTCCATATTGGCAAGGTCATGATCCAGCTTATATTTTTCGGCACGGCGCTTTTCAAAGAACTTTACCGCCACCTGATCAAAGAGAGCATAAGACAATACATCCTCGTCCTGCTCGATATATTCCTTAATCTGCTCGCGCATGGCGTCAAGCTCCGGCTTGATTAAATCTGCCGGACGGCAGGTAATCTGCTCCTCATCGCCGATAATCTTTTTCACAAATTCCTCCTTGATGGGAACCGGCGTGGTGCCGTATTCACCCTTGACGATGCCCTTGGTTTCCTTTGTGACCATCTTATAACGCTCACCCATGATAACATTCAGCACGGCCTGCGTGCCCACAATCTGGCTGGAGGGCGTTACAAGCGGCGGGAAGCCCAAGTCCTCGCGCACGCGGGGCACTTCCTTTAATACCTCCTCCAGCTGATCCTCCTTGCCCTGCTGTTTGAGCTGAGAAACAAGGTTTGACAGCATGCCGCCGGGCACCTGATACAGCAATGTGTTTACGTCAACACCGAGCATTTTCGGGTTCAAAAGTCCGCTGGCAAGATATTCCTCTCGCAGCGGACGGAAGTAATCCGCAATCTCAGATAAGAGGTCAAGATTAAGACCCGTATCATAGGGTGTGCCCTGCAGGGTTGCAACCAGCGGCTCTGTGGGCGGCTGGGAGGTGCCTAAGGACATGGGCGAAATGGCACAGTCTACCACGTCAACACCGGCCTCAATGGCCTTTAAGTATGTCATGGAGGCAACACCGCTTGTGTAGTGAGTATGCAGCTGAATCGGAACCTTCACGGTTTCTTTCATGGCCTTTACCAGCTCATAAGCCGTATACGGCAGAAGCAGACCGGCCATATCCTTGATACAGATAGAGTCTGCGCCGCGCTCCTCCAGCTCCTTTGCCATTTTCACAAAATTCTCTACATTATGAACCGGGCTGATGGTGTAGCAGACAACGGCCTGTACATGGCCGCCCTCCTTCTGGCAAGCGTTAATGGCACACTCTAGGTTGCGCACGTCATTTAATGCATCGAAGATACGGATGATATCCATACCGTTTGCCAGAGACTTTTGCACAAAGTATTCCACCACATCATCTGCGTAGTTCTTATAGCCCAGAATGTTCTGGCCGCGGAACAGCATTTGTAGCTTTGTATTTTTCGCACGCTCACGGATTTTGCGCAAACGCTCCCAGGGATCTTCGTTTAAAAAACGCAGGCAAGCGTCGAAGGTTGCACCGCCCCAAGCCTCCAATGAATGATAGCCCACCTGGTCAAGCTTTTCCACAATCGGCAGGATTTGTTCGGTGGTCATACGGGTGGCAATCAGGGACTGATGTGCATCCCGCAGGGCGGTTTCTGTTATTTTAACGGGTTTTTGATTCGTAGACATAAGTTATTCCCTTTCCGCGGCAGCCCTTTTGCCCACGGGCGCCGCTCAATCTTATATTCTTTTACAGAACCTTAGCCATGGCAAGGAACACACCGGCTGCCACAGCAGAACCGATGACGCCGGCCACGTTGGGACCCATGGCATGCATCAGCAAAAAGTTGGTGGGATCCTCCTTCTGGCCGACACTCTGTGCCACGCGAGCCGCCATCGGCACAGCCGAAACACCGGCCGCACCAATTAAGGGGTTTACCTTGCCCTTGGTCACAATATACATCACTTTACCAAGCAGTACACCGCCGGCAGTGCTGATGCAGAATGCAACCAGACCCAACACGATAATAAACAGGGTTTCCGGACGAAGGAAGGTATCTGCCGAGGCTGTTGCACCCACCGTAACACCCAAAAAGATGGTGACAATGTTCATCAGCTCATTCTGCACAGTCTTGGAAAGGCGCTCGGCCACGCCGCTTTCCTTAATCAGATTGCCCAGCATCAGGCAGCCGACCAGGGGCACGGCATCCGGTACAATCAGCGCCACAACAATGGTGACAACAATGGGGAACAGCAGCCGCTCCAGCTTGCTGACAGGACGAAGCTGCTCCATCTTCACAAGACGCTCCTTTTTGGTTGTCAGCGCCTTCATAATCGGCGGCTGAATAATCGGAATCAGCGCCATGTAGGAATAGGCCGCGATGGCAATGGCCGGCAACAGCTTCGGCGCCAGCGTTTTGGTGACGAGAATCGCCGTTGGGCCGTCTGCGCCGCCGATGATGCCGATGGCCATAGCCTCAAAAATGCTGAAGCCCAAAAACAGGGCACCAAAGAATGCGACAAACACGCCCAGCTGTGCAGCAGCACCCAAAAGCAGGCTCTTGGGGTTGGCAATCAGCGGCGAAAAGTCTGTCATGGCACCAATGCCAAGGAAAATGAGAGATGGGTAAATACCCAGCTTAACGCCTAAATACAAAAGGTCCAAAAGACCGCCCTCATGAAGAATCTGACCGAAATCCATCACAAAGTTTTCCTCGCCGCTGCCCACAAAGAATACGTTATGCATCAGGTTGGACATCGGCAGGTTTGCAAGCAGCATACCGAACGAAATCGGGAGCAAAAGAAGGGGCTCAAACTGCTTGCCGATGGCAAGATAGATGAGTACACAGGAAATGACCAGCATAATAATCGTGCCAAAGTCCACGCCCGCAAAGGCCAGAGCTGAGGACTCTGTGGCAGCAAATAATTTTGCCAAACCGGTATTATTCACAAAGCTGGTGATTCCTTCAACAAATAAATTCAACAAAATCACCCTTTCTCGAAGTGGCTTAGTTCATTGTCACGAGTAAGTCGCCATTATTGACGGAGGAGCCTTGCGTGGTGTTCACAGATGCGATGGTGCCATCCTGCGGTGCCACAATTTCATTCTCCATCTTCATAGCCTCTAAAATCACAACGGGCTGACCCTTTGTGACAGTATCACCAACGCCGACCTTCACAGAAAGGACTGTACCGGGCATGGGTGCCGTAATCTGTACGCTGCCCTGTGCGCCGCCGGCAGGTGCTGCGGCCGGAGCCGGAGCTGCCGCCGGAGCGGGTGCGGGTGCTGCAGCCGGAGCCGGAGCCGCGGAAACAGCTGCGGGAACGCTGGCAGGCGCAGGCGCCATCGCCGGAGCGCCGCCTATCTCTTCAACATCAACCTCATACGATTTGCCATTTACCTGTATCATAAATTTTCTCATGGAAGTATCCTCCTTATAATCATTTTCAGCCTTAGGCTTCTATTGTTATCCAATCAAGTTATCGCGTCTTGCCGTGCGGTTCCAAATTGGCGTACCGCTGTCTATTCTGCGATAGTTTTTAATTTGAAAGCGACTGACGGGCTGACCGAGGTAGGCCGCCACCGCCGCAGCAAGAACGGCAATAAGCTCCTCATCCTCTGCAGCTCCGGCCGCAGAAGCAACGGGGGCCTTAGCCACAGCCGCCATTGGTGCCGGTGCAGGAGCCGCTTTTTCTGCCGGCTTTTTCTCTTTTTTCGCGTCCTTGGTGAAGAATACGCGCATCAGCTCCAAAACGCCCCAAAGAATTGCCAGTACAATAAATACCGTGCAAATACCAATGACCGCAACAACACCGCCCTGTGCAAATTTATCTGTCATAGCAATCCGTCCTTTCCGCCTTATAAAGGCATGCTGCCATGCTTTTTAGCAGGCAGGACTTCCCGCTTGCCGGCCAGCATCAGGAGTGCAGCAATGAGTCTGGGACGGGTGGAATCGGGCTCAATGACGTCATCCACATAACCATGCTTTGCTGCTTCATAGGGATTCGCAAAGGTTTCCTTAAAGGCTTCCACAAATTCGCCGCGTGCCTTTATGGGATCCTCTGCCTTCTGTAGCTCTTTTCTGTAGATAATGCCGGCTGCACCCTCTGCGTGCATCACAGCAATCTGCGCTGTAGGCCACGCATAAGTCATATCGGCGCCAATGTGCTTGCTGCCCATGGCAATATAAGCACTACCATAAGCCTTACGCAGAATCAGGTTCAACTTCGGCACAGTGGCTTCAGCATAGGCATAGGCCAGCGCAGCCATTTTACGAGCCAGACCGCTCTGCTCCTCTGCCACATCAGCCTTATAGCCATCGGTATCCGTCAGGGTAATCACCGGCAGATTGAAGGCATCGCAGAAGCGTACAAAACGGGTGGCTTTTTCTGCCGCCGCACCATCAAGCTGTCCACCCTCGGCTGCCTGACTTGCCACAAAACCAACCGTAGCACCGCCCATGCGGCCAAAGGCCGTAACAATATTTTTTGCATATAAAGGAAGAATTTCATATAAGCTGCCGCTGTCTGCAATTTCTGCCAGCACGCTTTTTACATCATAGCCTGCGTTGTCATCATCAGGAATCAGGCCATTAAGCGCCGGAGAAATCCGGTTAATGTCATCCGTTTCAACCAGCGGTGCATCCTCTAAATTGTTAGAGGGCAGGTACGAAAGCAGAGCCTTTACAGCCGCAATCAGTGCCTCGTCATTGTCACATACCACCTGACAGTTACCACTTTTTTCAGCGTTGGCCTCTGCGCCGCCCAGCTCCTTGGCAGTGGTTTCCACGCCGGTTGTTCCCTTAATGACCGAAGGACCAGATACATAAAGCGTGGATGCCTCGCGGGTCATAAACACAAAGTCGGAAAGTGTGGCAGCCGCTGCCGCACCACCTGCACAAGGACCCATAACAGCCGCAATCTGCGGTACCACGCCGGAAGCCAGAGCTGTTTTTCGCATGATCAGGCCCATGCCCTCTAAGGCGTCTGTACCCTCCTGAATTCTCGCGCCGCCGGAATCCAGCATACCCACAATGGGAGCACCGGTTTTCACGGCCATGTCAATGACCTTGGCAATTTTTTTACCGTGGATTTCACCCACAGAGCCACCCAGCACAGTAAAATCCTGCGCATAGGCAAAGACAGGACGCAGCTCCACCGTACCATAGCCGCAAATGACGCCATCGCAGGGGGCCTCTGTCTCGCCGCTAAGCGCCGACGGACGGGCGCCTGCAAATGCATCCAGCTCAATAAAGCTTCCCTCATCAAAAAGCAGATTAATTCTTTCACGCGCGGTGAGCTTGCCCGCGTCGTGCTGTTTGGTCGTTTTTTCTGTGCCGCCGCCTGCCTCAATGGCTGTCCGGCGGTTGTGCAACTCGACCAGCTTGTTGTTTGTACTCATTGCAAACCTCCTATAGCTTGGATAGAATACACAGAAACGCCTTTGCGCCCCTGCCGGTCTCTGCCCGGAGAACATAGGCAAAGACATAAAAAAATGTAAAAAGTGCCGAAGCTTCGGCTCTGTTAACGATTTTGGAAAGAGCAATTTGCATAAAACCGCTTCTTCAAAAATCGAATTTTCACCAAATATCATTATATCAAAACATTCTATAAATTACAAGAAAAAAATGGAAAATTTTCATGATTCTTTGCCTTTCTTCTTATCATGCCCTTTTTAACCATAAAAAAACGCTCTGCCCATCTTGAGAAGAAGGACAGAGCTTAAATAACCGATTATTCGGCATAGGCATATTCACCCATAAATGAAATTTGGCCGCTTGTGTGATCGTGAATGACAAAGGTAAGGGGACAATCGGCACAAAAGTCAATGGACTCCGGCGCCATTTTAATAAAGAGGCGAGAACATATGGTTTTTGTTTATCGGCATTTACGCATTCAGCTAATCAGCAAAACTCGTTGATGCTGCCGCTTCCTTCGCCGGGCGGACGTTATAAAGCCGCACCAGAGTGGCCACAGCCTGTTCAGTCGTATAGCTGGCCTTGGGCAAAAAGCCCGTATCAGTCCCCTCCATCACGCCCAATGTAAACATCACATACACAGGCGACTGCGCCCAGGAGGCAATATCATCATGGTCTTTATATAAAACCAGGTTCGTGTCCTCGGCAACACATCCCAGCTGCTCTGACATTCTCCATAAAATAGTAGCCGCCTCCTCGCGAGTTAAAAGGTCTGCCGGAGCGAATATGCCTTCGTCCTTGCCGAGGATGATGCCCGCCTCATTCAGCGCTGCAATAGACATGTTTTCCGTATCAGTAAAGGGTGTCTCCACCGGCACCGGCAGAGTTTTGCCGGAAGCTTTCATGGTGTTAAAGGCCAAATCGCAAAATCCCTCTCTGGTAATCGGCGCCTGCCAGTCCGGCACATATCCGGCCGGTACAACGCCCAACTGCTCTGCTTGCTCAATGCTTGTTTTTGCCCACGCACTCGGCACAGAGGCCACCGGCTCGGGCGCCGCACAGGAGAGGAGAAGCATCGCAGAAAATAGCACCACACACAATATAAGACCAATTATCCTTTTCATGAGTATACCTCCTTATGTAAAATGCTGGTAACATGTTTAAATGTGTAGAAAAGTTCCGTCTTGTCTAAAAAAACGACCCTGATACGTTCATCAGGGCCGTTTTACAAGCGAAGCTTATTTCAAGGTGATCTTAGCGCCTACTTCTTCCAGCTTAGCCTTTATAGCTTCAGCATCTTCCTTGCCGATACCTTCCTTAAGTACCTTGGGAGCGCCGTCAACTAAGTCCTTAGCTTCCTTCAGGCCCAGACCGGTGAGCTCACGAACAACCTTAATAACCTTAATCTTTTCAGCACCGGCATCGGTCAGCTCAACATCGAATTCGCTCTTTTCCTCGGCAGCAGCAGCGCCGGCAGCAGGAGCAGCACCAGCTACAGCAGCTACAGCAACAGGAGCAGCAGCGCTAACGCCGAATACCTCTTCCATTTCCTTAACCAGTTCGGAAAGCTCCAGAACGGTCAGTTCTTTTACCATGTCTAATATTTTCTGTGCGTTTTCAGTCATTTTAATACCCTCCATAAAATTAAATAATTTTTATTTTTTTGTTTTGTAATTATTCACCTGCGGCGGCCTTCTTATCTGCAATTGCTTGCAGCGCACGAACGAAGCCTGACAGGTTGCCATTCAGAACACTTACGAAGCCCTGAATGGGTGATGACATAGAGCCAAGCAGCTTGCCAACCAGCACTTCCTTTGAAGGCAGGGAGGCCAGCGCCTTAATCTCTTCAATCGAAACGATCTTTCCTTCAACAAAGCCGCCTTTGATTTCGAGATTTTCATTCTTCTTTCCATACTCCACCAAAACCTTGGCCGGTGCAACCGCATCGTCATAAGAAAGAGCTAAAGCGGTGGGGCCGTTTAAGATGGGATCAAATTCTGCAAAGCCAACCTCATTGGCAGCAAAGCGGGTTAAGGTGTTTTTCACAACCGCATACTCAACCTCTGCCTTACGCAGCTCGGAACGAAGCTTGGTATCCTCCTCAACGGTCAAGCCGCGATAGTCAACCAAAACGCCCGAAGCAGCACGCTGAAACTTATCAACCAATTCGGTGACCTGCTGTTTCTTTTGTTCCAGAATTTTTTCACTGGGCATAGTTTTCACCTCACTTGTCTGTAACAGCACAGCTCAAAATGAGCCGGCAATAAATAAAGGCTTTTCCCGCAGACGCAAAGAAAAGCCTTTTAAATCGCTTTAAAAACACTCTCCTCGGCTGGCGCTTACGCATTATATCCTTTCGGAAACCGGCTGTCTACGGAAATATTTAACTGACATGTGTCAGTATATCACAAAAACTTGTACTTGTCAAGAGTAAATTAGTCCAAAATTTTTGCCTGAGAAATTTTAATGCCCGGGCCCATGGTAGAAGCAACGACACAGCTCTTGATGTACTGACCCTTAGAAGCGGCAGGCTTAGCCTTCACAATTGCATCCAGGAGCGCTTTGAAGTTTTCGCCCAGCTTCTGAGAACCAAATGAAACCTTGCCGATGGGGCAATGGATGATGTTTGTCTTATCCAGACGATACTCAATCTTACCGGATTTAATCTCAGAGATAGCCTTGGCTACATCCATCGTAACAGTACCGGCCTTGGGGCTCGGCATTAAGCCCTTGGGACCCAGAACCTTACCCAGACGACCCACAACGCCCATCATGTCAGGTGTTGCAACAACAACATCATAATCAAACCAGTTGTCGTTCTGAATTCTGGGGATGAGTTCTTCACCACCGACAAAATCTGCACCGGCAGCCTCAGCCTCAGCAAGCTTATCGCCCTTGGCAAAAACCAGAACTCTGGCCACCTTACCGGTACCATGCGGCAGTACGATAGCACCGCGAACCTGCTGATCAGCATGTCTTGAGTCAACACCCAGCTTAACATGCACTTCAACTGTTTCGTCAAACTTTGCCTTTGCAGTCTTGGTCACCAGCTCCATAGCCTCTGCCGGGTCATATAAATTAGTTTTATCAATCAGCTTAATACTTTCTTTGTATTTTTTCCCTCTAAACATTTCTTTTCCTCCTTTTGTGGTCTTGCAAGCTTTCGCTCTCCCACGTATTCAATCGAACTCAGTCCTCAACAACGATTCCCATGCTTCTGGCTGTGCCGGCAATCATGCTCATAGCAGCCTCAACACTGGCAGCATTTAAATCGGGCATTTTCTGCTCTGCAATCTGGCGGACTGCATCCTTAGAAACAGTTGCCACCTTCGTCTTGTTGGGAACACCCGAACCGCTTTCGATTTTCGCAGCCTTTTTAAGTAATACAGCTGCCGGCGGAGTCTTTGTGATAAATGAAAAAGATCTGTCCGCATAAACCGTGATGACAACAGGGATGATAAGACCTGCGTCCTTGGCGGTTTTTTCATTAAATTCCTTGGTAAACTGCACAATGTTCACACCGTGCTGACCCAGAGCAGGGCCTACAGGCGGAGCCGGTGTAGCTTTACCTGCCGGAATCTGCAGTTTGATGTAGCCTGAAATTTTTTGAGCCATTGTATAAGTTCCTCCTCTAAAAAAGATGTGGTTTTGGCGAACCTTCGGTTCTCCCACCCGACAACGGAAGTCCGTTGCTAAAATAAAGCCAAAAGGCTATATTTACTATAATACCTCTATCTGTGAAAAATCCAGCTCGACCGGTGTTTCTCTGCCGAACATTGACACAATCACCCGCACGGACTGCTTTTCCATATTAATTTCATCCACAACGCCGACAAAATCAGCCAACGGGCCTTCACACACTCTCACATTAGAGCCGACCTCAAAGTTGACAGAAACTGTCTTGCGCTCAATACCCATTGTGTGTACCTCTTCTTCCGTGAGGGGTACCGGCTTTGAACCCGGGCCGACAAAGCCCGTTACGCCGCGGGTATTCCGAATAACATACCAGCTGTCATCCGTCATAATCATTTTCACCATGACATAACCGGGGAAAACCTTACGCTGCACAACCTTCTGCTCGTTGCCCTTGGTCTCCACAACCTCTTCCATGGGCACCTTAATATCCAGAATTAAATCGTGCAGGTTCCTGTTTTCAACCGATTTTTCAATATTAGCCTGTACTTTTTTTTCATACCCGGAAAAGGTATGAATGACATACCATCTTGCATCATCAGCCATAACATTCAAGAAACCGTGAGTTTCCTTCGCCTCCTTATAATAGAGTCAAATGCGCTCTGTATTATTTAAGGATGAGACTGAATATATACTGAAACGCAAAGTCTAAAACCGCTACAATAACAGCCAGCAGGATAATCGTTGTAATAACCACGCTGGTGTTGTTGCGGACCTGTTTAAAGGAAGGCCAGACAACCTTTTTCAGCTCGGATTTAAGCTCGCGGAAATAACCTGCGATGGCTCTTGCCGCTCTGACAAATATGTTGGCTTTTCTAGTTTCACTCATAACAATCTCCATTCTGCCGGACGTCGCGGCACAGTTTATGAAGTATTTCCATACCGAAAGAGACCGTCTTAGCAGGCAGTATAAAAAGCCCGCAGAGCACACCGGTCTTATTTCGTTTCCTTATGGGCAGTGTGCTTTTTGCAGAACCGACAATACTTGTTCATTTCCAGTCTGTCAGGATCATTTTTCTTGTTCTTCATTGTATTGTAGTTTCTCTGCTTACATTCAGAACATGCAAGTGTAATTTTCGTTCTCATGTCTTTCCCTCCTACGATAAATTTCTTTTTGCGCACGCAAAAAAAAAGAACCTTTTTTGCAGGTACTTTATAATATAACATATGTAAACCGATTCGTCAAGAGAATTTTTTAAAAAATTTAATAAAATCGCAAATTATTTTTGTTTTTTAAAAAAAGGGGTATCAAATCATGCGATTTTATGGTAAAATATATAATAAGACATGATAAAGGGAGAGATACCATTGAAGATTACGGAAGACATTGTGTATGTTGGCGTAAATGACCGAGAAATCGATTTGTTCGAGGGTCAATACCCTGTTCCCAACGGGATGGCCTATAACTCTTACGCTATATTAGACGAGCATATTGCTATTTTTGATACGGTCGATGGCCGTTTTGGAGATGTATGGCTGCAAAACATCAAAAGCACATTGGGAGATAAAAAGCCGCGTTATCTGATTGTGCAGCATATGGAGCCGGATCATGCAGCACATATTGCAAAATTTATGGAGATGTATCCCGAAGCCACTGCCGTAGCCACGGCCAAGGCTTTTTGCATGATGATGCAATTCTTCGGTACTGATTTTCAAGGCCGGCAGCGAGTCGTTAAAGAGGGCGATACCCTCTCCTTAGGCAAGCATACGCTGACCTTCATCACAGCGCCCATGGTGCATTGGCCGGAGGTTATGGTGACCTATGACACAGCCAGCAAGACCCTGTTTTCTGCCGATGCCTTCGGCAAGTTCGGGGCGTTGGATACAGAGGAGGACTGGGCCTGTGAGGCGCGACGGTACTATTTCGGCATAGTAGGAAAGTACGGCGCGCAGGTACAGACGCTCTTGAAAAAGGTTGCCGCTTTGGATGTACAAACCATTTGCCCCCTGCACGGACCGATGCTCTGCGAGAATCTTTCCTATTATATAGGTTTATATAACACCTGGTCGTCTTATGAGCCGGAAAATGAAGGGATTATGATTGCATATACCTCTGTCTATGGCAACACAAAAAAGGCAGTGCTGACTCTTGCGGACAAGCTCACTGCGGCCGGTTGTCCGAAGGTTACAGTCACTGACCTTGCTCGTGATGACATGACGGAAGCCGTGGAGGATGCGTTCCGGTATGACAGATTGGTTCTGGCCACCACGACCTATAATAATGATATCTTTCCGTTTATGCGGACCTTTATTGACCATTTGACAGAGCGAAATTTTCAAAAAAGAAAAATTGGTCTGATTGAAAACGGAACCTGGGCGCCGGCAGCGGCCAAAACCATGCAGAAGCTGCTGGAGAACAGCAAAAACCTGACCTTCTGCGATACCATCGTGCAAATCAAATCCTCAGTAAATGAAGAAAGCAACGCTGCTCTGGAGAAACTGGCAAGGGAGCTGCTTGCCTAAGATTACACAACTATACAAAGGGGCTGTAGCATTTTGCTACAGCCCCCTCTTTTATGGATAATGGGTCGCCAGTTACTTGACTGCCAGGATAAATGGCGTTTAATTTAGTATATAAAAAAGCCTGTAGATTTAATCTACAGGCTTTTTGTTCCGGCGACGATCTATCTTCCCGGGCAGTCACCCGCCAAGTATTGTCGACGCAAAGGAGCTTAACTACCGTGTTCGGGATGGGAACGGGTGGGACCTCCTCGCTATTGTCACCGAATGTATTGAGAGTATACCCTCAAAACTGAACAAAGCTAACTCATATAATCTCTTAAAAAAACCTTCTTGGTCAAGCCCTCGGTCTATTAGTATCAATCAGCTAAACACGTCTCCGTGCGTACACCCTTGACCTATCAACCATGTAGTCTACATGGGACCTTACCAGATCACTCTGTGGGAGATCTTATCTTAAGGGGGGCTTCACGCTTAGATGCCTTCAGCGTTTATCCCGTCCGTACATAGCTACCCAGCCATGCCCTTGGCAGAACAACTGGTACACCAGTGGTACGTCCATCCCGGTCCTCTCGTACTAAGGACAGCTCCCTTCAAATCTCCTGCGCCCGCGACAGATAGGGACCGAACTGTCTCACGACGTTCTGAACCCAGCTCGCG